>JAFGED010000134.1 GCA_016931785.1 Anaerolineae bacterium
CGCTGGAAACCGAGCGCCCGCTGCCCCAGGGGGCAAATGCACTCCTTGCAATGTGCCGACGTTGACTCCTGCGCAAGTTGCGCTATACTAGACATTGGAGGGTTGATGGCCGTGCCTGAGATTCAACGTATTCTCGTGGTGGACGATGACCCCAAGATCCGACGCCTGCTCGAGCTCAAGCTCGATCACGCGGGCTTTGAGGTGTTCATCGCTGCCTCCGGGCAGGAGGCCCTGGACATCATCTCGCGGCGAGGATTGCCTCACCTGGCTATCGTGGACATCATGATGCCCGGCATGACCGGCTTTGAGTTCTGCGAGGCTGTGCAGGAATTCAGCGATCTGCCGATCGTCCTGCTGACCGCGGTGGACGACGAGGATACCGTGATTCAAGGCATCGAGCGCTTTGCCGAGGATTATATCATCAAGCCCTTCAGCCCACGCGAGATGCTCGCCCGCGTGCAGCGGGTGCTGCGCCGCATCGGCGACTTTGCCTACACGCTCGAGCCAATCACCCGGATAGACGACCGCCTGGGTGTGGATTTCACCCATCAGCAGGCTGTCGTCGATGGACAGCAGATTGATCTCACACCGACGGAAACCAAGCTCCTGTATATCCTCATACGCAACGCAGGCCGGACTGTTACTACGGACTTTCTCCTGCGCCGCCTGTGGCCCCTGGAAGAGATGTTCGAAGACACCCTCCGCGTCCACATCCATCGCTTGCGCCAGAAGATAGAGGCGGATCCCCGCGACCCGCATTACGTCGTCACCGAGCGCGGTCTTGGCTACAGGTTCGAGTCCTCGCCTAAGTAAGCGTTCAAAAACGACTCGGTTTCCCCCTGTTATCCTGGGCGATTTCGCCCGAAAAAGTACGAACTTGTTTTTGAACGCGGCCTGATCCCCCATTTGTAATATGTGTTGTAAGGTTTCCCTGCTAGAATAGGGTCGAGAGTAAGGCTTGGGTGAATCCCTCGGATTTTGCCAGGCGAAGCGTATCCCCTATTCAACGTAGAGGAGTCATTGTAGTGGAGATGTCTGACCAGCGGCTGGCCCCAGTTCGGCAGAACCTCAGGCCGGTCGTCACAAGCGTCGAAGCGCGACTGGCCGAGGTAAAATCCCGTTTCTTCTCGGCGGCTGCCCACGAACTGCGCACGCCGCTGACCACGATCGTCGGGTACCTGGAGATGCTTCTGGATGGGGAGTTTGGCCCTCTCTCGGAGAGCCAGCGCGAGCACTTGAAGGTGGTGAGCGAGAGCGCACGGCATCTCCGTGCCGTTACCAACAACTTGCTCGCCGTGGCGCAAATCGAGGCCGGACGGATCCCCCTGGATTTGCAGCGGATTGACCTGGCGGCACTGGTGCAGACTGTGGCCGATGGCATCCAGCCTCGGCTGCGGCTAAAGGCTCAGCGCCTTGAGCTGCGTACCGCTTCTGATCTGCCACTGGCGCTGTGCGATTTTGGGAAGGCGATGCAGGTCGCCGATACCCTGCTAGATGGTGCATACAAGCGCACACCTGAGGGTGGGGTGATCGCTGCCAGTGTATCTCGTGCCGCAGAAAAAGGCTTCTTGCAGCTCACGGTGATGGACGGCGGTCCGCCTATGAGTGCCCAAGAAATGGCGCAAATGGCCAAATATCTTTCCTTGGACGGAATGGGGCTGATCGAAGCCGACGTGGCGGATTTGGACCTGTATGTCGCCTGCTCGCTGGTCGAGCTGCACGGAGGGCGTTTCTGGTGCGAGAGCGCCCCCGAAAGGGGCAGCTCGTTTTCCGTGACCTTTCCTATCGCTGACGAGCCTCGTTGAACGGGCCGCCGTCGGCCTGCACTGGCTATCTTCGCAAAAACCTATCATTTTGGACGCTGGCAGTTGGTTTGCTAAGCGGTGTAAGAATCCGTGGCGGGAGTATCTCTCGGCGCGGATTTCTTAATTTGGCCTGTAACGTTTTTTTGCTTTAATATCAATAGCACAGAGGGAGACCAAGAGATGAACGGGCAAAAGCATGAGCGCAGGTGGGCGCGAGTCGGTTTTTCCGTCGCCGCTTTGTTCCTGGCCGTGTTGCCGCAGCTGCGTGCCAGGGCTGACGGCCCGATCCCCGATACCCCTGTCGCGCTCGAATCGGCGCCGGCGCAGTGGGAACCCATCCCTGTGTCTGTGGATGGCCTCCCGGCACCGCTGGACTTGGAGGACGGCGCGCTTCTGGACGCCAGTCCAAATGCCAACGTGCAGATTGACGGGGCCTACAGTCTGCCCAATGCGGCGGCGCACATCGATACGGCCACCGATGCCTCCGGCAACATCTACGCAGTCTACGAGTACCTCGACGGCGCCGATTATGATATCATCGTCGGCAAGTCGGCCGACAGTGGGGTCACCTGGACGCTCTACAGCATCGGCGGATCTGGCAACGAGCGGCATCCAGCGATCGCCGTCGACGCGTCGGACTATGTCTTTGTCGCGATCGACCTGGAGGCAGGCGGCGCGACGTATCCGGTTTTTTGCAAATCGGCCAATCCCGGCGATCACTCCAATTGGGGCTGCGGCCTCTTTAGCGGTTTTCCCGCCGGTTCGCAGAATCCTGCCATTGCCACGTACGGCGGAGGGGACACGGCCACTATCTATATGGTCTGGCAGTACCGCTCCGGCTCGGTCTACACCCTGCGCTATTTCTACTCGACCGATGGGGGAGGTAGCTGGAGCACGGCGGCCTTCTCGTCCGCCACGTACTCCCGCCTCTACCCAGCAGTCGCCCTGAGCGACAGCGGCGGCACGACCTACGTGTCGATGGCCTACCAGTACGATTGGCCGAGCGAGGGGGATGTTTACGTGTTGTACGAGACGGCGGGTAGCAACTCTTGGAGCCCGGCTCTCTCCTACACGAGTAACCGTAAGGAGGCTTACCCGACCCTGGCCGCCAGCGGCAGCAACGTGTATGTGGCCTACCAGTATAGTCGCCGGAGCAATAACGACGACGTCCGCTTCCGCTACTCCACGGACGGCGGGCAGAGCTACAACGGCGCTGATATCGAGATCGCCGCCGAAAATCAGGACGAGCGCTACCCCTCACTGGCTGCGCAGGGGACGGATGTGCGGGCGGCTTACGTCTTTGATGGCGGCACGACCCATCTGCGGTTGTCCGCCTCGGCCTACGGGGTTTCATGGAGTGACCCCTACGCGATGAACGACGTCGGAGGCACCACCGAGGAGGGATTCCGCGCCGTGGACGTCAGTTACCGCTGCGACGCCCACCCGGCGGTGGCCTGGATCGATAACCGCAACAGCAGCACCGATCCCTACTATGCCACGCTGAACGATGCCCCGTTGGCTCCCGCGCAGTCCATCCCCTTCGACAACGAAAAGACCGCCGACACCGCTCCTGCGTTCACCTTCAGCGCCGCCGACCCGGATGCCGACACGCTCAGCTACCGGATTCAGATCGACGACGACCATGACTTCAGCTCCCCGCTGGTCGACCGGGATTCCTCCGTCGATGGCACGGGGTTCGGCGGCAGTGATCCCTTCGCCAGTGGCATCGCCGTCACCTACACCTATCAAGCCGGCGACCCCACCCTGAGCGACGGCGCGACCTACTACTGGCGCGTGAGGACCCAAGACCTCATCGGTAGTTGGAGCGATTGGTCGGCGGTTTGGAGTTTCACTATCGATACCTCCGATTCGACCGGGACCTGGTTCCAGACCACCCGGGAGCAGTTCGAGACCGGCACGCACGACGATACCGAGACCCTGGGCGACAACGTGCGACTGGCCCTGCCCCAAAAGTCTGGCTCCTTCACCTCGCCCGTCATCGACATCGCGGACTTTGGGATCGGCGCGGAGTGGGGTGAGGTCCACTGGGCAGATAGCGAGCCCAACGATACCGGCCTAAAGATCCACGTCTACTATGATGCTGGCGGCACGCCGGCGATTATCCCCGATGCGGCGCTGCCCGGAAACGCCGCTGGTTTTGGCGGCAACTTTATCGACCTGACCGGCCTCGATGCCGGGACTTACGACAGGCTCTATCTCCGGGCAGAGTTTTCTACGACGGATAACAAAGTCACTCCCGTGCTCCACGAATGGGCGGTGAGGCAGGAGGATATCGGTCCTTCCAGCCAGGCGGTGGCTCTGGCCATTACCGCCAGCGCTGGCCAGCGCTATACGTTCGGTCAGACCGGAGCCACGATCGAATTCCCCGCCGACGCGCCCGACGCCGCCTGCGTCATCACGGCGACGGTGAGCCGAAGTGCATCGGCGGGCGGCAGCGTCAGCCGCGAGTATGGCATTGATACCAACTGCGCCAACTTTAGCGCGACGCTGACGCTGGGCTACACGCAGGCCGAGCTGAACGGCAACACCGAGGGCACGATGAGCCTGTACCGTACGAACGGAGGGCCCTGGCAGCAGGTGATCCCCGCTTCCCGCGACACGAACGCCAACACGCTGACTGCCGAGAACGTGATTGCCTTTTCCGACTGGCGCATGGGCGATAACAATCCCACCGCCGTCACCCTGGTTTCCTTCACCGCCGGGTGGGATGGCGGGGGGGTGCTGGTGGCGTGGGAGACGGCGCTGGAGGTCGACGCCGTCGGCTTCAACCTGTGGCGCAGCACGGCCCTCGATGGCGAGTACGAGCGGGTCAACGCGGCGCTGATTCCCGCCGCCTCGCCGGGCGGGGTGATGGGCGGGATTTACGAGTATATCGACGCTGCTGTCACGCCCGGCGCGACCTACTACTACAAGCTGGAGGAACTGGGGGTGGGCGGCGCGAGGAACTGGTACGGCCCGGTCTCGACCGGGGTGGAAGCTCCCACCGCCGTGACGATATCGAGTCTCTCGGCAGGGGGGCAGAGCAACCCGGTTTTCGTTTGGGGTTTGGTGGTGCCGGTCGTGACGACCGGCGCGAGCGGGTTGGCGCTGCCCCGCCTGCGCAAGGACCGCTCGTAAGCTTCCCTGGTCGGGTGTCCCCTGGAACTGCAGAGAGCGCGGAGATTTGATTCTGATTTATCCCTCCGCGCTCTCTGTTTCTCCTTTTAGGATATTCAGGGTGTATCTACTCAGGCTGTTCGCCCGAGCAGTGGCCCTCGCTCAAAAAAGGGAGAGATGGGGGTTTGGAAAGCGGCGCCTGTCCTGAGCGAAGCCGAAGGATCGCCGCCCTCGAACCCCCCGCCTTCCTTCTCTTTTTGTCGCGAAAGGCAACTGCGAAGCACGGCTGAGTAGTTACGCGAGGGAACACGGAAAAGGCGGTAGGCCAATCAAGCCTACCGCCTTATTGGATATAATACACCGTGGCAGAGATAGCTAAACCTTGTCTGACTCGGTCTCCTCGTCTTCTATCACCTCTGCTATTTCCCCCTCCTCTGTCTCCTGCGCTTCTACTATTTCCTCCTCTTCCCCCTCCTCTATCTCCATGGCATCGAACTCTCCCTCGACTATCTGCGGTGCCTCTTCTCCTTTTCCATCGTTCACCCGCCACTCCTGGATGCGTGCCCCAAGGTCGGCCAGGTGCTGACGCACGATCTCGGTCGGGGCCAGCTCGATAAAGAGCTTGATGCCGATCAGGAATATCGCCAGGTCATCTAGTTGGCCCAGGCCTATGGCCACGTCCGGGAGAAAGTCGGCCGGCGAGAAGAGATACAACAACACTGCCGGGGGAATCAGCTTGGTCCAGAAAGGCACCCGGCTGTCCCAAAACAACCGCCATGCCAGGCGCCCCTGGCGCACGATATCTGCGATCCATCCTACAGGGGAACCGGATGGCTCGGGTAGATTAGGTGCTGGAAGTTGTGCTCTACTCATTCCTTTCCTCCTCAGTCGTAATTATAGCGCCTTAGTTTAAATACGCAAACAACTCTGCTGAGGTTTCTTGCACCCCGGCGAGAAACCTCTCGCCGGGGGTGTATTTGTTCCTTGGGCACGCAGGCTGGCCTAGAGAAATGCGAATTTGCGGCGTGCGTTTGGGTCTATCTGTGCTTCGCACAGGCCTGTGCAGAGCACAGGCCTGCCTGTGCGCGTTCAAGCGCTCTCGTCTTTCGATCCTGTGCAGCGAGAATGCTTTTGCCCCCAAATACAAACGCACCCCTTGCCGTCTCAATCCGGTCGGACTATAATGGCTTTATCATGCGCACACTGCGACAGTGCCTGCTGGATGCTGATCTGGTCCGCTTGCGGGTCATCGCCCGTTTCTGGGACGTGGAATTGACCGCCAGCCGGCGGCTGGACGTCGCCGCCCAATTGGCCGAGGCGATGACCGTGCCAGAGACCATCGCCGCCGCCTGGGAAGCACTTCCCGACGAGCAGCGGCAGGCGCTGGAGGCGTTGCTCGCCGCCGGCGGGCCGGTGCCGCTAAAGGTCTTTACCCGCGAGTGGGGCGAGATACGCGCCATGGGGCCGGGCCGGATGGAGCGGGAGCGACCCTGGCGTGAGCCCGTCTCTGCCGTCGAAGGGCTGTGGTACCGGGGCTTTATCGCGCGCGCCTTCGAGCAGGGGACCGAGGGAACCTACGAGGCCGTCTTTGTGCCCTCAGAGCTGCGGGAATATCTGGTGACTGCTTCTGCGCCGGTCGATGCGATCGCCCTCTCGCCCATCCTTGAGCCCGCCTACGTGCGCTCCGCCGGTGACGCGCTGCTCGACGACGCCTGCACGCTGCTGGCGTACCTCCAGAACGAGCGCGTGCGCCCGCAGACCGACGGCACTTGGCCCGCTCGCTCCGAATCCCTCGTTATCCGTCGCCTGCGCGATCCCGACCATGCGCGGCTGGCCTTTCTGCGCCATCTCGTGCGTGGTTTGGGGTGGTTGCGCGTGACCGATTCGGCCCACCTGCGGCCCGATCCCGGCCCTGCCACCGACTGGCTCCAATCCCCGCCTGGCCAACAGCGGCGCATACTCGCCAAAACCTGGCGGGACGATCCCACCTGGAACGACTTGTGCCACGTCCCGGGTCTGATTCTGGAGGAGACCGGCGCTTGGCGCAACGATCCGCTCATAGCGCGGGAGGCCATTTTGCGTTACCTGAGGGTGTGTGTGCCGGGCGCGTGGTACGCGCTCGATGGCCTTGCCGGTGCGATCAAGCGCGTCGCCCCTGATTTTCAGCGGCCCGATGGCGACTATACCACCTGGTACGTCAGGGACGCGGCTACCGGTGCGTATCTTTCCGGGTTCGAGAGCTGGGATGGCGTTGAGGGCTCGCTGATCCGGTTTCTGCTTGCAGGGCCGCTGGCCTGGCTGGGATTGATCGATCTTGGAGCGGTCATCCCTGGCGCGCCCCCTGCTGCTTTCCGCCTGACGCCGGCGGGCGTGGCGTTTCTGGGCCTGGCTACCGCGCAGCCCGAGTTGGAGCCTGGGCCTCTGACCCTGCGCCGCGATTTCAGCGTGCTCGTTCCCATTGCCAGGCGCTACGAGCGCTTCCAACTGGCCCGCGTAGCCGATTGGGTAGCATCCCCCGGCTTGGAGGAGGCGCTCTATACCTATCGCCTCACGCCTGCTTCGCTGGAACGCGCGCGGCAGCAGGGCATCCCCGTTGCGCGCGTGCTCGAGTTTTTGGGCCGTGAGACCGGCGCTCCGCTTCCTCGCTCCGTTGAGGCGGCGCTGACGCGCTGGGATGCGCGCGGGGCCGAGGCGCGGTTGGAGCGGGCGGTCGTATTGCGTCTCGCCAGCGAGGAGTTGATGGTCCAGGCGATGTCTGCTCCGTCCACTCGCCGCCTGATCCGCGAACAGATCGGGCCGCGGGCCGCTCTGGTGCGTGAAAGGGATTGGTTGAGGCTCATCGCGGCGCTGGGTGAGATGGGGGTGGTCCCCGAAGTCGTCGATTTGGAGGATGCGCTGTCGGAGGAGTAGGCGCAGACGGCATTCGCATCTCCGAGCTTTTTGTGATAGAATGCACGCCGAGGAATCTCGATGACCATGCAGAGCAAAGTGACGGCGGCTTTTCAGTCTCGTTTCAGGCGCCAGCCGGAGGCCGTGGTGCGCGCGCCTGGGCGTGCTAACCTTTTGGGCGGGCACACCGATTATAACGATGGCTACGTCCTGCCGGTGGCGCTCGACCGGGCTGCCTGGATCGCGGCTGCTCCGACCGCCGGGCCTGACGTGCATTTGCACGCGCTCGACCTGAACAAGAGCGCTGCATTTTCCCTGGAACGCATTTCCCCCGCCAATGGCGAATGGGCCGATTATCCGTGCGGCGTCGCCTGGGCGCTGCAGGATGCCGGCCTGGGGTTGTTGGGAATGGAGGCCGTGCTGACCTCCAGCGTGCCGGTGGGGTCCGGGCTATCCTCCTCGGCGGCGATAGAGGTGGCTTTTGCCTACACCTGGCAGGTGCTCTCCGGTTTCGAGCTCGATCGGGCCAAGCTGGCGCTGCTCTGCCAGCGGGCGGAGAACGCTTACGTGGGCGTCAACTGCGGCATCTTGGACCAGATGGCGAGCGCCTTGGGTGCGGAGGGGTGTGCGCGGCTGCTGGACTGCCGCACGCTGGAATCGGAGCTCGTGCCGCTGCCGAGGGACGTCGCCATCGTGGTGGCGGATACCAAGGTGCGGCGAGCGCTGGCCTCCTCCGAGTACAACGTGCGCCGCGCCCAGTGCGAAGAAGCGGTTGCGATCCTGGGCGAGTATCTGCCCGGCATCCGCGCCCTGCGCGACGTGAGTTCGGACGACCTGGAGAGGCACAAGGCCCATCTGTCCGAGATTGTCTACCGGCGCGCCCGCCACGTCGTGGCCGATAACGAGCGAGTGTTGCAGGCAGCAAAGGCGTTGCGCGCGGGAGACGCGGCGACCGTGGGCGCGTTGATGAAGGCCTGCCACATCAGCCTGCGCGACGACTATGAGGTGAGCTCGCCGGAGTTGGACGTGCTGGCCGAGGCGGCCTGGGAAGTGGAGGGTTGCTACGGCGCGCGGCTCACCGGCGCGGGGTTTGGCGGGTGCACCGTGGCCCTCGTCGCCCCGGGGGCGCTCCCCGACTTTGAGACTCGGGTCGTGGCGGCCTACGAGGCAGCTTTCGACCGCGCGCCCGATATCTATGCCTGCCGCTCGGCGAACGGTGTGGAGCGGATGGTCTGAAAACGGGCTAGCTCTCCAAACCCCCATCTCTCCCTTTTTCGAGCGGGGGAGACTGCTCGGGCGAATAGCCTGAGCAGTTACCCCGAAAGCTCCAAAGCGCCACATTGGCGGGGAAAACGTGCCCGATTCCGTATTTTGTGAAGAGGCCTATTCACAGCTTTCGGGAAGGTTCAGTCCCCTAAACTTCGACCACTGCGGTTACGATGACCGGGCGGCGTCTCGTCTCCCGATAAAAGAACCGGGATAGTGCCAACTCCACTTTTTCCTCGATCTCTTCAGAGTCCGCGCCTGACGCCTCTGATACCGCCGAGCGAATGACGTCCTGCGCCCTCGAGAGCAGGTCGTCTGCCTCGGGGGTGAAGACGAATCCGCCGGTTCTGATTCGTGGCTGGCCGACGAGTTGGCCGCCGCTGCGTGAGTAGGACATGACGGCCGTCACAAAGCCGCTCTGGCCCAAGGCCTCTCGCTCGCGCATCACTGCCGGACCGATCTCGCCCACCTGGGAGCCATCGACAAAGACATAGCCGCCGGGAACGCGCTCTCCGACCTCTAGTCGCTCTTTGCCAAAGGACAACGCGTAGCCGTTTTCGACCACGGCGATATTTTCGGGTTGGATGCCAACCTGGCGTGCGGTCTTGCTGTGTTGTTCGAGGTGTCGCAGCTCGCCGTGTATCGGGACGAAAAAGCGCGGTTTGAGGATATTGATCAGCAGCTTTTGCTCCTCTTGGCTGGCGTGTCCGGAGACGTGCACCGCTGCCACTGGGTCGTAGTAGACGTCGGCGCCTGCCTGGAAGAGGCGGTTGATGACCTCGTGGATAACCTCTTCGTTGCCGGGGATGGTGTGCGAAGAGAGCACCACGGTGTCTCCTTCTTGGATGCTCAAGGAAGGATGCCGTCCGAACGCCAGCCGGCCCAGGACGGCCATCGGCTCGCCCTGCGCGCCGGTGGCCATGATGACGCTCTGGCGTGGGGGTAGTTTCCTGATTTCCTCCAGGTCCACCAACATGCCATCGGGGATGTTGAGGTAGCCCAGTTCGCTGGCCATCTTGGCGTTATCGACCATGCTTTTACCGGCGATGGCGATCTTGCGATCCTGGCGGGCGGCTACGTCCACCACTTGCTGGATGCGCGAGATGAGCGAGGCAAAAGTCGCCACGATCACCCTGCCCGGCGCTTCGCGCATGATCTGGTGGAACGCATCGTTTAGCAGGGCCTCTGATGGCGTGTTGCCGGGCTGGTCGGCGTTGGTGCTGTCGGATAGCAGCGCCAACACGCCGCGGCCGCTGAACTCGGCCAGCTTGGCATAGTCGGTGGGCCAGCCGTCGACCGGTGTGTGGTCGAACTTGAAATCGCCGCTGTGCACGATCAGCCCCGCAGGCGTCGTGATGCCCAGACCGACCGAGTCGGGGATTGAATGGCAGACGTGGTAGGGTTCTACGGTAAAGGGGCCGGCCTTGATGGTGTCGCCGGGGGCAAAGGTGTGTAGCGTCGCCTGATTCAGCAGGTGATCGCGCTTTAACTTGACCTCGATCAGACCACGCGTCAGTCGCGTGGCGTAAACCGGCATGTCAAATTCCCGCAAGAAATGGGACAGGGCGCCGATGTGGTCTTCGTGCCCGTGGGTGATGATGATCGCCTTCACACGGTCTTGCTTGTCGCGGAGATAGTCCCAGTCGGGGATGATGTAGTCGATTCCCAGCATGTCGGCTTCGGGGAACATGATACCCGCATCTATGACGAGTATGTCCTTGCCATACTCGACGCTCATCATGTTCTTACCGACTTCCCCCAGCCCGCCGAGGGGAATAACGCGCAGTTTTTCAGCCATACGCATTCACTCCAGTCTTGTAACTATTTCAGATTCATCTTCTTCTAAAGGCTCGTCTCTATTTTCATCTTCTGCTTCCGCTGCTCGTTCCCGATACGGTATCAGCAGGTGCTTCACGGCCTTGTTGCACACGACGGCGATCAAGGGCAGTGTGATCAAGAACCATAGTACGATGAGATACGTACTTATGGCGATCACCACGGCCAGCGCCAACCCTAGCAGAATGGCAAAGCCCGGTCGGGTGATGAGGAGCACGCCCGCGTTGCGGAGAGCTGTGCGCAACCGCTGATCGGTCTGCTCCAGGAGCATCGCCAGGGGGTACATCTGGTAGATCAGCCACAAGGCTATCAGGATCACGAAGAATATCTGTATGGCCGAGCTTAGGCCGGAATCGAGGCCCCATGGATTGTTGCCCGGCGCGTAAAACCAGACGTTGGCACCTAGGATAGCGAGCGTGACGACGTTGACCAGTGCCAGCGCCAGCGATTTCCAAAAATACCGGCGGAAACCCTCCCAGTAGTCGCTCCAATGGATGGCCAATCCCTCCACCAACCGGTTGGCAGTGTTCCACAGCCCCGCTATCGCCGGCGGAAGCAGGAGCAATGGGAGTAGCCCACCTGTTGCCAGTAGGATCATCGCCAGTGTCTGGTAGCCGGCTTCCCACGCCCAGGCCATCGCGAAAGAGAGAAGGACTGCCAGGATAATGGGCAGTACTGTGACGAGATTCATCAGCATCAGGGAAAAGAGATCTTCCCACGTCGCTTTTATCGAGTCCCACAGAACGTTAGCCACCTCTTTTATGGATATCATATTGCATCCTCAGGGCGAAAATAAGGAGCGCCACACCATGTCTTTGGGAGATGTGACATTGTCGACTTGACCACACCTAATTTTAACTGCAATGCTATTCGAGGGCAAGTTGCGTCGTGCCAGGGGTGTGTTTGTATTTTGGGGCATCCAAGCTCGCTGCACAAAAACAAGATTCGCAAACGGGTGCATTTGCCCTTGCTCGATGAATGCTAAAGCGTGTGTTGCGCCTATTTCGCTGGAAGCCGATTGCCTGCCGCCCCAGGGGGCAAATGCACCCCGTGCCAGACGCGCGGCGCCAGTTTTTTTCTGTTTGGAGGTAGATGGCTTGCGAATGGGATTGGAATCTGCTCTTTCGGCGTCACTTTTTAGCCGAGGGAGCGTAACTAATCTGTAACCCGGCAGAATTGTCATGGAAATTAGAATCTGATATAATAAGGACACTTGCAGGCTTTTTTTAGCTCGCGCCGCAACATCCGGACTTGGAGAATATATAGATGAGTGGCAAAATCCTCTACATTGAGGACAATATTGGCAATCGAATGCTGGTGCGACGTATTCTAGAGGCGGAGGGGTATTCTGTCACAGAGGCGCCAGATGGGCCCGCCGGACTGGACTTGGCGGCTCAGGAGCAGTTCGACTTGATCTTGCTCGACATAAATCTTCCCGAGATAGATGGTTACGATTTAGCCAGGCGCATGCGCAGCATGGCCAACCTTGACGACGTGCCTATTCTGGCGGTCACGGCCAACGTGATGCAAGGCGATAAAGAGCGCACGTTGGAGGCGGGTTGTGATGGGTTCATTCCAAAGCCGATCGACGTCGACAAATTGCCGGAACAGATTCAAACGGCGTTGGATAGGGGACGCGTTTCATAGGGATCGCTATGAGTGTACAACCGAAGGATGCCACGATTCTCGTTGTCGAGGACAATTTCCAGAATTTCGTGCTTATTACGCGCCTGTTAGCTTATCTGGGCGTAAAGAAGTGTGAGTGGAAGGCCTCCGGCTGGCAGGTTTTAGAGTTCGCAGAGTCGCTTCCCAATATCGACCTAATCCTGATGGACATTTTTCTACCGGAGGAGGACGGCTATCAGATTCTGGAGAGGCTGCGCGCCCATCCGCGCTTTAAGGATACTCTCATCGTGGCTGTCACCGCCGATGTCTCTATGGATAACATGGAACGCGCTCGCGAAGCTGGTTTCGATGGGTTCGTCGGCAAGCCACTCAATCCAGACCGCTTCCCTAATCAAATCCGTAGTATTCTGCGAGGAGAGGCTATCTGGGAACCAGGGTAACCGAATAAACTGGCAGGGGATAGGTGAATATCCATGTTGGCGTCAGGCTCGACAGATCAGTCCCTGCTCCCTACTACCGGTATGCGTGGGGGGCTGGGCAGGACGCTGTTGACCGCTTTCCTGGTCCTGGCGATTGTACCACTGAGTGCCATCAGTTGGTATGCCACTTTGCGCGAACGGTATGACGTTCAACGTGAAGTTACCGCCAAGCTCTCTGCGGTGGAGGTGCAGGGCCACCAATGGGTCGGACGTCGCGTCGCGAGTTTGGCGTTTCTAGCTGCTTTCCCTGCTACTAAGGAGAATTTGAATACCCTGGTCGCCACCCTCGATTCCTCAAATGGGCCCGGCGAAACCTCGGCAAATATCACGGCTGACGCCGACGCTGCCCGCGACGCGCTATATCTCCAATTGCAGTCTCTGCTTTCACAAGACCCCGTCTTTTGCTCCTTGGCTGTGCTTGACCGGGCGGGTGAGGTGTTGGTTTCTGCTGGCCTGGAAGGGGGAGAATCCCTGCTGGGTCAGATGCCCGTGCTCGAGACCGGTCAGGGTGCTGCTCTTCAATCTGCCCAGCTCGACCCCAATGCCGAGGCGTGGTTGGTGATCGCCCAGCGCGTCGTCGCAGAGGATGGCCCGACGATCGGCTTTCTGGCCGGCCAGCTTTGCCTTGATGATCTGATCGCCTACCTGCAGACAACCAGCCACCTGGGAGAAACGGGTGAGATCTATCTTGTAGACGGCGATGGGATGGCGTGGCCTCAGAGACAGGTGGTGTCCAGCCCAGGCATCGATAGCGTTCTGGCCGGTGAGGATGCAGAGGGGTTGTATGATAACTATGCCGGCGTCCCTGTGATTGGTGTTTACCGCTGGATGCCGGATCTGGGGCTGGCGTTGGTCGTGGAGCAGAACCAGGACGAGACCTTTGCCACGGCGGACAGCGTCACAGCCACTGTCGTCGGTGCCTCACTCGCAGTAGCGCTGGCCACCGCCGTGATCGCCGCGGTTGTGACGCGGCAAATCACCCAGCCTATCGTGCGGCTGACCAAATCGGCGCTGAACATCGCAGAGGGCGACTTGGATCAGCAGGTGCCCGTCAAGTCGCGGGATGAGATCGGCATCCTGGCCTATGTGTTCAATCGCATGGCGGCGGATTTGAAGGCTCTGTATGAAGACCTGGAGGAAAAGGTCGCTCAGCGTACGGCGCTTTTGCAGAGTGCCAACTATCAGATCCAACGGCGGGCTATCCAGATGCAGGCCAGCGTGGAGGTAGGGCAGGCAGTCACGTCCATCCTAGACTCTGACCAATTGCTGGAGCAGGTCGTCCGGGTAGTCAGAAGCCGGTTCGTCTATTCCCGTGTCGCGGTGTACACGGCTAATGGCAAGGGGGATCTCTTGCACCTGCGGGCCTGCGTTGGCGAGGCGGAATCGTCGGGCCCGAGTGGCCGTTTTTACGACGCGTCGGTTCCGGTCGATGTGCCGGGGCCGGTGGGGAAGGCCTTTCGGGAAGGGGAAACGGTGGTGGAAACTCATCCCATCCCCATTACCGTTGGCCCTCCGGCCTCTTACGTCAGTTCGGAAATTGCGCTGCCGCTGCGCCTTGGAGATCGCATCCTGGGGGTGCTTGACGTCCAGAGCACCGACGAGGAGGGCGTCGATGAGGACGACGTCTCTGTCCTGCAGAACGTCGCCAGCCAGATCACGATTGCCCTGGAGAATGCCCGGGCCTACGCCGTTGAACGAGAGGCGGTCGAGCGGTTGAAGGATTTGGATCAATCAAAGCGCCGTTTCCTGTCCAACATGTCCCACGAGTTTCGCACGCCTTTGACCAACATCCTCGGGTTTTCCCGATTGATGCTGAAGGGGATCAGCGGGCCTCTGACGGAGCAGCAGCAAGACGATCTGCAAATTGTTTATCAGGACAGCCAGCACCTGCTGGGGTTGATCAACGATCTATTGGATATCTCTCACATCGAGGCCGGGCTGATGGAGCTTGAGTTCCAGGAAGTGGACTTGGTCCAGCTCATTCACAGCGTGATGGCGACCGTCAGCGCGTTGGTGCGAGATAGGGAGGTGGAACTGCACCAGGAGATCGCTCCCGATATACCCATGATGAAGGTCGATGTCGCACGCATTCGCCAGGTGTTGTTGAGGCTTTTGGCCAACGCGGCCAAGTTTACCGAGGAGGGCGTCATCACCGTGCGGGCTTGGCCGACGGATGGGGAGGTCAGGGTCAGCGTGAGTGATACCGGTGTGGGCATACTGCCGGAGGATCGAGAGCGAATCTTTAGGCGGTTTGAGCAGGGCACCATGGAGAATGGACGCCGTCCGGATGGGGCCGGGTTGGGCCTGGCCCTGAGCAAAGAGTTCGTGGAAATGCACGGCGGCAGGATTTGGGTGGAGAGCGAGGTGGGCAAGGGCTCGACGTTCACGTTCTCGCTGCCCTTGAGCCGGGAATGAGGATACCGCCCTTTGTAGGGGCGGGCGGGGATTTTGGCTCGTAGCTTTAGGAGACGACCTTATGAGTGAAAGCGAGCACGCAGCACCCAGCAGGCGGAATGGGCGCCCGACCATCGGCTACCTGGCCTCCTCCATTACTGGAGGTTCTCGAGAGCAGTGGCTTGGAGTGGTTGACGCGGCTGAAAAGTGTGGCGTGAATTTGATCTGCTTCTCGGGTTACGCCTTGCGCGACACTCGAGGTTTTAACGTACAGACCAACGTCCTGTATGATCTGGTGGGCGCGGAGAACGTGGATGGCATTATCAGCTGGGCTTCTTCGATCGGCCGGTACGTCGAGGCCGATGAACTGGCGGCCTTCCACGAGCGCTATCGCCCCTTGCCTATCGTGAGCATAGGCAGGACGATGGAGGGTATCCCCAGTCTGCTGATGGATAGCTACGCGGGTATGAGCGAGGTGGTCAGCCACTTGATCGAGGTGCACGGGTGCCAGCGGCTGGTTTTCGTCCGTGGCCCCGAAAGCCACTTTTACGCCCAGGAGCGGTATCGCGCCTACACCGAGACGCTGGAGGCACACGGCATCCCCGTCGATCCAAATCTCGTCACGCAGCCCTCCCTGTGGGGCTCCTCCGTGGGCAGGCAGGCGACGCTGGCGTTGCTCGACGGGCAAAAGCTGCGCCCGGGAACTGATTTCGACGCAGTCGTGGCGGCCAATGACGATATGCTCCTCGGCGCGCGGGATGTCCTGCAGGAGCGGGGTGTACGCATTCCCGGGGACGTGGCCATCGCGGGCTTTGACGACAGGGAGGAAGGCAGGACGAGCTCGCCTCCGTTCACCACGGTGACGCCGCCATTCTACGATGTGGGGTACCGGGCGGTGGAGGCGCTGCTGGCGCTGATCGAGGGCAAGCCGGTGCCCGAGGAAGAGAGCCTGCCCTCCAAGGTGGTGGTGCGCCGCTCGTGTGGCTGCCTGGACCCGGCGGTGGTCCAGGCGGCGGTAGGACCGGTGGTGGCGGCGGACGAGCCAGTTGAGGCTGCATTGGCCGCGCGACGCGAGCAGATCCTATCCGAGATGGTGCAGGGGGTGGGAACGCCTGAAGCGCTTCCCGCGAGCGTAGGTCGGCTGCTGGACGCCTTTGCCGTCGAGATAGGAGATGGGACGCCAGGGGCGTTCCTGGCGGCGTTGGACGAGGTCTTGCGATCGGTCGCGGATGGGGGTGGGGAGATATTCCCGTGGAATGGGGCGCTGTCTGCGTTGCGCCGCGAGGTCCTGCCCTACGCCGCCGGTGGCGACGCCTGCTCTCAGACCGAGGATCTCTTGCAGCAGGCGCGATTGGTGATTGGGGAGATGACGGAGCGGGTCAATTTGCGTCAGAGCTTCCAGGACTCGGGTCGCGAGACACTGCTGCGGGCGATCGGTCAGACGCTGATCGCCGCTACCGACGTGGCGGGTTTGGCCGATGCGCTGGCCGATAGCCTGCCACAGTTGGGTATCACGGGCGAGTACCTCTCGCTGTACGAGGACCCCGACGCGCCGACCGAGTGGTCCCGATTGGTGCTGGCAAGCGACGTGGAGGGACGCATCCCATTGGGAGAAGAGGCGCAGCGCTTCCCCTCCCGCCAACTGATACCGGAGGGTGTATTTCGCCATGAAGGGCGGTATACGATGGTGGTCGAACCGCTCTACTTCAGGGAGCAGCAGTTGGGTTTCATCCTTTTCGAGGTGGGACCGCGCGAGAGCTCGGTCTATGATGCGCTGCGCTCCCAGATCAGCGGCGCGCTGCGGGCGACGACGCTCGTCCAGGAGGTGGAAGAGCGCCGGCACGAGCTTCAGAAGGCCAACTACGTGCTGCAGCGCCGGGCCATCCAGATCGAGACCAGCGCCGAGATCGGTCGCGTGATTACCTCCATCCTCGACGTGGACCAGTTGCTGCGCCAGACCGTGGACTTGATCCACGATCGTTTCGATTTTTATCACGCCGGCGTCTTTTTGCTCGACGAGATGGGAGAGTGGGCGATCCTGCGTGAGGCCACCGGCGAGGCCGGCGCGCAGATGAAGGCCGAGGGGCACCGCTTGGCTGTGGGGGATTCAAGCATGGTGGGCTGGACGGCCAAGCACCGCCAACCCCGTATCGCCTTGGACGTGGGGGAGGATGCCGTTCGCTTTGCCCATCCCCTTCTTCCCCACACGCGTTCCGAGATGACCCTGCCGCTGATCGTCGGCGATCGTTTGTTCGGCGTGCTGAACGTCCAATCTATGGAGGAAGCCGCTTTTGACCAGGATGACGTGCGCGCGCTCCAGGCTATGGCCAACCAGGTGGCCGTGGCCATTGAGAATGCCCGCAAGGTCTCCGACGAGGCGACCCTGCTTGAGGCGACGAGCCCCGTCTACCGCGCGAGCCGTCTCCTGACCACGGCCACGACGACGACCGAGGTGGCCGATGCGATCATCGCCTCTGTGGGAGGGACGGACGCCGACGGGTGCCTCGTGGTCGAGTTCGAGTTCTCGCCTGCAGGCGAGCCTCAGGCTCTCCTGTACCTGGGGGTCTGGCGACGGGACCGGGAGCCGCAGTTCCAAGCTGGGCTGCGGCTGCCGATCGCGGAGAGTCCTTTCCCTCTCGAGATGGTGAGTACTTTGTGGACTGTCTCCGACGTGAATGAGGACGACCGCCTACCTCGCAGCGCCCGCGTGGTCTTTCAGTCGACGGGAGCGCGGGCGTTGGTCAATGTGCCATTGCGCTCTGGGGAACGGGTGATCGGCCAGGTGGTCGTGATCCGTGCTACTCCGGGGGCCTTTCCTGAGGCTGACTTGCGCCTCTACGAGGTCCTGAGCGACCAGGCGGCAGTCGCGTTGGAACGGGCCGAACTTTTGGAGGGGGCCCAGTCGCGCGCCGAGCAGGAGCAACAGGCCCGCCAGATGATTGATCGCATTCGGCGCGCTGCAGATTTGGATTACGCGCTAGAAGCGGCGGCGGCGGAGCTCTCACGTGCTATGGGGGTGCCCCACGTCTCTATTGAGCTAGGGGTGCCGCAGAAGGAATGATCCGCGTCGCAAGCGATGCAAGGGAGTGCTGATGGAGAGACAGGCTGTATCTGATTGGAGAAGTGAGGTCCAGCGCCGCCGCGCCATACTGCTGGACTATTTGCTGCTGGCCGGGGTGGGGGTCGGCTTCATCGCCATGGTGTCGATCTATTGGGGTGGGCTGGACGAGAAGGGCGCCAATCCGCTGCAGCGGACCGATATCTGGCCCTTCTTGGTCGGCTGGCTGGTCGTGACGGCCGCCTGGCGCTGGCATGGTTTGGGCTATCGCGTCCGTGCCGGGATTTTGTTGCTACTTTCCTATCTGATGGGCGCCTATCTTCTCCATGTGAGCGGGTTGCCTGGCGGCGGGCGTATCTGGCTGGTGCTGCTCCCGGCGCTGGCGTTCGTTCTTTTGGGCCAGTGGCCCGGCTTTGCGGCTGGCGGGTTGAGTGTGGTGACCTACCTGGTTTTCGCGTTGATCAACCAGTTTGCAGGATACTGGCTCTCCGAGGCTTGGGATTTCCTGCTCGGCGTGGTCGGCATCGTGATGATCCTGTGGGCGTTCAACCGTGGCTGGGTAGAGGCGCTATCCCAGGCCAGCGTGGCCAACCGGCAGTTGCAGGCGCAGACGGAGGCCCTGGAGGAAACGACCAAGCAGCTGCGGGCGACGGCGGCGGTCGCCCATGCGTGTTCCTCTATCCTGGATCCGGAGGCTCTGTCGGTCGAGGTGGTCAATCGGATTCAAAAAGAGTTCGGCGGCTTGGACGTCTATTACGCCGGATTGTTTCTCCTCGATGAAGCCGACGACGCCGATAGACGGTTTGCCACGCTCAGGGCGGCGACCGGTTCCGTCGGGCGTCAGTTGCTGGAGCAGGGCTATACATTGCCCCTTGACGGAGATTCTGCCATCAGCCGGTGCATCACCAAGCGGCACCCCGTCGTCATATCGGGTGAAGAGGGGGTGTCGCTGGCCGCCGACTCGCCCTTGCGGCGCGCCCGTTCGGAGGCTGCCCTGCCGTTGTACTCGCGCGGGCGCGTCTTGGGTGCGTTGAGTGTGCAAAGCACGCAGGAGGACGTCTTTGACGAAAACATCGTAGCCGTCTTGGCGGCGATGGCCGATCAAGTCGCGGTGGCGCTCGACAATGCCCGGCTCTTTACTCAGACCGGCGCTGCTTTGCGAGAGATGCAGGCTGCTCAACGCCGTTATCTGACCGAGGCCTGGAAAGAGTTCTTGAGCATCAGGCCGGTGACGCGATTTGATTACACGCAACCTGGGATAGAGCTGAGGGATAGCGATGCCAAGCTCCTGCGTGATGCGCGCCGCGCCGCGATGCTGCACGAGCGATCTGTGGCCGTCGACTCGACCCCGTCGGACGCCGAGGCGGAGCCTGTGCCTCCCCAGACGGTTTTGGCGGTTCCGCTCAAGCTGCGTGGGCAGGTCATAGGCGCGCTTTCCCTGCACGAAACGCGCCGCCGCCGGCCCTGGACATCGGAGGATATTGGCCTGGCAGAGACGATCGCCGAACAGGTCGCCCTGACCGTCGAGAACTTGCGCCTGATGGACGAGGCGCAGCGCCGCGCCACGCGCGAGCGGCTGATCGGCGACGTCACCGGGCGCATGCGTGAGACGCTGGATCTGGATGCCGTCCTGCAGAGCGCCGCGCGTGAAATCAGCGAGGCGTTGGACTTGTACGATGTAACGATTCATTTGGGAGTGGATGCCGACCAGAAGGCACAGTGACCGCAGGTTGGTTTGCGAGGATTCTATCCTTATGCCGGACTTTCCGGCGCAAACAAGGGGTACAGTATGAGGCTGCTTCAATCTTTCAGGAACTTGAAACTCGGCGTCAAAGCGATCATTGTGGTGGTTCTGGCATTTGTGATGCTGCAGGTTGCCCTCTCGAACGTCGGGCGCATCGCTGTGGGACGATTGATCGTCCAGGTGGGGCAGAGCCGCGCCGGGCAGGAAGCAGCGGTCATCCAAAGCCGGTTTGCAGAGTCCAGGAAAGACATACTGGAATCGGCAGATTATCTGTTAAGCCAGATCCCGTTGCAAGACGCTCTGGCAGAGGGGCAGAGCCCTGCCGATATCAGGGCGATGATGGTGGTCGGTATGTTGGGGGCCGACCTGGATAACGTAGCCATGGTAGACTCGAGTGGCGTCTATATCACGGGGGTAGAGAAAAGAGGGGAGGGCGGCATAGTTTCTCCCCAACGGGATCAGCTGCTCGCGACGGCTATGAGTGGCACCGGCACCAAAGCGACGGGTATCATATTTGAGACGGATGGCCCAGATCTCTGGTTGGCTGCGGCTGTTCCGCTGCGCAGTCCTGGACGTGGGGTCATTGGGGTGCTGTTGGCCGCGCGCCAGGTTGACGATGAGCTTTTGCAAGAGGTCAACTTTTCTCGTGAGGATGTTCACCTTGCGGTCGTCGCCGGGGGGCAGGTCCTGGCCCAGGACTTTCCAACGCCGGAACTGCTGGGGGAACTTTCCCCTGCATTGCTTAATGGGGCCGCCAGCGAGCAAGTGATGAGCGGGCAGACCGTCATTGCCGACGATCTCTTGTCCTCCTCAAGTGGCACTCCGTACGGCTTGGCCTATGTTCCTCTTGTGGAGCAAGGTGACGTAATTGCCGCTCTCGGCGTTGCAGTGGATTTGGGGCAACTGAGCGTCTTTCAACGCCAGTTGATGATCACCATGATCATCATATTGGTTGTGCTTGGTCTGGTGATCATATTCGGGGTAGCCATTTATGTCCGGTATAGCACCTCCATCCCGATTGGCAGGCTCATCGCCGTGATCGAGAGGATGGCAGGCGGCGACTATGGGCAGCGGGCCCGGGTGGGGTCGGAGGATGAGATCGGACAGTTGGCCGCTGGCTTTAACCGTATGGCCGCTCAGTTGCAAGAGACGCTGGAAAACTTGGAACAACGTGGGGTAGACCTGCAGCGCCGCGCCCTCCAGATGCAGGCTTCGGCCGAAGTGGGGCATGCCGCCGCCTCGATCCTCGATATAGATCGGCTGATTCAGCATGTCGTCGAGTTGATTCGGGAGCGATTTGAGTTGTATTATGTGGGGCTGTTCCTGGTGGACGAATCGGGCAGGTGGGCCGTGCTGCGAGCCGGCACCGGCGAGGCTGGCCAGGCCATGCTGGCGCGCGGCCACCGGATCGCGGTGGGCGAGGGCATGATTGGTTGGAGCGTCAGCCACGCCGAGGCGCGCGTCGCGGAGGAGGTCGACGCAGACGCCGTGCGCCTGGCTACGCCGGAGTTGCCCGATACGCGCTCGGAGGCAGCCCTGGCCCTGCGCTCGCGCGGCCGGGTGCTCGGGGCGTTGACGGTACAGAGCGATCGACCGGGGACCTTTAATGAAGAGAGCCTCGCCGTGTTGCAGACCCTGGCCGACCAGGTGGCGGTGGCCATCGATAACGCTGGCCTGTTTGCTGAAAGCCAGGCCGCTCTGACGGCGGAGCGGCGCGCTTACGGCGAGTTGAGCCGTCAGGCCTGGGCTGATCTGCTGCACGCGCATTCCGTCACCGGCTATCACTATGGGGTTGAGCAAGGGCGTGTGACCCGGCTATCCGGCGATGGGCAACGCGTTGTGCCTGCAAAGGGGTTGCCGGAAGTCGAGCTGCCGATCGAGGTGCATGGGGCCGTCATCGGAACGATCGTCGCCCACAAGCCCGCCGATGCCGGTGAGTGGCAAAACGATGAGGTCACTATGTTGCATGAATTGGCCGACCAACTGGGCGTTGCGATGGAGAGCGCGCGACTCTATCGAGATACACAGCGCCGCGCGGCCCGCGAGCGCTTGGTGAGCGATATTGCGGACCGCCTGCAGCGAGCGCCGGATATGGAGATGCTTTTGCAGATCGCGGCGCAGGAGTTGAACCAGGCCCTTGAGGGCTCGCGGGCTTATGTGCGTCTGGGCGTCGGCGCGTGGGGGGATGAGCCAGACGATGGCGGCGAGCCGGAGGACGTCGGCGATGGTTTAGGGAGGCTACTGGAAGACGATGGCTAAGAAGAGGACCGCCAAGCGGAAAAATGCCGGTTCGACTGTCGCCTATTTGGCCCCTTCTATCACTGGCATCTCCATGCTCCAGTGGTCCGGGGTGGTCGATGCGGCCCAGAAGCACGGGGTGAATTTGCTCTCCTTTGTGGGAGCAAGCCCGCGCTATCCTACAGGCTTTAGCGCGCAGTCCAACATTGTCTACGACTTGGTCACCCCGGAGAATGTGGACGGCGTGGTCTCCTGGGCCTCCACGATAGGCAACTATATGACCGCTGAGGAGATCGCAGCCTTCCACGAGCACTACCGGCCTCTGCCGGTGGTGAGCGTAGGCAGGGCGCTGGAAGGCGTCCCCAGCCTGCTGATGGAGAGTTACCACGGCATGCGCGAGGCCGTCGATCACCTGATCGAGGTGCATGGCCGCCGCCGCGTGGCCTTTATCCGCGGCCCGGAGGGTCACTTCTACGCCCAAGAGCGGTATCGGGCTTACGTCGAATCGCTGGAGGCGCACGATATCCCCTTCGATCCCGATCTCGTCACGTCTCCTGGTTCTTGGGGTACTGAAACGGCCACGGCGGCGATGCGGTTGCTGCTCGACGAACGCGGGCTGCGCCCGCCGGCCGACATTGACGCCATCGCGGCAGCCAACGACGGCTTGATTATCATCGCACTGGAGGTCCTGCAGGCGCGCGGGATCGGCGTTCCCGACGATGTGGCCCTCGTGGGTTTCGATGACACCGTATATGCCCAAACCAGCACCCCGCCAGTTACATCGGTGGCGCCGGCGTTCCGCGAGGTGGGTTATCAAGCGGCCGAGACGTTGCTGGCGCTGATGAAGGGGGAACAGGTCCCTCAAAAAGTGGACGTGCCCTCCAAGTTGATGGTGCGCCGGTCTTGTGGCTGTCTGAGCCCGGCCGTGGCGGCGGCGGCAGCGGAAACGGCGGAACGCCCGTCAAAGGAGATGCTGCAGGAGGCAGCGACGACGCGGCGGATGCGTTGGCTTTCTGCCGTAGTGCAGGCTGTTGGACAGCGCCCCGAGGAAGCTATCTCCGAATGGGCTGGGCAGTTGCTGGATAGTTTTGCCGCCGAGGTGCAGGGCGGCAAGGCGCCGGGTTCGTTTCTGGCGGCGCTGGAAGATGTCCTGCGCCAGGTGGTGGCGGTGGGTGAGGCTATTTCGACAGATCCAGGGCAGTACGTCGATGCGTGGCAGTCTGCCGTATCGGTGCTGCGGCGTAACATGCTTCCTTACCTCAAGGAGGAGGCCCGGGCGCAGGCGGAAGGGCTGTGGCGGCAGGCGAACGTGCTGATTGGACAGACGGCGCAGCGGGCGCGAGCGCGCCAGATGCAGCGTGCAGAAGGCCAAGCGGATACACTGCGTGAAATCGAGGAAAGTCTGGTCACGGCATCCAACGTGGGCGAACTGGCGGATGTGTTGGCGCAGTCGCTGCCGCGCCTTGGCATCCCAAGTTGTTACCTTTCGCTGTACGAGAATCCCGCGCACTACGAGTATCCGCAGCCAGCCCCCGAGTGGTCCAGGTTGGTTTTGGCTTACGACGCCGATTTGGACGCCCGGCGCGTCGAGCTGGGACCCGAGGGACGGCGTTTCCCCACCCGCCGGCTGGTGCCGGATGGGATGCTGCCGCAGGATAGGTGGTACAGCTTTGTGGTCGTACCCCTGTACATGCGCGAGAGCCAACTGGGGTTCGCCCTGTTCGAGGTAGGACCGCGAGATGCGGCCGTGTACGAGGCGCTGCGCCAGGGACTCTGCGGCGCGCTGCATGCGGCGTTGCTGGTCCAGCGGACCAGGGAGTATGCCGTTCGACTCCAGACAGCGGCGGAGGTCTCGCGCACGGCCAGCAGCATTCTCGATCCCGACAAGTTGATTCAGCAGGTCGTAGATCTGATGCAGGAGCGGCTCGACCTGTATTATGCCGGGTTGTTCCTGGTGGATGAGGCGGGTTCGGAGGGCGAGCCTGGCGGTAAGTGGGCGGTGCTGCGGGCGGCCACCGGCGAAGCGGGACGGCGGATGTTGGCGCAGGGACACCGGCTTGAGGTTGGCGGCGAATCGATGATCGGTTGGTGCGTCGCCAACAGGCAGGCGCGCATCGCATTGGACGTGGGCGTGGAAGCCGTGCGCTTTGATAACCCCTTCCTGCCAGAGACGCGCTCCGAGCTGGCGCTGCCCCTCGTCAGCCGCGGCCAGGCCATCGGCGCGCTGACCATCCAGAGCGCCCAGGAGGCGGCCTTCAGCGACGAGGACATCTCGGTGCTGCAGACGATGGCCGACCAATTGGCGAACGTGATTCAGAACGCCCGCCTGTTCGAAGAGCAGCAGCGTGCGAGTTCCCTGTTGAGCGGGCGCATCAGGGAGCTCGACTTGCTCAACGAGATCGGGCGCAGGATAGACGAATCGCCGCAGGTGTCCGACTTCCTGCGTTGGGTGGCGGAGCATTTACCCTCGGCTATGCAGTTTTCTGAGGAATGTGTGGCGGCGATCGAGCTCGAAGGTCAGGTCTACGGGGCCTCCGAGGCGGTCGGCCTGCCTCGCCAGATGGTGGGCGGGCTGCGGATCGGCGGCGAGCGGATAGGGCAAGTGACGGTGGCGTACACCGGGGAACGCGAATTCCGCGATGAAGAGAGTGCGCTGTTGGGCGACGTCGTCAGACGGCTGAGCGGCTATGTCGAGAACCGCCGCCTGTTCGAGCAAATGCAGGACGCCCTCAGGGAGGTGGAGGCCACGCAACGCCGCTACCTGGAACAGGCTTGGTCCGGTTACCTCAAGTCCGCAAAGGTGACCGCCTACGAGACCGAGATCCCGGGTAGAGAACCTCTGGGCGACACGCTGCTGCCCGAGGTGCGGCAAGCCGTGGAACAGCGAGGGGTGATGGCGGTGACGGGGGATGGCGGCGCGGCGGAAGAGCGCTCGGCCCTGGTCGCGCCCATCACACTGCGCGGCGTGGTTATCGGGGCTTTGGGCATCCACGACGAGAACGCGCGGCAGTGGACGGAGGAGGAGGTCGTCCTCATCGAGGCCGTTGCAGAGCGCGTGGCCCTGGCCGTCGAGAACCTGCGGCTGCTCGACGAGACCCAGCGTCGTGCCGCTCGCGAGCAGGCTGTTGCGGAGGTTTCTGCCCGCATTAGCGAGTCGCTTGATCTGGAGAAAGTGCTCATGTCGGCGACCAGCGAGATGCGGCGGACCCTCGGGCTCGATGATTTGGTGGTTCGCTTGATAGAACCCAAGGCGGATTAGGCCGTGTTGACATTTGGTTCTTTCCCGTGCGATTCCAGGGGGATTCTCGAGATGTCGCGCCGTCGACGGGCCAAATGTCAACACGACCTAGCCGGGACGGACGGCAGTTATTTGAGCGGGAGAAGATTATGAGCGATCCTGAGCCAGCGGACAAGACAGAGGGTCTTGCGATGGGAAGCATAGACACGTGGCGGAGACAACTT
This sequence comes from Anaerolineae bacterium, assembly GCA_016931785.1. Taxonomy (GTDB): domain Bacteria; phylum Chloroflexota; class Anaerolineae; order B4-G1; family B4-G1; genus JAFGED01. The sequence goes on from JAFGED010000134.1 coordinate 25,915, forward strand.
TCCAGAGTGCTGCTCCGTGCCCTGGTTGTCGTTGGAGCACTGGCATTAATCATGGGTTCCTACGGGGCGTACGCTGAAGGACCTGTCTGGCAAATAGCTATTTATGCCGGGCTCTACGTGATTCTTTTGATCATCACGTTCTGGCGCCGCGTGCCATATCAAGTGCAGGCGATGGTCGTTATGCTCCTGCTCTGCGGCTTTGGTGTGTTCAATCTGACGCAATTTGGGGTCAATGCCGAGAGCGCCTTCTTCCTGCTGGCCCTTCCTCTTATGGCCGCCCTTTTCTATGGGCGACTTGGCGGGCGTATAGGGATTATCGTAGTTTGCCTGTTTTTGGCGATCGTGGCGACCCTCTTTGTCACCGGCCAGATCGTCGTCCCGGTCACAGATCCAGTGAAAAGTGCCGACTGGGAGGGCTGGGTGACGACGGGCCTCATCTTTTTGATGCTATCCATAGCGCTGGTATTCGCTCAAAACTACCTGCTCGACCGTCTCGTCGCCGCTCTGACAAGGAGCCGCGCGCTGATGCAGGAACTGGAGATGGAGCGCGGCGGGTTAGAGGAGGCAGTCCAGGAGCGCACACGCGACTTGGCGCGTCGCACTCAATACCTAGAGGCTGCAGCCATGATCGCGCGCGATGCGGCATCGGAGTTGGATATGCAGGGCCTGCTCTCTCGCGTCGTGGCATTGATCAGTGAGCGGTTTGGCTTTTATCACACCAGCGTTTTTCTGCTAGATCCCGCCGGAGAACGGGCCGAGTTGCGCGCTGCTTCCAGCGAGGGCGGTCGAAGGATGCTGGCCCGCGGGCATCGTCTGCAAGTAGGCGCTGAGGGCATAGTGGGGTATGTCGCCAGGCAAGGCGCGCATCGTGTCGCGCTTGATGTCGGTAAGGATGCTGTCCATTTTGATAATCCTGATCTGCCGGACACCCGCTCGGAGATCGCATTGCCGTTGCGGGCGCGGGGAGAAATCATTGGCGTGCTGGACGTGCAGAGCACAGAGCCAGAGGCGTTTAGCGGTGAGGACGTGACGGCGCTCCAGGCATTGGCAGACCAGGTGGCCGTAGCAATAAGCAACGCGCGGCTCTTCCAGCAGGTAGAGGAGAGTGTGGTGGCGGAGCGGCGAGCCTATGGTGAGTTGAGCCAACGGGCATGGCGTGCGCTTCTCCACGAAGAGACGGGCTTGGGCTTTTACAGCAGTGAGCACGGTATCACTCCGGCTGGCGATATGTGGCTGCCGGAGATGGATTCGGTGTTGCGCACGGGTGAGATGGCACGGGGAGATGATGGCGACCGTCTGGCTATTCCCATCAAAATTCGTGATCAGGTGATTGGCGTGATCGACGGGCGTAAACCTGATGGCGCTGGCACGTGGACGCAGGAAGAGATCGAGTTGCTCCAGGTGCTGACCGAGCGGCTGGGTCTGGCATTGGAAGGCGCCCGCCTCTACCGTGATTCACAGCGCCGTGAGGCCCGTGAGCGCACCGTCGGTCGGATCACCGCCCGCGTGCGCGAGACGCTGGATATGGATACGGTCCTCAAGGTGGCCGTGCAGGAATTGCGCCGGTCGCTGGGGCTGCCGGAGGTCGTGATCCGCCTGGCCCCTGGCAAGCGAGGGCAGGGGTAGGATAGCTTTGAATCACTTCTGAATGACTCTATTTAGGGAGGTAGATATCATGAGAGCATACAAGTATTCTCGGAGCAGAGTCGTGAATCGATGGACGGCGCTGATTGCGCTAGCGGCCGTGTTAGCCCTGCTGTTGGGTGGCTGCTGCAAGAAAGATGAGACCAAGGTGTATCAGGTGGGCGTTTTGGCCGGCCTGTCTTTTGTCGCCGACATAGTCGATGGCTTCAAGGAAGGAATGACCGAACTGGGCTATGTCGAGGGGGAGAATATCGTCTACGACGTGCAGACGACCGAGTTTGATATGGAAGCTTACAGACGCATCCTCGACCAGTTTGTGGAGGACGAGGTAGACCTGATTCTCGTGTTCCCCACCGAGGCGACCATGGAGGCAAAGGTGGCGACCGAGGGGACCGACGTCCCAGTGCTCTTTACCTTTGCCCTCATAGAAGGTATGGGTATCGTGGACAGCGTGCGCGAGCCCGGCGGGAACATCACGGGCGTGCGCTACCCTGGCCCGGATATCGCGATCAAGCGCTTCGAGATCATGCAGGAACTGGCGCCAGAGGCCACGCACATGCTGGTGCCCTATCAGAAAGGGTATCCCATCGTGGGCCCCCAGATTGAGGCACTGCGCCCGGTGGCCGAGGCCGCAGGTGTGACGTTGATCGAAGCTCCCGCCGCCGATGCTGCAGAACTCGACGCCATCCTGCAGGCCCATGTTCAGCCAGACGGGGTTGACATCGACGCTATCTTCTTTGTAGCCGAGCCTCTCGCGGTGACGCCGGAGCCTTTTGCTGTCATGGGCGCGTTTGCGTACGAACACAAGATACCCATTGGCGGGGCCTTGATGGCTGCAGAGGGCTATGAATCTATTTTCGGCGTGAACGTCAATAGCTTTGACTCAGGCAAGCTGGCCGCGCCGCTGGCCGACAAGATCTTTAGGGGCACTCCGGCCGGTGAGATCCCGGTCGTCTCGGCCGATAACTTTATCCAAATCAATTACAAGGCGGCTCAGGCAATGGGGCTGGAGGTGCCTGAGGGCCTGTTAAGCGAGGCGGACGAAGTCATTCGTTAGTTGGTTGGCATAGGGGTTGCCGGAGGTCAAGGTGCGGATGAGAGCAAAGACAAAGGGTAATTGGCGCTGTTGAATAACGCTATCTAGCGGCCTGTCGGAGAGAAAAAAGCTCGGCCTGGATTGCCAAATCCAGGCCAAGGCGGGCCGCAAATGACCTAATTGAAGCAGATTCTGCCTGTCCGGTCGCCGGATTTGGCAATCCGCCGAGAAGATTTCAATCCACAACATTTGACGATATCTTTGCCAAGGAGGTAGATGACATGAGAGCACAAAAGTATTCTCGGAGCATGGTCGTGAATCGATGGATGGTGCTTGTTGCACTAGCGATTGTGTTAGCGCTGTTGTTGAGTGGCTGCTGCAAGAAAGAGGAGACCAAGGTGTATCGCGTGGGTATCCTGTCTGGCCTGAGTTTTGCGGCTGATGCAGTGGACGGTTTCAAGGCTGGAATGGCCGAGTTGGGCTACATCGAGGGCGAGAACATCGTTTATGACCTTCAGAGCACGGAATTTGACATGGCTGCGTATCGGAGCATCCTCGATGGATTCGTGGCCGCTGAGGTGGATTTGATCTTTGTCTTTCCAACCGAGGCATCCCAGGAGGCGAAGGCCGCCACACAAGGCACGGACATTCCTATAGTTTTTTCCGTTGCCAATATAGAAGGCACTGGCCTGGTCGATAGTGTGCGCGAACCGGGCGGTAACATCACCGGGGTGCGCTACCCCGGCCCGGACATTGCGCTCAAACGCTTTGAGGTTATGCGCGAGCTGGCACCTGAGGCCACGCGTATGTTGGTGCCCTATCAGCGTGGATACCCCATTGTAGACAGCCAGTTAGAGAAACTGTATCCGGTGGCCGAAGCCGCGGGCATAACTTTGATCGAGGCCCCAGTGGACGATGCAGCAGAGCTTGAGGATTTTCTGCAGGCACGGACTGAATCGGATGATATTGGCATAGATGCAATCCTGATCATACCGGAGCCTCTCGGCTGTACGCCCGATCCTTTTCTGGTCTTGGCCCGCTTTGCATTCGAGCACCAGATTCCGATCGGTGGGGCCTTACTGGAGGTGGAAGGCTATGGGTCTATTTTTGATGTGGGCATTGACCACTACAAAACGGGCGAACAAGCAGCGCCTCTGGCTGACAGGATTCTCCGTGGCACTCCAGCCGGTACCATCCCGGTCGTCTCATCCGAGAGCTACCTGATAATCAGCAACAAGGCGGCTGAAAATCTGGGAGTGACGATGCCTGAAACCCTGCTAGTAGAGGCAGAGAGGGTCATTCGCTAGTCGGTTCGTACAAGGGGCCACCCTATCAGGCCTTGGAAAATGAGCTGGTTCTCGACACAAGGACCTGTCTGAGACCATACTCTCTTGTGGATGGGTAAAAGGGTCTGTACTACCGGGCGCTGCGGATATACTCTAGATACGTTTCGCGAGGATAGATGATGTCTGTGCAAGCAAAAAGGTCTAGAAGGTTACCGAGCTTGGCGGCTTCGCTGACTGTCGCTTTTCTGGGTTTGAGCGTTGTGGCTTTGTTGGTCGCTGGCGGCTTTCAGTTGTACTTTAGCATTAGCGCCCAACGAGAAAGCGTTGCCCGTCAGCAGCAATTCATTGCCCAAGCCGCAGCTAATGCGGTTGTCAGTTTTGTACAGGAAAAGTTTACTCTATTGGGGTCTGTGGCTGAACTCAGCGATCCCCGCGTAGCCTCGCTGGAAGAGCGAGAGAGGCACTTGAGGAGTCTGTTGGGCCTCGAGCCGGCCTTTCGCCACCTGGTCTTGCTAGATGCACAAGGACAGGAAGTGGCCGCGAGTTCTCGGCAGGCACAGACAGAGCCGGGAAGGCTCCTGAAACAGGCTGGGGCCGATGCACTTGTTCAGGTCCAGCAGGGAGGACGATACGTCGGCCCGGTATACGTCGATGATGCGACCAGCGAACCGATGGTGATCTTGGCCGTACCGGTCATAGACGTCTTTGGTGATTTTCAAGGAACGTTGATGGCCGAAGTGAGCTTAAAGTTCATATGGGACTTGGTGGATCAACTGGAGGTCGGTGAGGGTGGGTTGGCCTATGTGGTAGATAGATATGGCGATTTAATCGCTTTTTCAGACGTCACCCGCGTTTTGCGGGGCGAGGACGTGAGCCAGCTAAACGAGGTGAGCGAGTTTATCAGTAACCCTGCGCCCGTCGATGAGACCGGGGCCACTATATCCACAGGTATCAATGGCACCAACGTAGTTGCCACTTACGTTCCCTTGGTAACGCCTGATTGGGCCGTCGTGGTCGAGTTGCCGGTGGCAGAAGCGTACCGGGGAGTGATCCAAAGCACGATGATATCAGGGAGTGTTGTCTTGGTAATGGCGGCACTGGCTGGATTGCTCGGCATCTTTATGGCACGACGCTTGTCTGTGCCCCTGCAAACTCTGACCGAGACGGCCGGCCGGGTCGCCGAAGGCGAGATGGACCTGCAGGCGGCTCTGATCGGGCCGGCTGAGGTGGTTGATCTGGCTAGCGCCTTTAACAGTATGACCTCCCAGTTGCGGGAGCTCATCGGCAATCTGGAGGAGCGTGTGGCCCAGCGTACGCGTGATTTGGAGCAGCGCACGGTTTACCTGGAGGCCTCGGCGGAAGTGGCTCGCGCGGCGTCTTCGATCCTGGACGTCGATCAGTTGATCCAGCAGGCGGTTGAGCTGATCCACCAGCGGTTTGATCTGTACTACGTGGGGCTGTTTCTGGTGGACGAGGTGGGGCAATGGGCTGTGCTGCGGGCCGGCACCGGAGAGGCCGGACAGGTGATGCTGGCGCGCTCGCACCGGATCAAGGTTGGCGAGGGCATGA
>JAFGED010000135.1 GCA_016931785.1 Anaerolineae bacterium
CTACGGCTTGCTCAGCCTCGAATTCGGGGAACGCCCACCCGGCTTCGCTCGGGATAGGCCTCTCGGCCGCTGCCGGCGCGGGCTCGGCGGGCGCCAGGTCCTGCAGCCAGTCGGGCACCTCGGCCGGGGCGGGCATCTCAGGGGCGGTTTCCTCAAACGCGCTCAGGGCAGGCCCCGCCCCTGTCTCGGCGGGTGGTCCCTCTGTGCCTAGTGGTGCTAGGCCTTGTAGCCAATCTGGCATTTCGACTGGCTCGATAGGTTCTGCTTCCGTTTTGAGCTCGTGGGCGATGGTTGGTTCTTCCTCCGTTGTTAAATCGCGAAGTTGTGCTATCCAGCTATCTGTCTCGCCTTCTTCCAACGGTTCTCCGGCTGGTTCTTCCACCGGCTCCGTTGATAAATCTCGAAGCTGAGATAGCCAGTCATCGGCGTCTTCTGCCGATGTCTCTGCCTTACTTTCGTCCGGCGTCTCTCGAAATTGAGTCAGCCGGTCATCTGCTTCTGCTTTGCCGACAACACCCTCCGGGGATGCGGCATCCAGGGGCTCGGGGATGGGTGGTTTTTCACCAAACGAGATGGCGGGTAGCGAGACGCCCCTGATTGAGGGTTGGCCGCTCTCTGGCTGTTCAGAAGAAGACATGGGAACGATGCGGGCGTTGCATTGGTCGCAGTAAGCGTTCTGAACAGGGTTCATCGCGCCGCACATCGGGCAGCGCAGTCCTGTGTGCATCGGCAGCAATTCGCCGCATTCATTGCAGAAGCGACTGCCTCTTCTATTCGCTGTGCCGCATTTTGGACAGTAGAGCATTACATCACCATTCAAGAGTCACTACGGGGCCAGAGGAACCGTAGCGCTGTGATTGCCGTGCCCAACACGACGCCCAATAACAAGCCACGCATACCTGCCATTCCAAAGACGTTGACGATCCAGTGACGAATGCTGGAAAACAACCCCGGATCTAGACCCGCAAGTGGGATGCTGGTCAGCAATGCCGCTGCTACTACTATTATGAACAAAACTGCCCATGCACTGCGCCGTGCACGCAGCAGTCGAAATGCTGCCAATGTCAAAGTGACGACGACCAGCGCAGCCAGCGATGCTCCAACAGGGCTGATGACGTAATCGAATACCCCTTGTACAGCCTGGCCTGCAAGCTCTGAAACGGACTGGTCGGGGGAAAAGATGGCGGCCAGCCATAGAAACAGGGTTGCCAATGCGGCAAACACAAAGAGCAGGCTTTCGATTTGCCGCCTGCGGAATGCTTTAGCGACTTGCACGCGGCCCATATTCCAAAGCGCCAGGACAAAAGCAAAACTGGCCACGATCACTGCCCACTCGGCCAGGATATGCTGCACAGGCGTTTGCTGTCCGCGATAGTCGAAGGCTAGAGCGTTTGGAAATATATACCCAAGCAGCACGACCAGGGTTGTGCCTATGGCAAAGAGGAAAGGAATCCATTGCCTGACTATGTGTCTCATCTGATATGGGTCCTAAGCTAATCGACTGTCTATGGAAGCAAACTGACGACAAACGCGAGTGCTGCTGTCATTGCGATGAACCCTGCCAAGATCAAGCGCAGGATATCCTGGGCTTGCAAGCTTATTGCGTAGCGTCCTTTTTCGACCATCTGGGCACCGGCGGCGTATAGCTCCTCTCCGACTGCCAGGCGGTCAGTCGCGGGGTAAAGCGCGCCAATGGCATCGGGGGAGGCGGCAGCGGCCAACTGAGGCAAATTGCGTCGCGCGCCTGCGTCGACGAGCAACGAGACCTCTGGGCCAAAGGCGCCTATCATTGCGTTGCTCATCACGTTCTCAGTCATGACCACACTGGCGGCCCCGGCAGCGTATGCCACTGGCGAGGGCGCGATGAAGCGTACTTGGTTGGGGTTGTATCTCTTCACAAGCCCGTGACGCTCGTGCGCCCGGCGCAAGGTATCTTGAGCCAGTGGAAGTAATGTGGGGTCGCCCACGGTGATGATGGGAGGAGCATTGTATAGGATCGCCGTGTCTGCCAACTCCTCCACGACCTCAAGCGCGGCTAGGGAGGTGACTGCATCTTCTCCGATTAGCCCGCCGTTACCCAGGGCGATATGGATTGTCCCCCCGCTCTCGGCGGCGCGTCCTGTCTCCCCCTGTAGGTCCTGGAAGGAGGTAAGTGGACGTATTTTTACGCGCGAGCTTCTTTTGCTCAGAAGCCTCATTCTGCCTTCGCTCCTTCCAAGGTCGCGCTCAACTGGTTCAGCAGGTCGGGATTATCTAGCAGTGTTGTAGTTCGCTGTACTGTCTTATCGTCCACGATACCAGTCAGCAGCGGTTGGGCCATAACGAGCACTTGGCTGCCCAGAAAACCAAATGGACGAACGATCTCGATGAGCGCCAGTGCCAGCGACGAGGCGCCTCTTTGCTCGATGCGACTGGCCAGCTCATTTACCCAATCCGATTGCTCTGCTTCGCCGTTCACGATAGAGCCCTTTATTTGTGCTAGTATACCAGAGATGCAGAGAAATTACCACCGTATGGCAACGCTCTCGTGGAACGTGCTCAGTATAGCACGATTTGGGATGCTAAGCAACTTTCATTGCAGGGCGGGGTGTATTTGACGGTCGTCTTGCCAAGTGTTACAATAGGTCTCATCTCAGCAGCAGGGGGCAGGATATGGAGACAACTGGGCGTCAGATCTATATGGATCATTCCGCGACGACCCCCGTCGATCCCCGCGTGGTGGATGCTATGTCTCTTTACTGGAGTGAGGTTTTTGGCAACAGCGAATCGGCTCACTCCTTTGGTCAAGAGGCGGCCAATGCACTAGAACAGGCCCGGCAGACCGTGGCCGATTTATTGGGTTGTCGACCTTCGGAGGTCGTCTTTACCGGCTCGGGTACCGAGGCTGATAACCTGGCGCTGCGAGGCACGGCTTGGGCTGCCCGGCAGAGTGGGAGCGGCAATCACATCGTCACGACGCCCATCGAGCATCCCGCCGTGGGCAACACGGTCGATCAATTGCGCGATTTGTTCGGTTTCGAGGTTACGCGGGTGCCGGTGGATGGGACTGGGCTTTTGGATCCGGATGATGTGGCGGCGGCGATCCGTCCCGATACGATCCTGGCAAGCGTGGTGTTTGCCAATAATGAGATCGGCACGGTGCAGCGCATGGTCAAAATTGGGCAGGTCTGCCGGGAGCGAGGTGTTCTCTTTCACGCCGACGCCGTGCAGGCGGCGGGTAGGCTCCCGCTGGAGTTGGACGATCTGGGCGTAGATTTGCTGGCTCTGTCGGCGCACAAGTTCTATGGTCCCAAGGGGGTTGGCCTGCTCTACGTGCGGCGCGGAACCGTGCTCGTTCCGGCGATCACTGGCGGCGGCCACGAGCGCGGGCGCCGCCCTGGAACGGTCAACGTCGCAGGCGCAGTGGGGCTGGCAGCCGCATTGCGACTAGCCGAGGAGGAGCGGGTGGCGGAAGCTGCTCGCCTGCGCCGGCTGCGCGACCGGCTTATCGAGGGCGTCTTGGCATCTGTACCGGATAGCTGCCTGACGGGAGACCCCAAGCTGCGTTTGCCACATCACGCCAGCTTCGCCTTCCGCGGAGTCGAGGGGCAGGCGGTGGTTCTAGACCTCGACTTGGAGGGTATTGCGGCCAGCTCTGGCGCAGCGTGCGCCGAGGGAGAGCCGGAGCCCTCTTTCGTGCTCGAGGCGATGGGGCTGCCGCCCGATTGGAGCATCGGTAGCCTTCGCCTCACGTTGGGCCGTTCCAACGACGAGGCTGATGTCGAGCGCGTGCTGGAGGTGTTGCCCGGCATTGTCCAGAGGCTAAGAGCGTGCGGATGAACAGAGAAACCCTGCGAAGGTTACAGGCTGCTCAGACCACGGAGAGTTTTTCTGCTTGTGGCTGCTCCGATGGTTCGGAGGTTGTTGCTAAAACTTTGCAGGGATCCCGCGTCGTGGTCGCCCTCAGTGGCGGCGTCGATAGCGCCGTCGCGGCTGCGCTTTTGGTCGGGCAGGGATATGAGACCGTCGGCGTGATGCTGCGGCTGTGGGCCGAGCCCGAACCGGATGATAGCGCGTCCAATCGCTGCTGCACACCTGAGGCCGTCGAACGTGCGCGCCGCGTTGCTGCTCAGCTCGACATTCCCTTTTACCTTGTCAACGCCGAGGTCGAGTTCAGAGCCTGCGTTGTGGACTATCTCATCGCCGAATACGGCGCTGGTCGCACGCCCAATCCCTGTGTCCCGTGTAACCGCGCTGTTCGCTTCGGCTTTCTTCTGAACAGGGCTTTGGCCATGGGGGCGACGTTTCTTGCGACGGGGCACTATGCGCGCGTACGACAAGTCGACGCCCATTATCGGCTTCTGCGAGGTCTGGATCCTCAAAAGGACCAATCCTATTTTCTGCATGCACTTTCCCAAGAGCAGCTGGCGCGCGTCCTTTTCCCATTGGGTGAGCTGACCAAGCGAGAGGTGCGCGCTGTCGCCCGCCGGCGGAGTTTGCCCGTGGCGGAGCAGTCCGAAAGCCAGGACCTGTGCTTTGTGGCCGGCGGGGACTACCGCCGCTTTCTGGAGCGGCGGGCGCCACATCTATTCCAACCTGGCCCGATTCGCGATACGTCCGGGCGCGTGCTGGGCCAGCACAAGGGACTGGCTGCCTATACCATCGGCCAGCGCAAAGGGCTGGAGATTTCGGCGGCCGAGCCGCTGTACGTGCTTGCTATCGGGCCTGCCGAGAACGCGCTCGTCGTTGGGACGGCTGCAGAGCTGGGCCAGGACGAGTGTATGGTAAAGGAGATGCATTACATCGGCGTGGAGCCGCCCTCATCTCCGTTCCGCGCGCTGGCACAGATCCGCTATCGCGCGCGGCCGGCCGGCGTCACGGTGACCCCGGCGCCAAAGGGAAAGGCCCACGTCCGGTTTGACGTATCTCAGCGCGATGTAGCGCCGGGCCAGTTTCTGGTATTGTACGCCGGCGACACTCTGTTGGGTGGGGGAAGTATTTGTATGCGCCAGGAATGTATGCTATAATAATTCCATCATGTTGAACCAAGCAGATTCCCCAACTGATAAAGAGCCTTCGGCGCTGCCGCCGGCTTCGGAAACACAGGTTGCCTCCGAACCCTCGCCCGTGGAGTTGAAGGCGAAGAGGCTGTTCATCATCTTTGGAATAGTGGCCGGGTTGCTCTTTATCGGCCTGGTCGTTTTGCTCGTTTTCCTTTCGATCGATGCGTATCAGGCGGCATACGAAGGCGCACCGCCGAGTCCCGGTTCGGTTGTCGTCAGCTTGCTCCGGGATGTGGCTATCGTGTTCGTCGCATTTGAAACAATGATCATCGGCATTTTGTTGATCGTGCTGATGCTTCAGGTGCAGTCGCTGGTTGTGCTGTTGCGTGACGAGATCAGGCCGATGCTAGAGGCGGTCAACGAGACGTTGGCGACGGTGCGCGGTACGACGCAGTTTGTCAGCCAGAACGTCGTCGATCCGGTGATGAAGTGGTCGGGTTATCTGGCCGGTTTGCGGCGCGTCTTGCAACAAATCGGCGGGTTGCGCGAGGATTTAGAGCAAGGTAAGTGAATCAGGCGGCTTTTCAATAATTTAGGGAGGTGCACAATGAGTGATAGTGGTGGAGAGGTTGGAGCATTCTTTGCAGGTTTCCTGGTGGGCGGTCTTATAGGGGCAGGAGCTGCCCTCCTGTTGGCCCCGCAGTCTGGCGCGGAGACCCGCGAGCAGATTCGAGAGAAGAGTATCGAATTGCGGAATAAGGCAGAGGATACACTGGAAGAGACGCGTGCGAAGGTCGAGGCTGTGGCGGCCGACATCAAGCGTCGCGCCGAGGAACTTCAGGTGCAGAGCAAGATCGTCTTGGAGGAGGGCCAGAAGCACTTGGCGGAGGCGGTCGAGGAGACGAGGAAGGCTGCTGTTGCTGCCGTCACCAAAGAGGAGGCGGCGCCCAAGGCTGCCAAGGCATAGCTTGAAGCAAATTTTGAGGCGGGCGGATACGCCCGCCTGATGGTGCGCTGTTCGCGCCTTTGATTGTCGCGGCGGTGGATGGTCGTGTTACTGGTTGGCGATATGCTAACAGGCTATCGCTGAGTGGACCGGTAGAGTTCCGGCGACCATCCCCGCCGTGCCTTTTTCCCCTCCGCGCCCGTTCTCTCGCCAGTTCACGCGGGTAGCCCCCGGCGGCGCCGACTCACCGTGTGACGGCTTTCGATGACTGAGTCCGCTTCTCGAGACGCGCACTAGAGATCATCCTGGCCCGCATCCTCTACGGCGGGCGCGGTATCTATTCCCTGTTCCTTGACGCGACAAAAGCTCCGGTCTTGGGCAAGAGGGTGTTCACTCTTCGCTTGGCAGGATGAGGCCAAGTTCCACCAGGCGGGTCACCAGAGCGTATGAAGGAACCTTTAGGTGGGTGCTGATTTGCTCGATGGACAGCCCTTTTCTGGATAGCTCATACACCCAGCGTGATGGCATCAATAGACAGCGGGCAAAAAACTTGACGTCGGCATAGGAGGCGTTGGATACATCTACGCCGAATCTCTCCTTGACGGTCTCGTTGCGGGTGACCTCGCGACACAACAGGCGGGCCATTGCCAAGCGCGGCGCGTAATTATACATGCCGTGCTCTGTGATGTTAGAGATCTTGTCCAAATCAAGTTTGCCCAGCCCGGGGGGAGGCTTCTCCACCATCTGCTCGATTGGTGTGGGGGGGCGAGTTACGTTATAGTACTGTAGCAACGCATTGGCCAGGTAGGTCAGATTTGGTCGAATTGCCTCGGTCACGTCTTCTGGGTTCATAGTTTCCCTTGATAGGTTAGGGGTACGGCAGGCGCCCCAGGCAGAACTCGAATCTGCAACCCTCGGATTAGAAGTCCGACGCTCTATCCGTTTGAGCTACTGGGGCGCGGTGGAGATATTCTAATCGAACGGTACGTCTCTGTCAAGCCTGGGGGTGCTGGTGATTACCCATATGCCTGGATAAAGAGGGAAATTGGGGGTGTGGGCGGGCGCGAAGCGCCCGCCCACACCCCCAAGAATTTCTTTTCCGAGGCATTGGAATGTGCCACATCAAAGATGTGGACAATCACCAGTGGGGGTGGGTTTTTAGGACAGCGGATTTCCCAAAGGCAATTGTCGTAATAGGTTTTGCCAATCGAGGTGTGAAAGACGAAACCAGCGCCACGGTGGGATCGTGGCGCTGGTGATTGCACATGGGACAGGGTTACTTCCGCAGCGGGCGGATACCCTTGTAAACCCTTAATCCCGAGAGTGTGTTCAGAATTTTCTCGGCAGGGCGGCCTGTGATGGCGCTTAGTTCCTCGCTCGTCATGGGCGCATTGCCATTTGCCAGAAACACCCGAAAAACTGCGTCTACCAGGGACAGGCCATCGTTGATGTAGTCGGGCTGCTGGCTGCAGTGTACTTGTAATACGTGTTGTAGGCCGTCTACGCGGGTCACTTCGCCGGTTTTCTTGTCCACCCAGTCGATCTTTTCCGTATCAAAGTGCTCGCTGAATACCTCTTGATGTTCCTGGCAAAGGTGGGCTCGCAGCTCTACGTTGATGTGCAGCCCTTTCCGCTCCCACCATGTGTAATCAATGTGAAACGGTGTATCCAGGTTAGGTTTGACCAGTTGGGGTAGTGTGGGGGGAACGATGATCTTGCTCATAGACGATCTAAATCTCGTGGGATCTCATGTGCAGGACCCAGTAATTGTCGCCTACTGGCACGTATGTATCACTGGATGCTAGTTCAGCCAGCAATGGGCCAGGTGGCGTGCGCATTGCGACGTTGACTGCGCTGTAGAGCGTGGCGGCGTGAACTGTGCCCTGTGGGCTCAACTTGGCCAGTTCGGGAAAGATTTCGCTAGTCAGTTGTGCCAGTGAGAGTCTCTGCTCCCGCACACGGGTCCGCAGGTTGTGCATTGCTTCAGGGTCTTCTTCTGTAACGATCATCAGTTCATCGTAATCACAGGCGATGAGTTCTTTGCGCATCTCGAAGGCCAGGTGTTTTTCTGTAGGCAGAGCCACTCGTACCCATTCCCGCCTGGAACGGCCGCGCGGGCGGATGACGATTTTCCCGTGTTCTTTGCCCTGCCTCAGTTCCAAATAGGCACCCACGGGGATATTCTGCTTTTTGTACCACTCTTTCAGGCCGTAGATGTAACGCCCTTCGCGGACGACCCATCCGGGCATCTCTTCGCCGGTCTTGCCATCTTCAAACAAGAAGCGGATGCGATGTGTGCGGCCGGTTGGGAATATGCGCGCCAACTGACTTGAGAGGGGCAGCGTGCCGGATTTCCAATGGGGATATGCCAGAACAAGTGTTACAGGTTCGTTTACCTCGGCAGGGCTTTCCGAGCTCGACCATTCGTCGTCCATCTGATTTTCCAGCGCCAGCATCTCGCTGGTCAGCAGTGCGGGGTCGTATTCTACCGGTTGATATCTCAGGAGGGATGGGATGGACCGGACGCTCTCCGGCTCTAGGCGGTGCAGGAACCAGAGCACCTGTCCCGCCGGTCCCACCTCGTCGAACCGTTCGTCTTCTTGTAGGGCATAGTTCAGCGAGAATATGCGCAACTGAGGAGTGACCTCCTCGGGCAGTTCCAGGTCGCCCAAGAGTTCCTCTGTCGGCAAGGGGCCGCCTCCCGCCATATCAAGCACGGCTTCTGCCAGGTTCAGATGGCCGATGTTCACGTCGACCAGCAGGTCTTTCGGGAACCACTTGCCGGCCAACCGGACGAAACCGGGTTCCGCTTCGAGACGCTTCTCTAACTCCTTGCCAACTTGCCACCCATACAGCTTGGCCAGATCCTCCGGCGTGTGCTGCTGGGCATCGCCTGATGTGACGGCTTGTGCTTCGCGGTTCAGTGGGTGGTCCTCCGCGAACTCGGCGGCGAACTCGCGCTGTGCGCCCTTTTCGAACTTGACCTGGATGACTTGGAACGGGCCATATTGAGGATTGTGGCCGGGCCGTATGCCGACGATCTTTCCTATCTGGTAGTCGAACGCGGGAAAGACTACCTGCTCATCCATCTCGTAGCTGCGCTTTGGTTGGTACGGGGTGCCCTCAGACATCACTGCCTTTATGAGGGATTCTTCCCTTTGACAATGGTGCAGGATCAGCGCCCGGCCTAGTTCTTCCGCCGAACGTGGCAACTCCTCCTCGACCAACATTGTGCTGAGGTGTTGAAGATCGTTGGAGGTGACCTCGAACTCTTTGCCCCAGTAGTCGGGGTTCTGAGTTTTTCGCTGAATCAACCTTGTCTCCTGGGTGCCATCATTGATAACTTTTCAACAAAGCAGGGGACGTTTTCCCTATCGTTGAGAAGATGCCGTCATTACATCGATGCGCGCGCGATTATACCAGGCTTGGGCTGGTTTGACAAATATCGTTAATTGAGGCAAACTTTGATTGCTAGGATATGGAAATGAACGATAGGAAATCACGTCATCCAGGGCTCACTGTGGTTCACGTCGCGCAGGGGCTGCCGCGGGCCTATGTCATCAAGGCCAAGTTGGAAAGCGCCGGTATTCCGGTTCTGCTTGACTATGAGAGCGCGGCGCCGCTCCTTGGCATAACGATCGATGGCTTTGGAGCCGTGCGCGTCCTGGTGCCCGCCGAGCGCGCCGATGAGGCAGAGGCGCTCATCGCGTAGGGTCGGCTCTATCCACCGGTCGCCAAGTCTCCAGCCATGGGCCAGGGTAAGGATTCATCCAGCCACTGTAAGCCGTCCACGCTGACCCCGCCGACCCAAAACTCCCAGTGGAGGTGCGCGCCTGTGGATAGACCTGTGTTGCCCACGCGGGCCACTACTTCTCCCTGCTCTACATATTGCCCTACTTCTACCTCGATGGATGAGAGGTGCCAGTACCCTGTCAGCACGCCCCAGCCGTGATCTATGAAGACAACGTTGCCTCGAACGGTGAGCGGTTCTGCCAATACGACGGTGCCCGCAGCGGCAGCGTGGACGGGCGTGCCGGTCGGAGCTCGAAAATCCACGCCGGTATGGTAACTGGTGTAGGGACCGGCGGCATAGGCGCGATGAGTGCCATAGTAGGCCGTGATCGTCCCCACGCACGGGCGTTGGAAGGGTGTTGTCCAATGCCGCTCTGGGGTGAATGTGTACTGCACGCTATCGAGGCGCTCTCGCTCGGTGGCGATGATGGCTGGGTCAAGCAGGCTGGCCCGATCGGCGGGAAGGTCGATCCGTTCGTAGCCAAAGTGACCTGCTCTCACCACGACCTCCGTGGTGAGAGCCGTGCTGTGTCCGTCGCTGTCCCAGGCAGTCAGCGTCAGTTTGTACAGGCCTGGCTCGGTGAAAACGTGCACGCCTGCAACCCCGTAATAGGCGCCGCTCTCCTCGGCAAAGTGCACATCTTGATCGAACAGCTCCCCTTGTAGTTTCACGGGTTCCGTCGTGTGCACGGCGATGATCATCGTCGTGCCTTGCGTGACGGGCAGTGGTTGTATCTCTATCGACGCGAAGGGCGCGGGCAGCAGGCCGGGGCCTTCCCCAGGGACGACCAACTCCCTCCCGGGATAGATCGCCGCCAGGTCCGTCATGTGGTTGTTGACTACCAGCGTCCAAGGTGAGACATTGTGACGCAACGCGATGCGTCTCAGGGTGTCGTTCGGGTGCACAAGGTAGATCATACTACCAACCGTTTGCGGAAAAGCGCCTGGTTTTTCGCCGGACGAGGCCACTCTGGGCACTTTTATGACCAGACCTGGGTAAATTGCGTTCGGGGAGAGCAGGCTGTTGACGTGGACGAGCGTCTGCCACGTGATGCCGTAATGCCTGGCGATGGAGGACACTGTGTCGCCTGCCTGAACCACGTAGGGTACCAGCTCCATGGTGTCGGATCCCTCCCCCCGCTCGGGGATGACGAGGCGCTGTCCGACGTAGATGCGGCGCGGGTCTGCGATGCCGTTAGCGTGGGTGATGGCGTCCACCGTCGTGCCGTACTCCTGGGCGATGGAGAGCAGCGTTTGCCCCCGCTGCACGGTGTGCACGGTTGTTTCCGGGGGCTCGCTCGATTGCGCCTGCGCTAACGCCGTAGATGTCACAATCAGCAGCGTGACTATCAGCAGGGTGGTTGCCCTTTGGCTCACTGACTTATCCAAAACGCAGTTGATCTCCTGTTTTCACTTTCTTTAGCGCCGAGGGTGGGCCTTCCAATACGTCTCGTGCTGGTGCGTGAGGGGCGTAGAACGGACGGAAGGGGCGGGCGAGTTTGGCGTCTACGACCCGCCCGTGCCCGTCTAGCCAAACCGCGGCGATGGGAAAGAAGACGAAGAACATGTGGATGGATGTGTCGGCACGGCTTTCCCGGCGCCCGACTAGCAATAGCCCTTCATCTTCGTCCAGCCGCCGCCGAAAAGTCAACCCTCGCAAGCGACAGAGATAACTGGCACATCGTCGTACGCGTCTCAATACCTGCTTGCCCTGGGTCTCATTCCATACTTCCATCTATGCTATCAAACCTGTCCGGCGATTTTTTTTAGGACGGCAGGACAGTTGTGACGCGGCATTCTTCTCTGCCTTCGAAATGATGAAGGAACTAGGGCCTTTCGCGCTCTGCGCGAAAGGCATAGCAGTTTCGGCGCCTTACGCCGCCGAAACTGCCGTTTCCAAGACTGGGCGCTGCGAAATCTCGCCTCATGCGTACAAGATCTCGATTATGAAGATGTCTAGAGTTTGTAGCCGATCATGCGCAGAAAGGCTTTGCGTTGAGCGACGTCGTCGTTCGTCTCGACGCCTCTAGACTTGATGCCGTCCACCACGCCGAGGATACCGCGTCCTTGTTCCGTCTCGGCGAGAATCACCTCGACCGGATTTGATGTGGCGCAAAAGATGCGGCACACCTCGGGCACCATCTTGATCGTGTTTAGTACGTTGATGGGGTAAAAGTCCTCACCCAAAAAGATGATAAAGCTGTGGCCCGCGCTCAGTGCCAGCGCGTTTCGTTTCGCCAGTTCGATGAGCTCTTTGTCGGTGCCGCTGGTGCGCACGAGTGCCGGGCCGGAGGATTCGCAAAAGGCCAACCCGAACTTGATGCCAGGCACAGTGCTCACAAGGGCCTCGTGTACATCCTCCACCGTTTTGATAAAGTGCGATTGCCCCAGAATAACGTTCACGGCCTCTGCTTTTTCGATTCGTACCACTGCGAGTTCCATCGGCCACCCCCTCTTGAAACTCTGCAACTCCCAAACATCCAACACATCGCCACCCGGCTACTTTCTGCCGAGGGCGATGTGTTCACTCACCGAGGTTGGGTATCCCCGAAACCGTGCGCCCTTGCTAGGCTAGGACTCGTCGAGCCCCAATACTTTGTTGACAGCTTGCAATAGTTCCTGAGGGCCGAACGGCTTGGTCACGTAATCTTCGACCTTGGCGATATGAAGACCCAGCACCTTGTCGATACTCTGTGCTTTGGCAGTCACTACGATGACCGGAATCTCTTTTAGTTCTTCGTCAGTCTTCATCTTCTGATAGACTTCCCAGCCGTCCATGTCCGGCATCATCAGGTCCAATAGCACTAGGTCTGGTTTGAGTTGCCGCACTGTCTCCAGACCTTCACGGCCGCCCACCGCGCCGACGAGTTCGAATCCCTTGCGGCCAAGTATGAGCTTGACCAGGTCTATCATTTCAGGTTCGTCTTCAACACAGACGACTACCTTTTTATCTTCTGCCATCCGGTGCCTCCCTTTGTCTCTCGGGCATGTTGAACTGAACTAACCCGTCAATGTTGTGGCCGACACTGCTGTGACTTAGTGTACCACCATCCTGCTTCCAAGTCAAATCGCGGAAAAAGGGATTCGAAGGGTGGATTTGCGGTGGGACGATCTGATTCTGAGCGGCAAGTTGCGCTGAGGCGAGAGTACGCTATAATGGGAGCGGTTTCCGGGGGATATCTGATAGGCGACGAGAGCCTCCGGGGGTTTTGAGGATAGCTTGGATGCTGAGGAGACTGTGCACACTGCGCAACCCGATGACTTGGCCCTGTTAGTCGGCCGCGATCGCAAATCTTTTATCGTCCGGTTGAAGCCAGGTTCACAACTTCACACACACCGTGGTGTGTTGTCTCACGATGACCTGATTGGAGCCTCTTGGGGAACGCAATTATCCACTCACCTGGGATATCCTTTTTTGTTTCTCCGCCCTTCTACAGACGACCTCGTACGCGACCTTAAGCGCACAACGCAGATTATATACCCCAAGGATGCGGGATACATCCTGATGAAGATGCGCGTCGCGCCCGGCAGCCGCGTCGTCGAAGCAGGAACTGGCAGTGGGGGTCTCGCGCTGGTTTTTGCTCAGGCGGTTAGCCCGAACGGGCGGGTCTACTCTTACGAAGTTCGTCCAGAGATGCAGGAGTTGGCGCGCAAGAACCTGGCGCAGCTCGGCTTGGCGGATTTCGTCGACTTCAAACAGCGCGATATCGCCGAGGGGTTTGACGAGTGTGACGCCGATGCGCTGTTTTTGGATCTGCCGAATCCCTGGGATTACTTGGTCCAAGCCCACAGTGCCCTTTCCGGCGGCGGCTTTTTCGGTTGCATACTGCCCACGACCAATCAGGTCAGCTGTTTGATCGGCGCGTTGGAGGAGGCTGATTTTGGTTTGATCGAAGTTGAAGAATTGTTCCTTCGGCCCTACAAGACGGTGCCTGCCCGCCTGCGGCCGATGGATCGCATGGTGGCTCACACAGGTTACCTGGTTTTCGCACGGGCGCTCGTACCATTGGAGACATCTTCTCAGTGAGTGAATAGGGATATATTGGAGGTGTGCTGGCGCAGTCCTTCGGCTTCGCCACTTGACTTGCACGGTGGTGGCAGGACAGGTTCTGCCCGCACACCTCCCGCTCCTTGGCTTGTTGAAAAGATGCTATTGGAGGAGTGATGAAAGAGTCGATGGGGAATTTGAGAAGGTTGGTGCTGGATGTCCTAAAGCCCCTTGATCCAAGCATTGTGGATTTGGTGCAACTGCTGGCTGAACAAAATGGGGTGGATGGGGTCAATATCTCGATCTATGAGATCGATCGTCGCGTGGAGAACGCCAAGATCACTATCGAGGGTCACGATTTGCGCTACCAGGAGATCGTCGGCGTTATCGAGGAGAATGGCGGTTCGGTGCACTCTATTGACGAGGTGGCGGCCGGCAAGGTGCTCATCGAG
>JAFGED010000136.1 GCA_016931785.1 Anaerolineae bacterium
AAAAAAAATCCCCATCCGTGTTTATCCGTGAAATCCGTGTCCAAAAAATCTTCGCGGTTGTGATAGTTTTTCGAGGGCAATACTATAACACATGCTCTAGTGTTCATCGAGCGAGGGCAAATACACCTAAGCAGTTTGGGCTTGCGCCCAAACTGTACTCTAGCAACACTATTTCCCCCACAAGCAACGTATACGCCCCAAGGAGCAAACACACCCATCACAAGGCCGATGACCAGATTATAATGATAGCAATTTGACAAATCACGGAGCCCGTGCTAGAATTCGCGCGCTTCCCAGAGACCGATAGGAGCAACCCTTGCAGGTAACCCGTGAGCGCATCCTGAATATCCTGAAGGAGCACGGCCAGGCAACAGTCGACGCCCTGAGTGAAGAACTGGGCTTGACCGCGGTCACCGTGCGCCATCACCTCGACATCCTGCGTGGGGAAGGACTCGTAGCAGCCCCCAGCATCCATCGCCGCAAGACGCCCGGCCGCCCTCAATACGTATACACCCTGGCCGACGAGGCGGACTCTTTTTTCCCAAAGCGGTACAGGCATCTATCCAACCTAATTCTCGACGAGATACGCGCGTACCTCTCGCCCGCAGAAGTAGAGCAGATGATGCAAGACATCGGCAAACGTATCGCCAGTCAGGCCAACGTGCCGACGAAGAATGGCTTTGAAAACCGGCTCATCGCCGCCACAAAATTCCTGAACGAGCTAGGCTATATGGCCCGCTGGGAACAGCACGATAACGGCGACTATTTGCTCCACATCGCCAACTGCCCCTACGAAGAAGTGTCCAAGCAGGATCAACAGGTCTGTATGATTGACATGACGCTGCTGACCCATCTCCTGGGCGTATCCCCTGAGCGCATCTCGTGGTCAGCCCAGGGCGACCAGGACTGCAGCTATCTGTTCCACACTGCCGACAAGTAATCGCCCTTGGAGCATCCTATGCCCCTCAAGACGACGCTGATCTTTGCAGGTATCGCCGGCCGCGGCTTTAACTCGCTCAAACAAGGGATGGACGCCGGATGGATCTCCCACGGCCTGGCCTCCCTCAGCGCCGCCGCCAAAGCCCAGGGATTCGCGGTCGACCTGATCGACCTGCGCGCGCTCGACGGCTGGGAGCATTTCCGCGAGATACTGGCAGAACGCGACCCCGAAGTCGTCGGCGTGACGATGATGAGCGTGGACTATAACCCCACCCGCCAGGCCATCGCCATCGCCAAGGAGGTCAAACCAGAGATCGTCACCATCGCCGGCGGCCCGCACGTCACCATCTCCTTGGAGGATTCACTGCGCATCCCGCACGTCGACTATCTCGTGACCGGGGAAGGAGAGGTGACCTTTCCGAGGCTGCTGCGACTGATCGAAGGAAGTGACGCGCCCCCACATCGCGTGCTGCGCGGCGCGACGCCCGACCTCGACGCCATCCCCTTTGCCGACCGCGACCTGTTCCTCGACGAGTGGCGCAAGTGGGGCTACGACATCGACTCGCCCGAGGTACCCTTTGCGCAAGAACTGCCGCCGCCGTTCGCCACCATCATCGCCGGGCGGGGCTGCATCTACAACTGCGCCTTCTGCAAGCCGGGCGAGGATTATCTCTTCGGCAAGCGCACCCGCCGCCGCAGCGTGGATAACGTCATCGCCGAACTGCGCGTGCTGGTCGATAAATACCACCTCGCCTCCTTCATGTTCCACGACGACTGCCTGACCGAGGACCGGGAGTGGGTCATAGAGTTCACCGAAAAGTACATCGCCGCTGGGTTCAACCTGCCCTTCTTCTGCCAGACCCGCGCCGACATCGTCGTCAAGCACGAGGACATGGTCGCCCGCATGGCCGAGGCCGGGCTGCGCGGCTACTTTGTCGGCTTCGAGAGCGGCAACGACCGTGTGCTCAGATTTATCCGCAAGGGCACGACGGCGGAGCAGAACCGCCAGGCCGCCCGCGTCTGTCGCAAGTACGGCATCGCCGTGTGGGCTAACTACATGATGGGACTGCCGACCGAGACCAAGGAGGAAGTGATGGACACGGTGCGGCTGATGAAGGACATCGACCCCGACTACTACAGCCCGGCCTTTTTCACCCCCCACCCCGGCACCGACCTCTACGATTACGTGGTCGAGCACGACCTGAGCCGCATCACCGATTACGATTCGTACCGCCGCAATCCCACCGAACCAAAGATCAAGGGGCAGGATTACGAGTTCCTCAAGTGGGCCATGGCCGAGAGCCAGCGCCGCAAGCCCATCAACACCCTCAAGCGCTGGCTGCGCCACCAGTGGCAGCGCGCCCGCCGGGC
The DNA here is from genome assembly GCA_016931785.1 of Anaerolineae bacterium. Taxonomy (GTDB): domain Bacteria; phylum Chloroflexota; class Anaerolineae; order B4-G1; family B4-G1; genus JAFGED01. Next base: position 2,311 of record JAFGED010000136.1, read on the forward strand.
TACACCGGCCAAAGTGATGCGGAAGCTGGGATTGGCAAGAGCATCGTGACCCGTGACACGTGAGAGGAAAAGTCACGCATCGCGTGTCACGCTCCCGTTTTCCCAGTTGCCAAAACCCTCCGCATGTGCTAGAATAGCCGCCGCTTTCCACAATCTGGCAGATATCTGGAAAGCTTTGTGCTATTTGCGGTTCCGACAGCCGCTTTCACATCTGCCCCCCGATTATGCGCTCCCCCGGGGTAAGAAATAGCATAGTGAGTGAGGAGGTTTCATGCAGGACCCAACATCCCATTCCCCAGTTGATGAACAGACAGATGAACAGCCAGAGACTCAAGCCGAGATCTCTGAGGCCAGCGTCATCGAAGAGGAATCAACCACATCTGTAGAAGCAGCATCACCGCTGGAGGAAGAACCTAAAGCCATTGAGAGCGACGAAACTCCGCCCGAAATCTCTGTCGCGGAGTTAGGGCTCAGCCCACGAGCCAGAGATGCCCTGCAGGAGGCCGGGATCAACACCGTGAGCGGCATCCTGGCCACTCTCGCAGCCGGAGAAGAAACCCTGGTCGAGTTAGAGGGCTTTGGCCCCCAGGCGCTTGCCAAGCTCAAAAAACGGCTGCAACAACTCGGTTATTCCCTGCCGGGCGAGGGATCTTTCCCAGAAGCACAAGATGAGACCCAAGCTCTAGAAGCCGCGGAAGAAGAGACACCGCCCGAAGGTCCCTCGTTTGGCGAGCGGCTCCGGGAAACCTTTGCCTCGGTTCGCGAGAGGCTCGGCGTCGCCCTAGGACCGCTGGGCGAGCGACTCGGCGCTACCTTTGCGCCGCTGCGCGAAAAAATGGGCGACCAAGCGTGGATCTATGGCCTGGTTGCCCTGGTCGTCGTGTTGCTCATCCTCGCCCTGTTCATCCCTCCCTTCTCCCTCCTGCAGCGACTGGGAATCACGGGATACACCGCCCTCACTGCTGAAACCGACAAGAATTACGTCGAGCACCCCGACGGCATCCGCGTGATCGTCCCCGCGACGTACGAAGGCAAGCTGCGCGTACGGCTGGACTCGATCCCGCGCGCGGACTTTCTCGGCTTTGCCCACTCGTCGTACCGCGACGCCGTGGAAGCCCTGCCCGCAAACCTAGAGGTCAAGAGTCCTTTTTACAAAATTTCCACGCGCGGCGCCAACGGCCAGCAAGTGCTGATCGAAGTGGACATGCCCGCCGCGGCAGAGCCCTGGGAGACGCTCGATCTCTACACCTGGACGGGTGAATCCTGGGAGTGGGTCGGCAGCGAACTCGACACACGAGCCGCCGAAAACGAGCGCATCCGTGCGTGGGTGACCGACATTCCAGACAACATAGTAGCCGTACAGGCAAAGGCGACGACTCAAACCATCTCGGCCCCCTTGGGGCCGGAAGACGATTTGGCGTCGGCCGCCGGCGTGGTCGACGAGATCAATCCCACCGGGCTGGCGATGGGGACTGACGGCGCCATCATCGGCTCGCTGGCACAGATGGTGGATGTCAACGCTTACGCGGTGATGCCTACCCTGCGCGAGCCCAGCGCCCACGGCCCGCTCACCGACGTGCTGACAAAACCCGACGTCCAACAAGCCCACATCGCCAAGATCGTGGAGATGTGTACCAACCAGGGCTTTGCCGGCGTCGAGATAGACTACCGGGGCGTCACCACCGAAGAACGAGAGGCCTATACCGCCTTCATCGGCACTCTGGCCAATGCGCTGCACGATAAAGGACTATGCTTGAACGTGGTCGTCGAGCCCCCGATACCCGCCGGCGCAGAGTGGAACACGGGCGGCTACGACTGGAAGGCCATCGGCGCCGTCGCCGACGCCGTCAAGGTGCCTTTCTCAGACGATCCCGCCGCCTACGTGGAAGGCGGCGAGGCGCGGCAACTGCTCGACTGGTCCACGGCGCAAGTACCGCGCTACAAACTCCGCATGCAGGTCTCTTCCCTGAGCGTGGAGCAGCGCGGCAGTGAGACCAACTATATCTCGATGGATAAAGCGCTGGCCCCCTTTGGAGAAGTGGCGACCGTCGGCGGCGTGACCCAGGTGACGCCCAACAGCGAGGTCAAGTTCTCCTTCACAGGGGTCGGATCAATTGCCGGCATCGTGCCGGAAGACGCCGCTGGCACGTACCGCATCCAGTACGCCAGCGAGGGCGACACCACCTATACGGTCTGGCTAGGCACGTCGGCCAGCCTCGCCGTCAAGCTGCAATGGGCACAGCGGTACCACCTCGGCGGCGTCGCCGTAAACAACCTGTTCAACCCCGGAAACGCCCCCGACGTTGTGAGCGCCGTAGCCGCGTACCGCGCTGCGACAACGCCACCCACCGGCCAGCAGGTAGAAGTGGTCTGGACGGTCACCAGCACGGCGGCAGAGCTGGACCGCAAGACCGCCCCGCTCACTGATCCAAGCTACACCTGGATGGTGGTGGCGGCGACCGACACGTACACCGTCAAGGCGACCATCGCGGGAGTCGAACGCGGCTCCCTGGAGATCACAGTGGCCGATGCCGCGGTGCCCACCATCATACCCACACCGGCCTCCATCTCCGACGCATCATCGGCTCCCTCCGCTTTGGGGGACTGCCTGAAGGCCTCTTTCGTAAGCGAGACGGTGCCGGACGGCACCAAGTTCGAAAAGGGCGAGACATTCGTCAAGTCGTGGACGTTGAGCAACAGCGGCACCTGCGATTGGCCGGCCGACACAGTCCTGGTCAAGGTCAGCTCCCAGATGGGCGGACCGGATAGCGTCTCGGTAGGCGCGGTGACCGTCGGCGAAACGAAGCAAATCGAGGTAGAGATGACCGCGCCGGACGAGGACGGTTCGTTCACCAGCAAGTGGGCCCTCAAAGCGGGCAGCACGCAGATCATGGAGGTCTGGGCAGTCATCACGGTCGGGACAGGCGGCGGAGCAACTACATACGTACCGGCCCCCAGCGGCGGGTTCGAGCTGGGCGGGCACGTCCGCGACATCGGCATGCCCTACAGCGACAAGATGAGATACGCCGGGATGACGTGGGCCAAGGTGCAGGTACATTACCCTCAGGACGCCACCGGCATCATCCAGGCCGCGCACAGCAAGAATTACAAAATTCAGTTGAGCGCCCTGGGCACACCGGGGATGGTCACGCAGGCAGGTTTCGAACAGCAGTTTGCCAACTGGGTCGCCGGGATGGCAGCCGCCGGAGCCGACGCCATCGAGGTATGGAACGAGCCCAACCTAGACCGTGAGTGGGCCAACGGCTACATCGACCCGGCAGCCTACACCAGGCTGCTGTGCACCTGCTACAGCGCCATCAAGGCCGCCAATCCCAACACCATCGTCATCAGCGCCGCGACCGCGCCCACCGGCTACTATGGCGGCTGCAGCGGCGGCGGGTGCGACGACCTGCCCTTCCTGCAGGGGATGTACAATGCTGGCGCGTCGCAGTGCATGGACTATGTCGGCGCGCACCACAACTCGGGGGCCACGTCGCCTTCGGCCCGCAGCGGCCACCCGGCAGACGACGGCCGCAACCATCACTCGTGGTACTTTTTGCCGCAGACCGAAAAGTATTATGCGATTTTCGGCAAGCAACTGTACTACACCGAGATGGGCTACGCCTCGCAGGAGGGCCTGCCAACGTTCTCGGATGGCTGGGCCTGGGCCCGGGGCGTCACCAACGCCCAGCAGGCCGCCTGGCTATCCGAAGCCGTGCAGTTGAGCGTCAACACCGGGATGGTGCGCTGCGTCATCGTCTGGAACATTGACTTTACACGCTATGGCGACGATCCCCAGGACGGCTACGCGATCGTTCGCCCGGGTGGGTCCTGCCCGGCATGTGACTCGCTGCACAACGTACTGGGCTCGCGGTAACACACAACAGAAGAGATCGATAGATTGTAGCCGCGATTTCACAATCGCGCGGGACGTCTTACGCGATTAGGAAATCGCGGCTACAAATTTAATCCCGGTACATCCGGGTTAGGAGGTAAGCATGAGCGGTTTATCTTCTGGTAAGGGAGTGGGCGGCAACCAGCTTTACATCGCCATCGCCGTATGGCTCGCCCTCGTCCTCGTCGGGAGCACCTGTCTTTACATCGGCTACACTATCAACCCCAGCGACAGTGGCAGCAAGCAAGCGGCGATCACGCCGACCAGTGCCGTCATTCCTACTGCAACGGGGGTGCCGGTGGTACGGCCCACCTTTGCGCCTTATCCAACAGTCGAGTCGGCGGAGGAGGTCTTTGGCTACGGCATCGCCATTCACGGCACCGGGGGGCCGCTGGAGCTGATGGACTATTGGATGGGCCAGGTAGATAGTCTCGGCCTGGGCTGGGTAAAACAGCAGGTGCGCTGGGGGTTCTTTGAAGGTAACCCCGGCGAGATGGACTGGAGCGGCTACGACGCCGTGGTGGATTCTGCCAACAAGGCCAATCTCAAAGTCATGCTCAGCGTGGTAGAGGCGCCCGTTTGGACGCGCACCTACTTTGACGACAATCCAGAAAAGGCGCCGCCCGACGATCTGGCCAAGTACGCCGAGTTCCTGGGCCGCCTGGTCGACCGCTATAAGGGGCGCATCCACGCCATCGAGGTCTGGAACGAACAGAACCTCGACCGCGAGTGGGATACCGCCGAGGGCGTCAGCGCCGAGCGATACGTCGAGATGCTGAGGCTGTCCTACCAGGCGATCAAGAGCCGCGATCCAAACATCATCGTCATCAGCGGCGCGCTCGCACCAACCGGCGCCAACCTGTACGATAAGCTCAACCCAGAGCGCCGCATCACGATGGACGACTTTGAGTACTTTGATCAGATGATCGCCGCCGGCTTTTTGAACTATTGCGACTGCGTGGGCGCGCACCACAACGGCTATAACCTCCCACCTGACGCGGGCCAGGACGACGGATATTCCGACCCAGCCGCGCAGTTCGCCTCTCCCTTCACCAATCCGCACCACAGTTGGTGGTTCAAGACCACGCTGTGGGGCTATCACGACCGCATCCAAGCCGCCGGCAGCGACAAGCCGCTGTGCGTGACCGAGTTCGGCTGGGCGTCGACGGAGGGATTCGACGGTTACCCGGAGAAATATCCAGAGGGTTTCGGGTTCGCCGTCGACAACACGCAGGAAGAGCAAGCGCAGTGGATCGTACAGGGCTTTAAGCTCATGCGCGAATGGGGCTTTGTCCGTATGGCCTTCCTGTGGAACCTGAACTTTTCGCAGTTGAACGATGGGCGCGGCGCCGAGGACTCGAACGCGCCGTATGGCATCATCGACCTGCGCGGCGCTCCTCGCCCGGCCTTTGAGGCCCTGGCCGCGATGGAGAAACCCTGACGTATATAAATGGCAAGTGGCAAATGGCAAACAACAAATGAGCGCGGGAGCAAGCGTCAATGGGTTCGAGTCCTTAGCCTCGCCTGCTTGTGCGTAGGGCTTGTTGCTCTTAGTTCTTACCTTCTGATCTCTAGATTTGAGATTTGGGATTTGGGGTTTGATCTTTTCCCCGATCCCACGCCTACCTCCTGGCCGCGAGCGCGCGTGGGCTCACCCGAGTACGGCATGCAGGCCTTTCTGTGGTGGAACGAAGAGACGGCCCGGCGCGATATGGGGCTGATCCGCGAGGCCGGTTTCACGTGGGTCAAGCAGCGCGTGGCCTGGCGGGATGTCGAAGGAGCCGCCAAGGGACACTTTAACTGGTACTTTACCGACCGCATCGTCGCCGACGCAGAGAAGCTCGACCTGAACGTGCTCTTCCGGCTGGATCACGAGCCCCTGTGGGCCATGGCAGCCGAGGGCGATAGCACCGACAACGGACCTCCGGAAAATCCACAGGACTTGGGCGATTTTTGCCATCTCCTGGCGGAGCGATACCGTGGGCGCGTGAAAGCATACCAGGTGTGGAACGAGCCCAACCTGGCCCGCGAGTGGGGAGGGCATCCCCCCAACCCGGCAGAGTACGTGGAACTGCTCAAGGCGTGCTACATCGGCATCAAGACCGCCGACCCGGACGCACTGGTCATCTCGGCCGGACTGTCGCCCACCGGCAACGGCCTGCCCGAGGCAATGCCAGAGACCGCCTATCTGGCAGGCATGTACGAAGCCGGCGCCGCGCCGTATTTCGATCTGCTGGGCGTACACGCACCCGGCTTTATGTACCCGCCCGAGATCTCGCCCGACGAGGTTGCCGCAGAACGGGACGGCCATCGCTTCTGGTGCTTTCGACACGTCGAGGACCTGCGCGACATCATGGTCCGCTACGATGACGGCGATAAGCAGGTGGCAGTGCTGGAGATGGGCTGGACGACCGACCAGGTGCACGCGGACTATGCCTGGTACGCCGTCACGGAGGAGCAGCAAGCCGACTACCTGATGCGCGCCTTCCGTTACGCGAGAGAGAACTGGTCTCCCTGGATCGGCCCGATGATCGTACACTCTATTGCCGACCCCGATTGGACAGAGGACAACGAGCAGTACTGGTGGGCCATCACGGAGCCGGGCTGGCCAGAGGCCCGGCTGCGCCCGGCTTACGAGGCACTGCGCGATATGGAAAAGTAGCGGTCAGCGCCAGCCGACCGCCACCGTCAAATGCTGACGGGCGTATTTCAGTTCCGTGGCGTTCGAGCCACTCAATGCCTCTACATCACTTGCTGACACTCGATGGCTCTTACGGCGAAGGCGGAGGACAGATTCTGCGCACCGCGCTGACGCTGTCGGTCATCACCGGGCGACCGGTGCACATCGAGCGCATCCGCGCAGGACGTAAGAACCCAGGTCTCCAGCCGCAGCATCTCACCGCCGTGCGCGCCGCCGCCGCCATCTGCAGGGCACAACTGGAAGGAGACGAACCAAGCTCGCAAGCGCTCACCTTCATCCCCGGCGGCCCCGCTCGCCCCGGTGAGTACGCCTTCGACGTAGCCGAGGCGGCCCGGGGCGGCAGCGCCGGGTCGGCGGGGCTGGTGCTGCAGACGGTGCTTTTGCCGCTCGCGTCGCAACAAGGAGAGTCGCACCTGACGATCCGCGGCGGGACACACGTCCCGTGGGCTCCATCGGCATCCTACCTGAGCCACGTGTTTTTGCCCGTGCTGGCACGCGCGGGGCTACAGGCACAGATAGAGCTGGTGCAATGGGGGTTCTATCCGGCAGGCGGAGGAGAGATACAGGTGCAGATCGAGGGAAAAGGGACAATGCTACATCCCATCCAATTAACCGATCGAGGTGAGCTGCGCCGGGTTTGGGGAACGGCGGCGGTGATGAACCTCCCGGCCCACATCCCGCAGCGCATGGCTGCCCGCGCCTGCAACGTACTAGAGGAAGCGGGCATACGGGCCCAGGTGGAGCCCCGTCGCTTGCGTGGAGCGGGGCCAGGCGCCGGCATCTTTTTGTTCGCCGAATACGAATCAGCCGAAGGGTGCATCAGCGCGGGTTTCAGCGCCTACGGACACAAGGGACTCCCGGCCGAGCACGTGGCCGAGGCAGCCTGCAACGAGCTCCTGGCTCACCAGCGCTCCGGCGACCCGGTCGACCCGCATCTGGCCGATCAGCTAATTTTGCCCATGCTCACAGCTCGAGGGACGTCCCAAATAACCACCTCGCGAATATCCCGGCACTTGCTGACAAATGCCTGGGTCTCGCGACAATTCCTGTCACAGGACTTGGACATCACAGAAAAGCGGGGAGCGGCGGGAACGATCGTCGCAAAAGGAGCAGAACATGATTGAGATTATCTTCCTGGGCACCTCAGCGTCGGCGCCTTCGATCCACCGCGGCCTCTCGTCACAGATCGTGCTCTACAAGAACTATCGCTTCCTGGTGGACTGCGGCGAGGGAACGCAGCGCCAGATCCTGCGCAGCGGCCTGGGTTTCAAGCGCCTCAACAGGATTCTCCTCACCCACGGCCATCTCGACCACATCCTTGGCCTGGGAGGGCTGATCTCTACTTTTGCGCGATGGGAGGCGATAGAACACATCGAGATCTATGGCGGCGCGTGGACGCTCGAGCGCGTATACGATCTGATTCACGGCGTGGTTTTCCGGGGTGCCACACCGCCGATCAAGATCGACATGATCGAGGTGCGTCCAGGGATCATCCTGGAAGACGACACCTTCGAGGTCACGGCCTTCCCGGTCACCCATCGTGGACCCAGCCTGGGCTACCGATTCCGCGAGAAGGCGCGCAGGCCATTCTTGGAAGAAGAAGCCGAAGCACTGGGAATACCCAAAGGGCCAGAACGGCGGCAGCTGGTCGCCGGCGAGACGGTGACTCTGGCCGACGGGCGCGTGATCCACCCCGATGACGTGCTCGGCCCGCCGAGAGCGGGCACGTGCTTGGTCCACGTGGGCGACGTCGGGCGCGTCAAGGGCCTCGAAGCTGCGGTGCGCGAGGCCGACATGCTGGTCATCGAGGCGACTTATCTGCAACGCGAGGCGGACATGGCGCGTCACTTTGCCCATCTGACGGCGGCTCAGGCAGCGCAGTTAGCACACGACGCCGATGTCCACCGGCTGGTGCTGACCCACATATCGCGACGCTACCGCGACGCAGAAGTCCTCGAAGAGGCACAGGCGATCTTTCCGGAGACGGTCGTTGCCCGCGATTTTGACCACTTTCGCGTGCTGCGCAAAGATGCGGAAGACGAGTAACTACTCAGCCTTGCTTCGCAGTTGCCTTTCGCGTGTGAAAAGAGAGGGGGGCGGGGGTTTGGAGAGCGGCGCCTGTCCTGAGCGAAGCCGAAGGATCGCCGCTCTCCAAACCCCCATCTCTCCCTTTTTCGAG
>JAFGED010000137.1 GCA_016931785.1 Anaerolineae bacterium
CCCCCATCTCTCCCTTTTTCGAGCGAGGGAGACTGCTCGGGCGAACAGCCTGAGTAGATACCCAAAAAGTACAAACTTGTTTTTGAACGCGGCTACGCTTCGGATGTTGCAGACTCCTGGCAAAGCTCCCGCATCAGCGCCAGCGCCGGCTCTACCTCTTCCAGATTCATCTCCAGCGCCATGCCCTCGACCAGGTCGAGCAGCCCGTACCCCGGCTCAACCGCGGCGATCAACTCGTACAGGTGAGGGTCGGCATAGATCAGCCGCAGAATCTTGCCAGGGAGGCTGGCGGCCTGCCCGCCAAGCTCCGATGCATAGATCCGCCGCGCGGCGTCGCGCAGCCTGGTCAGCCAGCGGTCCATCTCGGCCTCGGGCACATCCTGGCGCAGATCCTGGAAGAGCGCGAGCGTCACCTCCGGTTGCTCCCAATCTCCATCCAGCGCCAGGCAGTCGATGACGTCCGACATGCGGCGCGTCGGCTCGGCGCTGATCAAGAGTTGGTAGTAGGTCGGCTCACGATCCAGCACCTCCGCCAACCGCTCGACAAATGGATGATCCTGCACACCTGTATTCCAAGACATTTTGTTGCTCCTTCCACCCCCCTGCAGCGCCGCCAGATGCTCGACAGGCGCGGTCGCAAGAAAATCCCCCAACGTGCGCACCCAAAGCCCTAACAGGCCCCCATGCTGACGAGCGTCGCGGACGCAATCCCGAAACACCTGCGCCATCTCCGCGCCAAAGCGGCGCCGGAAAGACGCCGGGTACCCCACCAGCAACAGACGGTAAGCCCGATCCGATACAGCCAGAAACCACCGCGTCGACGGCATCTCTATAACCCTTTACACGACCGATTCTGGCGCAAAGAGCTTTTTCAACCGCGCCTGCCTGACCAGCAGGAACAAACGCTCAGCCTCCGCTGAAGCTATCCGCTGCCCAAAGTCGGTCAGCCGATAATAGCGGCGGCGCTCGTCGTCCAGCTCGGGGTCGGGCCGCTCGTCCGATTCCTCAATCAAGCCACCTGCGAGCAAGCGCTTGATCGAGCCGTAGAGCGTCCCTGGTCCCAGGCGTATCTTGCCGTCTGTGAGCGTCTCGACCTCCTGCATGATGGCATAGCCGTGCTTTTCACCATCAGCCAGTGCCAGCAGGATGTGGAACACCGCCGGCGTCAGCGGCAGCGACTCCTCTGGATTGCGCGAATTTCCCATACGACTCACCTCATTAAATATATCCGTCGACGATATATCTATATCTGATATAGTACAGGAAAACCGGCGACTTGTCAAGAAGTTGGCATTGGCAAGAGAGGGCGGTCTAGTGGTTCTGCTGACAACAGGAGCAAGGAGTAGGAAGTAGGGAGTTCTCCCCTACTTCTTACTCCTCTTGACTACAAGCACAAACGAGGCTAGCACGCCGCCAGCCTCTACTCGATCTCGACGCTCTGCAGCCACACCAACCCATCCTGGGCGTAGGGACGATCCCCGGCGACGGGCAGGCGGACGATATCGGGATAGGTGTACATGCCCACGACCAGGTCGTACGCACCCGGCGGAACATCCAGCTCGATTCGCTGGGTGAAGACGTCCCCCACGATCCACTTCGACGTGGGATAGACGCCGTCCAGCGGCGGCGCGTCGTGCTGGGCCACCAGGTTTCCGGCAGGATCGAGCACGTGAAAAAAGATGGTGTAATCGTCCTCGGGTGGGCGCAGCGCCTGCCAGCGAAGGGTGAGGAGAAGAGATTTATCCCCCTCTACCTCCCCCCTGCCAGGGGAGAGGGTGAGGCTATAGTCCAGCAGGCGGATCTGGTCGCCGAGGTCGACGTTCAACGGCTGAATGGCTGAGACACCGTCCACGAAGCGCACGTCCTGGAGCAGCACGCTCAGGCAGCGCCGGCCCTGGATGTAGCGCGAGCAGCCCGCGTCCTCGCCCGCCACGCCCCGCGTGACCCCGCCGCAGCGCGGGTCGCCGACATAGACCGTACAGCCGTCGAGGGCGCGCAGGCTGATCTGGTTCAGGCCCGGCTGCAGGGTGACGCCCGGCGCAGTGACCGTGATCCAAGCGCCGATCACCAGCGGGTCCAGCGGCTCGCGGTTGACCGCGATCTGCAGCCGCTGCGGCGCGGCAAAGGGCAGCGCCCGGAACTGGAGCGCTCCCTCCCGCCGGTCGGGCGAGTAGACGTAAAGCTCCGCCGAGGCCGCCATCCAGCGCGCGGGCCGCCCCCCCCACTCCTCAGCGGGATACCAGCCGCGCTCGACGGAGCGCCAGTCGTTGTTCGGCACCGCGTACACCAGGTCGCTCACGCTTGCCGGCCCCGGCGCGACCTCGTAGATGGCGATGTCCTGTTCAGTAGAACGCGGCGGGCCGAACTCGGCCTCCAGCAGTTGCATCTTGGCCTCAGGGTCGCCCACGTAGGGCGTGTGCAAAAAGACGTAACCCGCGCCCTCGGCCCGCGCGACGGCGGCGCGCTGGCCCACTTCAGGCGCCGGCACGATGTCTCTTACGGCTTCCGGGCTCAACAGGCCGTCGAGGAAACCGGCCACGTCCGGGAACACGGGCAGGTCGCGCTGGAACCAACTATCGAACACCGGACGCTCGTGGACCGTCTGCTGAAAGATCGAGAGCTGCTTGACGTGCCCGGCGGCGATGGGTAAATTCAGCACAGCGCCCTCGTTCTCGCCGGCGGCGACCTCGGCCAGGTAGGCCGGGGGGCGTACTGGCATCGTAGGGAAGGGCCAGACGACGGAAAACTCGACCAGGGTGAACGCGCACAGCACCACCGGCAGCACGATCCGCCAGCCACGCCGGACGCGCGCTTGCAGCCAAGCCAGACCATACGCCGATAGCACCGCCAGCGCCAGCATCAGCGTGGCATTGATGCGCGCCGGGGCGCGGTTGAGCGAGAGCAGCGGCAGGTTAACCAGCAGCGCGTAGGGCAGCGCCACGGTGACCTCCGTGCTGCCGCCGACCTCGCTAGTGGTGAAGGATATGATCTCGCCATTCACCTTGAGCACGGGCCCCAGCGAAAGCACCGCAGCCAGGATGGCGACCAGCGCCCAGGCGGCCACCTGGCGGCGGTGTTTGACCGCCGCCCAAGTCCCCAGCGCCAGCGGCACCAGGCCGGCGTAGGTCAGCAGTTCGGCGATGCGCCAATCGTTCGGTGTGACGCGGTGCACGTAGGGGGGGACGATCCCCAGCGCGTCCAGCACCGGGTTCAGCGGCGACGGCGAGACGACGCCCAGCAGGTCGGCGGAAAAGCCCACCGTGCCGACGGCCTCCAGGTAGCTCCCCCGCCCCACGGCCTGCTGGCTCAGCACCGGCCAGAAGAACGGCGCCGCGATGGCCACGCCGAGGGCGAACGCGCCCGCCAGCGCCAGCCACGCCCGGCGCTCGAGCCTGCGCCTCAGCAGGAACAGCTCGCACAGCAGCCAGATCGCCGTGAAGGGCGCCAGCAGGAACGGGATGAACAGCGGCTGCACCAGCAGCGAGGCGCCCAGCGCCAACCCGCACAGCACCGCCGTCGCGGCCCTGGGCTTGCGCGCGGTCCTGATCAGCAGCAGCAGGTACAGGGGAAACAGATACGTGGCGATCAGCTCCATGTGCCCGGCCAGCGCGTGCGCCATCCGCCCGGGGAAGAAAGCGTAGACGATCCCGCCCAAGAGCCCGGCCCAACGATTCTGCGTCAGATGGGCGCACAGCGCGTAGGCGGACAGGCCGCTGAGGAAAAAGGTCAGCAGGAGGACGACGTTATAAGCGGCGACCGGCGAGAGAAAGAGCAGGAGGGGAACGCCCGCCACGTAGGTGGTGAAGTAGGTCAGCAGCAGCGGGTAGTCGGCGCCATCGGGAAAATAGATCCAGCGCAAAAAGCCGGGACTTTTACCCAACTCTAGCAGCGCCTTCTTAAACCACCACATCTCGTAGGCCTGCTGGTAGGCGTCGCGGCTCCAGCGTGGGTTCTGCGCCAGGCTGGTATCGAGCTGCGTGACCAGCGGCCACGTGACCGCGACGGTCAGAACGGCAAAGGCCAATACGACGAGAGCGGCGGGCAAAACCCGCCGCGCATCTGTCATTCTGAGCGACCGTAGGGGGCGAAGAATCTCACGCACTTTCATCATCGAACATCGAGATCGGTCCCCAGCGCGCCTCGCTCAGCGCGGTCAGGGCGTCCTGTAAGCGGTGCATCTTCTCTAGCTTGCGCTGCCAGGTCTCGCGGTCGTCCAGCCGCAGGATGTCCAAAAAGTCTCTCTCAAAGTTCTCCGGCTTGACCGGTAACGCGCGCAGCAGCCGGCTCATGTGGGAAAAGTGGCGGTTATAATTGGGCTGGTCGTTCAGCACCATCAACAGGTCCACGACCAGGTTCTTGATAGCGGCGAGGTCGAGACCCACCCACTCCTCCCGCCGGGCGTATTTCTCGTAGCGGTGGATGCGCGCGTGCAGCAGGCGCAGGTCCGCCTGGGCGCGAGCCTTGAGCGCTTCCTCGCCGTAGGTATGATCGGGCGCGCACAACTGGGGCGTCAGGTTATCTCGATCCAGCAGCGTCGCGTAATCAAAGCAGAACTCGAGCTGGTCGGGCAGATGGTAACTGACGTCGAACCACACGTCACGGAAGACGAACTTGTCGATGACCTGCGACTGCACCGGCAGGGCGGGGTTATCCAGGCCGGCGATGGCCAGCATGATGTTCCGGCAGCCGGCGGCGCGCAGGCGCTGCAGGCGCTCGTCATCGGCGACGATCTCGCTGACGGCCACCATCACGTCCACGTCGGAATACTCATCCGCGGCCCCGCTGGCGCTGGAGCCAACGAGGAACACTGCCCGCACCCGTTCGTCATCGAGATATCCCAGCGCCCGGATGAGCGCCTCGGCTATGTCACGGATTGGCTTTGCATCCATAGGTCACCTCAAGCGGATTGCAGCCGCCGCAGCAGCCCTTCCAAGCGCAGCGGGTCCCCGGCCAGCAGCCGCGCCAGCTCGCGCCCGGCCCCCACCAGGAACGTCTCCCTTTCCCCCTCGGGCCGGGCGGCGGCGGCGGCCCGGACGCTGGCTGCCAGCAGCTCGTCGACCGGGGTTTGGCGCGCGTCCAGCACCAGGCGAAAATAGTCGAGGCGGGCGGTAAAGGCCCGCACCTCCTCGTCGGCGCACTGGTAGAGCCAGTCGAGCGTCACCGGGGGATGCGGAGGCAGGCACTGGCGGAGCGCCTGGCCCTCGGCGCAGCCCACCGCCAGGATGCTGACCTCGACCGGGATCTGGCGGTTTTCACGCTCATCCTTGATGACCCCCTCGTCGATATCCCGGCCGACAAAGTGGCGCGCGAAGAGATCGTCCTCCAGGCTGACGTTGTAGACCAGGCCGTAGATGGCGCTTCCGGGCGCGATGCCATTTGCCCGCACGAACGAGCCGAACGGGGGAATATCGGGCTGCTTGAGCTCGCAGCCGACGACGAACCCCTGCACACCTGCCCTCAGTACACGGCCAACCTGGAGCCTGTTTTCGTTCATCTGAATTTCCTCTTTCCCTGGCGGGTCAACGTCTTGTAATACTTCTTGGGCGAAAGCGCGGTGCGCACGCCTGCACGCACGAGCGACGCGATCACCATATCCTCCAGCGCCTCCCGCTCCGGCCCGCTGATGAAGGCCAGCTCGTCGGCGCGGACCAGCGCGTAAGGGTAATCCCCCGTGATGCGCGCCTGGGCGACGACGGCCCCGTGGACGAGCGCCAGCCGGCCGGCATCCTCCGCGACCCATGCAGGCACCTCGATGCGTGCAACGGCCGGCGCGCTCCCCTCTGCAGCCAAGTTGAGGTAGAAAAAGTGGATCGTGTGTGCGGAGGCATAGTAGGCGTGATTGATCGGCGACGGGCTGACGAACAGAGCCGAACGCGCGCCAGGGGCAAGCGTCTCAAAAACGGCGCAATCAGGGAGACGCTTCATCCGATGGTCCGAGTTCCTGGCGCGCTCGACATCCCCGTTCTCGGAAGCAAGGTACAACAGCCTCGTCACCTCGCTGCGCTGCGGGCGGCTGATGAATGATGCCACCACCGCGCCGGAATCCCGAATGCGGTCCAACTGCTGGGTATAAACCTGGGCCTTTTCTCGCTGATAATCCGGCGACGCGTCCGCCAGCGTCCACATGATGAGCGTGCCATCGATGACGCCGACGGCGGCCACATCGGATGGCTCGGCCGCGCACAATCCGGCCAGCGCGGCAATCTCCGCCAGGTCCCGTTTGACGTCGAGCAGGTTTCCTGAAACGCGCTGGCCGCGGTCGTAGACGTCATCCTCCGTGTAGCCGACGGTCGGCTGGCTGTAGGCCTCCGGGGTCTGCTGGCTGCCGTGGCGGTAGACCATGCAGCCGACGTTGACCAGGTAGTAGTAGGCGATCTCGTGGCTATCGGGCTGCACCTCCGCGCCGTCGGTGGCGATGAAGGTGAAGCGTTCCGGGATGGCGGGCAAGGGGAATTCGGCATCGAGCGGCTCGCCGGTAGGAATGGCGGCGTGGAACTCGCGGGCAGGGTGGCGCAACGATTCGCCCCGATCGGCATATTGGGCCAGCCACTGCCTCGCTTGCTCGACCAGGTCGGCGTATTCGCGCTCGCGCGTGGCCAACTGCTGGCCCATCGCCCGCACCTGCACGGCTACTTTGCTCAACTCGAGCGTCACTCGAATGTCCTCCTATCTCGCCCTGGAACCTGCGAGCATTATACCTGAGACGATGGGCACTGGCAAATGGGCAGCTTGTCCTGCCCCCACGAGGAAGTATAATGACGGTGTGACCAAATTGCAAAAGATCAGCGTCCCCGAAATCGCGTCCAAGCTCGAGCAGCCGTTTTCGATGATGGACGTGGCCCTCGTGGGCGATATCCTCGCCAGCGTCTATATCTGCCAGGGAACGCTGGAGTGGCACAAACACCTGGATATCGACGAGCTGTTCTGGGTTCACGAAGGGACGATTTTGTTGGAAAGCGAGTGGGGGGAAGAGCGGTTGCGGGCAGGCGAACTGGCCGTCGTGCCAAAAGGGGTGGGCCATCGCTCCGGGGCAGAGGAACGGGCCGTCGTGCTGCTCCTGCGCTGCGGGGTAACCCCTGACCGCAAGAACGGCCGCCGCCGGCTCTATGCCATCTTTGGCGAGGGAAGCTTGAGGCGCGTCGGCCTCCACGATGCGGCCCGCTCCGCTCCCCTGCCATTCCAGTTCCGGACCGCCACCCGGTTCGAGGACGCGGTCCTGCAGGTGGCGTGGGGGGAGGGAACGTGGCCGGTGGAGATACCGGCGGCAGACGATCACTTCCTCTTCGTGCTAGATGGCACGGCGACGGTACGCACATCGGAGAGCATGCTGCATCTGCACCCCGGCGACCTGGCCATCATACCGGAGGGCGCTGTCTATCAGCTCAGCACGACCAGAGGCACGGCGCTGGTCCGGATGACGGGATACAGAGAGTAATTATTCGACTAACCCTTGCGAAGGTTGGAGGTAAATCCACCAGCAACAGAGGCTTTGTTCGGCGAAACCGCGTCCGATTACAGGCGCGATTCGGAACCTTCGCAAGGGTTAGCAGTCAAGCAAAAAGGGCAGGCCAAAAGCCTGCCCCACGATTGCAGAGCCGTCGCGCTGGCGGAGCTGCGCCCTCTATTCCCCTGTGGGCGGCTGCAGCACCTCGTCCACCAGCCCGTACTCGACCGCTTCCTCGGCGGTCATAAAGCGGTCGCGGTCGAAATCGGCCGTGATCTGCCCGACTGTCTGGCCGGTGTGGCGCGCCAACAACTGGTGGATCAAGTCCTCGACGCGCTTGAGCTCTTTGTACTGTATCTCCACGTCGGGAGCATACCCCTGCGCGCTGCCGCCGGCGGGGTGCATGTGCACCGTGGCGTGAGGCAGCGCGTAGCGGCGGCCCTTTGTGCCCGCGGCCAGCAGCACCGTGCCCATGCTGGCCGTCACACCCACGGCGTAGGTCTCGACGGGACACGGCATCTGTTGCATGGTGTCGTAAATCGCCAGCCCGTGGTAGACCACGCCGCCGGGGCAGTTGATGTACATCCTGATCGGCTTATCTGGGTCCTCGTTCGCCAGGTACAGCAATTGAGCCACGACCGAGTTAGCCGTCTCGTCGGTAATCGGAAACCCCACAAAAATGATGCGCCCCTCGTTGAGCAGCAGCGAGCCGATGCTTTCATACGTGCGCTCGTCCCGCCCTATCCTGTCGTACCTCCTTTGGGTCGGCGCTGAAGGTGGCATGCCGTCCATCATTCTTCCTCCCCTATCTCCTCGCTCTCCTGCCCTTCCAAAGTTTCCTCTTCCTCACCGGCGCCGGCTTCCATCTCCCCCTTGGCGATGGCGACCAGCCGCTGCAGGACCTTGTTGGCCAAAAGCCGGCTGCGCACCGCTCGCTGCCCGGCATCAGAGTTGAAGGAGGAGCGCACCTCTTCAGCGCGGACGCCCCACGGCGCGCTCATCGCCTCGATCTGGGCGCGAATCTCTTCCTTGTCCACGTCGAGCTCCTCCAGTTGTGCGACCTGCCCCAGCAACAGCGCGCGCTTTAACCGCGCCTCAGCACTGGGCACCAGCTCTTCCCGGAATCCCTCCATCGTCTTGTTCTGAAAGCGCAGGTAATCCTCCAGCGAGAGCTTGGCGTCGCGCCTCACGATCCGCCTGAACTCCTCGACCGCTTCGTCCAGCTCTCTCTCGAGCGACACGGGCGGATACTCGATCCGAGCCCGCTCGACGAGGTCGCTCAATACCTGCTCGACATACTCCTGGTCGATCCCTTGTTGAGCCCCGCGCCGGAGTTCTTCCTTGATCTGCTTTTCCAGATTCTTCAGGGAGTCGAACCCGCCAACGGTGCGCGCCAGATCGTCGTCCAGATCGGGGATCGTCTGGTCGTAGACCTCCATCATCTTGGCCGAGAACTCGGCCTCTTGTCCACGCAACTCCCCGCGAGGAAAATCGTCCGGCAAAGTCAGCGTGAACGTACGCTTGTCGCCCGCCGACATACCCACCAACTCTTGCGCAAATCCCGGCGCGGGGTAGGAGGCGTCGGCCTCCACCATGACGTGAGCCGTATCCTCTTTTAGCACCACTTCTCCGCCGACCGTCGCCGAAAACGAGACGCTGGCCCCATCCCCCATCTCGACCGGTCGCTCGACGAGTTCGAGGATGGCGTTTTGCATGCGGATGTCTTGCAGGGCTTCTTCCACCTGACTCTTGCTCACCTTGGCCTGCTTGTACTTGAGCCGATAATCGCGATAGTCGCCCAGCTCTACCACAGGCCGCAGAGGAACGGAAAACGTAAAAGTGATCGGGTCCAGGTCCGCTTTCTCCAACGCGGCGGGGGCATAGGGCTCGATTCCCTCCTGCTTCAAGGCCTTGTCGTAGGCTTCTTCAACCAACGCCTCGGCGGCCTCTTTGCGAACGGTATCCTCGCCAAAGCGCTGCAGGACCAGGTCGTAGGGCGCCTTGCCCTTGCGAAAGCCCGGGATATTCACCTGCTTGGATATATTGCGAGCGGCACGCTGCATCGCCTGCTGGGTCTCTTTCTCATCCAGCTCGATGGTCAGGCGCATCTGGCGGCTCTCTAGGGATTCGGTCGTGATATTCAAATGTATGTGCCTCCTTGCTACATCTTGAGCAGTGCAACTACTCAGCCTTGCTTCGCAGTTGCCCTTCGCGACAAAAAGAGGAGGAAGGGAGGGCGAGGGCGGCGAAGCCGCCCTCGCCCCCCTCTCTCCCTTTTTGAGCGAGGGCCACTGCTCGGGCGAACAGCCTGAGTAGATACTGATCTTCTTAACCTGCACAAGCAAGCACGCGCTTGCCTGAGCAAGCACGCCTGCTTTAGCAAATGGGGAAGGCGGGATTTGAACCCGCACGGGTTGCCCCACGTGATCCTAAGTCACGCTCGTCTGCCAATTCCGACACTCCCCCACGCTGGGCTGCATTATAACGCCGACCGCGCGTTCACGCAAGGTGACGGGCATTTGTCCCCTGAGGCAAGGCAGGTCTGCCCGACCAAGTCAAAAGAAACAACAGCCTTTTACCCAAAAAATGAAAAGCGCCCCTGGTTGTCAAGAACCCGGACCGCAGGTATAATGTGAGCCGCGGTACCAATTTGAGCCGCGGGCGGCCTCTCTCGGAGTTTCGCGGTGAGCTTGGCCAGGTTGATGGATGGCGTACTCTAGGGCCGGGTTGGCACTCTCTGCGCACCTCGATAGAAGGCCATCCGGTCATATTTCTGTCTGGGGCAGCGCATCGCCCATCATCGGCGTTGGTACCGACAAGCGAAGGATAGGAAACCCATGGAAGAACAACTGGACATTCGACGATACCTCACGATGATCGGCCGGTGGTGGTGGCTCATCGCGGGGTGTGCGGCGCTGGCGGCGGTCAGCGCGTTTGTGATCAGTTCAATCATACCACCCACGTACGAGGCATCGGCCGTGGTGATCATCACCGAACCCCAATACCAGATGCAGTTCGATCCCCGGTTCACGGTGGAGGAATGGGCGCCGGCCTACAAGGCGTTTCCCACGCTGGCCGAGTCGGACGGCGTGCTGGGGCGTGTGGTCGAGACCTACACCCCCTCCCCCGCCGCCCGCATCGAAGACTGGTCGATCGAAGAACTCGCCGAGATGGTCGAGTCCAGCTCGGAGGGGGACCCCAGCCTGGTGGTGCTGAAGGTGAGCTCCCGCTCGCCGGAGGACGCCGCCGGGATCGCCAGCGCCTGGGCGCAGGCGCTCGTCGATCAGGGAAATAGAATCTATGCGGTGAGCGAGGACGACGTGGCCTTTTTCGAGGCGCAGGCGGCGCAGGCAAAGGCAGCCCTGGACGACGCCGATGCAGATCTGGTGGCGTTCCAGGGGCAGAACCAGGCCAACATCCTCCAGGCGGAGCTGAGCTCCCTGCTGCGCTTCCAAACCGATTACCTGGCCGATCAGCGGGCCATCACGTACCTGCTCCAGGATATCGAGGCGCTGCGCGGGCAGCTCGCCCGCCAGCCTGCCGACCGACCCTCCTCCCTTTCCGACGATCTGACCATGCTCTTCCTGCAGATCAAGGCGTTCAACGCCTCCGCCTCGGCCCCGATCCAGCTCCAGGTCAACAGCACCGAATCCCTCTCCAGCAGGAGCCTTTCTGAGCAGATCGCCTTCCTGGACGACCTGGCGGACGTGCTGGAGACCAAGGCGAAGGAGATCGCGTCACAGGCGGCGGCGCTGGAGCCCGAGATCCTCGCCCTGCAAAGGCAGCTCCAGGAGATTCAACTCGAGCAGAGCCGGCTAGAGCGAGCGCGCAGCCTGGCTTACGAGA
Source organism: Anaerolineae bacterium (assembly GCA_016931785.1). Classification (GTDB taxonomy): domain Bacteria; phylum Chloroflexota; class Anaerolineae; order B4-G1; family B4-G1; genus JAFGED01. The sequence goes on from JAFGED010000137.1 coordinate 11,291, forward strand.
CCTATATGGCGCTGGCCCGCAAATTGGAGGAGGCTCGCATCACGGCCCAGGGGAACGACGGCATGCTCCAGGTGGGCAGCCGCGCCGCCGTGCCGGTGGAGCCAGCCAGCCCGCACAGGGCGGTGAACACCGCCCTCGCATGTATGGTGGGAGGGCTGCTGGGCGTGGGGGCGGCGCTCCTGTTCGAATACCTGGACGACAAGGTCAGGACTCCCGAAGACGTCGACCGCCACCTGGGAATCAAGACGCTGGGGGCCATCGGGCGCTTGGCAGGTGACGAGGCGCTGGTCACGCTCGCCGAGCCCCTTTCACCCGCATCCGAGGCGTTCCGCACGTTGAGCACAAACGTGCGCTGCGCCGGCGTGGGCGATTCCGTTCGCACGCTGCTGGTGACCGGCGTCGGTTCCGCCGACGGCAAGACGACCACGGCGGCCAACCTGGCCGTGGCGTTGGCCCAGGCGGGCCTGGTAGTGACCGTGGTCGACGCCGACCTGCGCCGTCCCAGGCAGCACCGGCTGTTCGGTCTCGACGCGCAGGGCGGGCTGGCCCGGTCGCTGGCGGAGGGCGGCATGGACGGCCGCCTGCAGCCCTCCCAGGTGGAGCGGCTTTCGATACTGCCCGCAGGCGAGCGGGCCTCCAATCCCCCGCAGCTGCTCAACTCGCAGCATCTGCGGGATATACTGGACGACCTGGCCAGGAAAGCGGACGTCGTGATCGTAGATAGCCCGCCGGTGCTGGCGGTGACCGACGCGGCGATCCTGGCGCAGGCGGTGGACGGCGTGCTGTTGGTGATCGACGCAGGCGAGACCGCCCAGGACGCCGCCCGGCAGGCCGCCGAGAGCCTGCAGCAGGTGGGCGCCCACCTGGTCGGCGCCGTGCTGAACAAGGTGCCCACACGCCGAGGTGGTTACTACGATCGCCAGGGGTACTATGGCGATGGGGACGAGAAACAGAATCGGCGCGCGCAGGTTGCGCCGGCTCCCGAGCGACAATGATTCGAGAGGAAGGGGCGCTAGAGAACGTCGTTTTCTGGCGCTCCTATTGAGGTAAGGCTTATGGAAGAGGGACTCGATCTCCGACGATATGCGGCGGTGCTGCGCCGTTGGTGGTGGCTCATCATCGGCTGCGCGCTGCTGGCGGCGGCGAGCGCTTACGCGGTCAGCACGCAGCTGACGCCCGTCTATAAAGCCTCCGTGACCCTGCTGGTGCACCAGGCCTCCACCAGCGGCACCAGCGACTATGCCGCCATCCTCACCAGCGAGCGGCAGGCGCGCACCTACGCCGAGATGATCACCGAGCAGCCGGTGCTGGAGGCGGTGGTCGCGCAGCCGGGGTTCGATATGGACTGGCAGGATTTGGCCTCCCGCGTCGACGTGGAGCTGGTCCAGGACACCCAATTGATCCGCTTGAGCGTGGAGGATACGGATAACGCCCGGGCGGCCCAGGCCGCCAACGCCATCGCCGCCGCCTTCATCGCCCAGAACAAGGCGCTGCAGCAGGAGCGGTACGCCGAGTCCCTGGGCAGCGTGCGGCAGCAGATGGACGAGCTTTCAACGCTGATCGAGCAGACACAGGCGGCGATCGATAACATGGGTGTGCCAGAGACCGCCCAGCAGGAGGCCGAGCTGTCGCGGCTGGAGATAATCCTGGCCGGGTACCGCACCAGCTACGTGGGGCTCTTGCAGAGCTACGAGCAGATGCGCCTGACGGCCGCCCAGACGGCTGATAACGTCTCGGTCTTTCGGCAGGCCGAGGCGCCGGACCTGGACGATCCCGTCAGCCCGCGCAAGATGCTGAACACGGCGCTGGCGGGGGCGGTGGGAGGCCTGCTGGCGGTGGGCGTGGCCTTCCTGGTCGAGTACCTGGACGATACCATCAAGACGCCCGAGGACGTCAACCGCGCGCTGGGCCTGGATACGCTGGGCGTCATCGGCAAGCTGGCGAAAGGGACGGAGGAATTGGTGGCGGTTACCCGCCCGCTCTCCCCGGTCTCGGAGGCGTTTCGCGTATTGCGGACGAACATCCGCTTCTCCAGCGTCGACAAGCCCATCCGCACGCTGCTGGTGACCAGCGCCGGCCCCACCGAGGGCAAATCGACCACGGCGGCCAACCTGGCGGCGGTGATGGCCCAGGCGGGGCTCAAGGCGATCATCGTCGACGCCGACCTGCGCCGCCCGCGGCTGCACCAGGTGTTCGGCATCCACCCGCGAGGCGGGCTGACCGGGTCGCTGCTGGAGGGCACGATGGATGGGCGGCTGCAGCCATCCCAGGTAGAGGGGTTGGCGGTGCTGCCGGCCGGGGAGCGCCCGCCCAACCCATCCGAGCTGCTCGGCTCGCGGCGGCTGCGGGAACTGCTGGGGCTTTTGACCCAGCACGTGGATGTGGTCGTGATCGACAGCCCTCCCGTGCTGCCGGTTACAGATGCGGCAGTGCTGGCGCAGAGCGTGGACGGCGTGCTCCTGGTAATAGATGCAGGCGAGACCCGGCGCGGGATAGCGCAGCACGCGGTCGAGAGCCTGAGGCAGGTGGGGGCCAACGTGATCGGCGCGGTGCTGAATCGGATGTCCGCCGGCAAGGGGGGCTATTACTACTACCGCGAGTATTACGGGGATGGGGGCGAGAAGCGCAAGCAGCGAGAGCACAAGAAGCAAAAAACGCCTACCCAGCCAAGATAGCTGAAAGACGCACGGCAAGCCACCGCCGATTCGATGACAGACAAAACGGAGTCCGTTATAATCCCAGACGATGCTGCGCGTTTCGGAGGCATCATCCTCGCGACACGAGGGCTGAGCGTGGCAGTTTCCAGGTGCACACTATCCACCCCTAACTTGCCATCCCAACAGCCTCATCGAGGGAAAGGCGGGTGATTATCACAACCAGTCCAAGAAAAAAGCCCTGAACGCCGCAACAGGCATCATCCACTTTTGCCAAGATTATCTGCCGCGCCGTTGCGGACAGTCATTTACAGGCTTAGGAGTTGTTAGGAAATAACTTCCTGCGCCTTGATTCAGATCGCGTAACAGTATGCCGAATCTTGCTGTTTCAGGCCTGTAAAAGTGCCTTGGTCGCCGTTTAGGCCGCGTTCAAAAACAAGTTCGCACTTTTTGGGCGGAATCACCTTGGACAATGGAAGAGAACACCCAAGTTGTTTTTGAACGCTTGCTTAGAGAGTTCAGGGCGCTTTTCGTCGTGCAACCTTGGGAAGTTATTATTTTCCAGGCCTAGTCAGCGGGACAGGGCTGCCCAGGTGGAGCGTCACTATATCGTCGGCGCCGCTGGAAAATCAGATGGGTGCGTTTCAAATGAGTTGAGAGGACAAGGGGGGTGAGGCGGCTTCGCCGCCCTCACCCCCCGCCCCCAACTGAGATGAAACA
>JAFGED010000138.1 GCA_016931785.1 Anaerolineae bacterium
GAGGGCGGCGCTTGTCCTGAGCGAAGCCGAAGGATCGCCGCCCTCGCCCCCCCAATCTCTCCCTTTTTCGAGCGAGGGCCACTGCTCGGGCGAACAGCCCGAGTAGATACATATGGTGGCCGTTTGCAGCAGGAGAAACGGAAAGAGGTCGCAAACAGAGGCGAAAATGATACCCAAAGACGAATTCTGGCGCGTGATGGAGGCCTACGGCGCTGGAATCAGCCCAGCCCAGATCGTTTTCTACATCGCTGCAATCCTGTGCGTCGGGTGGGTTTTTCTCAAACCCGGCAAGATCCAGAGCCTGTGTGCAAAACTGTACCTCGCGGTCTCCTTCGCCTGGACCGGCGTCGCATTTTACATGATACTGGCCAGGGACATGGCCGGTGATAGCTACGGCAACTATGTCTTTGGCGCTGTGTTCGTCGTCGTAGCGGCGCTGTTTGCAGTTGACGTGTTCAGGCAAAGGATGCACTTTTCTCTCCCGGCGGCCCGATGGCAAAAAATTGCCACGCTGGTGCTGATGGGGTTGGTGTTCTGCTACCCATTGTTCGGCATCGCGTCTGGACATCGCTTCCCCAGCCTGATCGTGCCTGGCACTTTTCCGTGCCCGACGGTGGCGCTCGGCCTGCTCCTGCTGACGACCGCGCTGCCGCAGGTCGACAGGGTGATCTACATCCTGCTGCTGATCTGCGCGATCCCGTTCACGCCGTTCGTGCAGATTGCCCGGTACGGCGTCTACGAGGATACGATCCTGCTGGCCACCGGCATTTACAGCCTGGTGTTGCTGGTGCGATATTGGAAGGCTGAGAGATTGCCCCACCAGCCCTCCACCCCCACGTAACCAACAGAAACGGAGAACGCGAATGGAGAAGCAAGCGAGACGCGAATCCGCCCCGATCATCATCCTGCTGTGCTGCCTGGTCACGGCGCTATCCATCTGCTGCCAGCCGCAGGCCCGGGTCACCTATACCCCCATGGGCCTGCTGAAAGACGAGGTGGAATTCGAGGTGCTGGTGAACGACGACCTGGGCGATTCGCCCGTCACGGGCGGGCTGATGAGAAACAACTCGGACAAGCTATACAGCTTTCACACGCAAATCCTGTACTATGACAGCCGTGGAAAGCTGCTCGGCACGCATCCTAGCATCGTCCTCGATCTCTACCCGGGCGTCGAACAGGCGTTTTTCATCACACCGTTGGAAGATTGGTCGCGCGCGGCGCGCGTGGAGGTGGACGTCGTCAACATCGTCAAAGCGGAACCAACCCCCATCAGGCCCAGGTTCGAGTTCGGCAACTTTTCCGTGTACCACCACGAGTACGGCACGCGGGTCTTTGGCGAGGCGACCAATCGGGATGAAGAGCGGCAGTACACGATCAACGTCCTCGGGGCGGTGCTCGACGCGCAAGGCGAGATCAAAAAGGCCAACGTCCACATGATCCGCAACCTGCATCCAGGCGAGACGCGCATGTTTGCCGTCGACGTGGTAGGCGAGGACACAGATGCGACCGATGGGCGGGTCTATCTGGAATCGATCACTGAAGTGACCGAGCCCCAGGAGCGTGCGAACATCACTTTCTCGAACGTGCGAATGGTCTATAACAGCGAGCTCGGCAGAACCGGCGCGCAGTTCGATATCGTGAATCACGGCGAGCGGGCCTATCACAACATCCTGCTCGTGTTCGGCGTGTACGACGCCGGGAGGCTCGTCCACGTGGACTGGGCCAGCGTGAGCCAGATCGGGCCACAGGAGACCATCCCCTTCGACCGGCTGATGTTCGACGGCAATTTCGCGGGGTACGAGCTGAAAATCGCTATCGACACCATCGAAGCAAGGGATTGATCGCGCAGCGGCAGCCCGGCAGGAGAGGGCTACCAAATCTCGGTGCGGCGCTCGATGCGGGCCAAAAGGTTGCCCACCACATCCGCGCCCTCGTCCACGCGCATCGTGATGGCCTCGGCGGGGCACACGGCAGCACAGCGGCCACAGCCCTTGCACTGCTCGCCGACGTGCGCGCGCCCATCCTCCAGCGCAATGGCGCGCACGGGACAAACCTCCACGCACGTCCCGCAGCCAGCGCACCCATCCCCCACCTCGACCGTGAGGCCCGGCAGGCGCACGACCGTGTCCCAGAAGGCCGGCGGCCCCAGCCGCAGGCCGTGGCGGATCGTGCAGCAGCAGTCGCAGCAGAAGCAGACGGCCAGCATGCGGCGGTAAGGGATGTCCACGATCCAGGCATCAAAGGCGGCATGCACCACCAAAGGCGTGAGGCCTGCCTCCATCGCACGCCGCACGTGGGCCATCGCCGCCTCGGCGCCGGCTGCCCGCCCCAGGCGGGGGTCGATTCCAGCAGCGCCGTCGCCCAGGAAGATACAGCCGATCTCGTGAGGGTAAGTGCGGCAGTTCTCACCATGGCGGCACAGGCAGTGACTCAGAATCACGCGCGCGCTGGCCCGCTCGACCAGCGGCGCGAGCAGATCGTAGGGCAGCACCACGCTCTCCGCGCCGCGCACCGCTTCGTTGACGGGGATGATGACGGCCTCGTTCTCCTCGGCGCGGAACTGGGAGCGCATCAGCGGCCGCAAGAGCGGACGGTTGCCCAGCCAATAGGTGAGCTTGCCCAGCGGCCAGAGTTTGAGGATGACTTGGCGACCTAGCATGGAGCAGCCCATACCATCACTCTACCGCCCGGACGCACACCAGGCCAACCGCCCCCGGTCCGACGTGCACGCCGATGGCAGGGGTCACCTGAGCCGTTATGGGGGTATCGATCCCCGGCACAAGATGTCGAACCTGCGACCACAACTCGTCCGCCTTTTCGCGGGCGCCCGCGTGCACCACGGCCAGGTTCTCCAACGGAGCCAACCCGCGCAAGCTCTGATAAAGACGGGCAAAGACGCCCCGGGTGGTGCGCGTTTTCTCCAGCGTCAACCCACCCTCGTAAAGGAGCAACAGCGGCTTGATGCGCAGCAGGTTGCCAACGCTGGCCTGCACGCGACCCAGTCGCCCGCCGCGCCGCAGGTATTCCAGTGTATCCAGCGCGGCGAAGGAGTAGACGCGGTGCACCATGCCCTGGAGCATCTCCAATATCTCACCCATCGAGCGCCCCAAGGCAGCGGCCTTGGCAGCAGCCAAGGCCTGGAAGCCGAGACCCAGCGTAAGCTGCTGGGAGTCAAACACCGTCACCGCCGCCGACTTGACCAACTGGGCAGCCGCGTGGGCCACGTTCTGCACGCCGCTCAGGGTCAGCGCAACGTGAATGGAGAGAATCTGCGTCGCACCTTCACCGGCCAAGCGCTCGTACGCCTCGACCACCGAGCCCAAAGAGGGGGCCGACGTTTTAGGGTGCGAGCCATAAGTCGGCAGATTCTTGTAGAACTCTTCTCGGGTCAGCTCCACACCGTCCAGATAGCTGTTCCCGCCGATGTTGACATACACGGGCAAGACGGTGATACCGAGATCCTCGGCGATGTGCGGGGGAATATCTGCGGTGCTGTCCGTCACGATCTTGATGCTCACGTTGTCATCCTCGCTGAATAATTTATACCCGTGGCAGTTCGAGAATCACCACCGTACCGTAATCCACCGCCGTCTGCACATCGAGCTTGCCGCCGATCATCGTCGCGCGCTCGCGCATCCCCGCCAAGCCATAGTGGCCCTGCGCCACGAAGCGGGCCGGCTCCACACCGCCGGCGATCCCGCGCCCGTCGTCGGTCACCGTCAGCCGCAGCCGGTCGGGGTACTGGGTCAGGCGCACGGCGATCTCGGAGGCATCGGCGTGCCGGATGGCATTGCGCAGCGCCTCTTGGGTGATACGAAAAACCGCCAGCGCCACGTCATCGGATAGCCCCAACTCCTCGGCAGAGACTTGGAGATAAACAGGAGCAGATGAGCGCACATCCAGCTCTTCGACCAGCGCTTTGAGCGCGACGGCGAGGTCATGCTGCAAGAGAGGAGGGCGCAGATCGTGGCAGATCGCCCGCAGCGCGCTCACCGCTTCGCCGGAACGGATCACCAAATCTGCAAAGGGCGCCTCGCTCTCCCCTTGCTGCGCCTCCAATGCCTTCAAGTCGCGCGTCACCGCACACAGGTCTTGCAACACGCCATCGTGCAGCTCGCGCGAAAGCCTCCCGCGCTCCATCTCCCGTGTCTCGACGACCTGCTGATAGAGCGCCCGAATCTCGGAAGCGGCGCGCCGCTCCTGCTCGGCGTAGTGAATCGCATCGAGCACGACGGCGGCCTGGCGGCCAATGGCCGTCAGCCAGCTCAAATCCTCGGGCGAATAGAGGAAGTTGCCCTCTCGCTGACCCAGTAGCCACAGGCCACGCAGGTCGACGCCGCGCATCAAGGGCGCCCAGACGCGCGTCCAATCCAAATCGGCAGGCCCCTGCCGGATCAATTCGTGCAACCGCCCGCGGCTTGTGCTTTGCGCTTCCCCGCCCGATGCCACCCAACGGGCCGCCGCGTGGCTGACGGGCAGGTACAAGTCGTTCCCATCAACGGCGACGAGGTGATGTCCCTCCGGCAGTAACAACGCCGCGCGCTCGACCTGCAACACACGCGGCAGCTCGGCGGTCAACAATTGCGCCAGCGCCTGCCGGTCAGGCGCGCCCGTCATCCTGCGGCCATACTCCACCAGAAGCGTGCTGTGATCGATGGGAACGCCATAACGCCATGCCCGCCACCACCGGCGCGCGCCGCGCCACAGCAAAAAGCCCAACGCCAGGACGAGCGCTCCTACTACGATACCGATTAGCAGTGATCCACCATCTCTCACGATGACTATCCTGATGTTATGTCCGTGATGCGTAATTCGCAAAACGTAATGCGCCACCGCCATAACGCCTTACGCTTTACGTTTCACATTTCACGTTCCACCCAACTCTAGATCAGGTGCCGCTCGTCGGCGATCTGCAGCGCCTCGTGACGGCTGTGCACCCCCAGCTTACGATAGATGGCGCTGAGGTGATTGCGCACCGTACCGGATGAGATGTAAAGCGCCTGGGCGATCTGCGGGTTGCGCAGGCCGCGCTTGGCCAGACGCAGAATCTCGATCTCGCGCTCCGAAAGCGGTTGCTCGTCTCCCTCGGCGCGCGTGGCCTGTGCCAGCGCCTCATAAGCTTGGGGACTCAAGTAAACCCTACCGTCGGCCAGGTCGCGGACGATGGTCGCGATTTTGGAGACGTAGTCGTCGTCCTTGAGGATATAACCATAGACGCCCGCCTGCAGCAGGTCGCGCACGAGAGAGGGCTCGAGATACGCGCTGAGCAAGCAGACCTTTAGACCGGGGAAATCGGCGCGCAGTCCGCGCACCGCCGCCAATGCGTCGAACTCGGGCTCGATAAAGAGGTCGAGCAGCAGCACGTCGGGCCGGGTCCGGCGAACCAGAGCCGCCACGTCGCCCCCGCGCCGCGATTCGGCCACCATCTGAATATCGGGCGTCTCATCCAGCAATGCACGCAGGGCAATCGCCACGTGCGGATGATCGTCCACAACGGCAACGCGGATCATCCCATCCTCCTGACTGCTCCTCCATCGCCGAATCCATTGTACTCCAGCCAGAAAGAAAGTCAAAACCCAAGCGTCTGGTGCTTACCCACATCTTCGATGTGGCATACTGCAACGCCACAGAAAGGAATTTCTTGGGGGTGTGGGCGGGCGCAAAGCGCCCGCCCACACCCCCTCCGCCCCGGGATTATTGAGATGATACGCATCTACTCAGGCTGTTCGCCCGAGCAGTGGCCCTCGCTCAAAAAAGGGAGGGCTGAGTAGCTACGATGATACTGAAAATATCACAAACTATGTCACAGGATCGCATGACACTGTCATAGCCACGCTGTGACACACGCCTATGGAAAATCCGGTGCAGAATTGGTATCATAAGAGCAGTAAAACCAACTAGAGGAGGACTCTAATGCTACAAGGAGAACATCTTACATTGACCTACAGAGACGGCGAGTCTACCTTGGACGCCGTTAACGACGTCTCGCTGAGCGTAGAGGATCACCAGTTCATCGGCATCCTGGGGCCTTCGGGCTCTGGCAAGAGCTCGCTGCTGTACCTGCTGAGTGGGCTGCGCCGGCCGACCGCGGGCGACATCTACCTGGATGGGCGCGCCTATGGCAAGATGCCGGACCGGGAACGCGTGGCCCTACGCCGTAGCGAGTATGGCTTTGTCTTCCAGCAGCACTTTCTCATCAACTATCTCACCTCGCTGGAAAACGTGATGGTCTCATCACCTGTGCAGGACAAGGCCCACGCCGAGCAGGCCAAGGCGCTACTGACCGATCTCGGGCTGGGCGAGAAGCTGCACCGCTTTCCCTACGAGCTTTCCGGCGGTGAGCGCCAGCGGGTGGCCATCGCCCGCGCGATGGTCCACCGTCCGCGCATCATCTTTGCCGACGAGCCGACGGGGCTTTTGGATCGCCACACCGGCCTGCAGGTGATGGGCCTCTTGCGCAGCTACCGCGACCAGGGCAGCCTCATCGCCGTGACCCACAACCCCGAGATCCTGACCGAGGCCGACCTGGTCATCAGGATGCGCGACGGCCAGGTCATCAAAGTCGAGGATCGCGTGGCCCGCAAGACAGAGGAGGCAACTGCGTGAATCCACTATCCCCCTTCACATACTACTGCCGCCACAAACGCCGGGCGTTGATGTTGGCCGGTCTCTTGGCCCTGGCAGTCACGGGCATCTATCTGCTCGTCGGTCTGATGCAAGAAACATTCGTCACCCCTCCTCGCACTATCAATCAGTATCTGAGTAAATTCAGCCTGGTGCAGTCGGATCGGGCAAGCACGCCCGACCCAGCCGTGACCGCTCAAATTCGCGCCCACCCAGACGTGGCCCAGGCGCTGCCGCAGAGCAGTTTGGAAATAGCGGTGCCGAATGCAGGGGGAGTCTCCACGCCCTTCCGCCTGATCGGCCTGTATGAAGCGGATGTCGCTACAGTGCTGGCCCACAGCGGCGTCACCCTCATCGAAGGCCATCTGCCGCAGCCGCGCACCAACGGCGTCGCGCTTTCCTGGGAAGCTGCCATGGCACTCGACCTGGAGATCGGCGACACGTTCGATTGGAGCAAAGACGAGTACGCCTATCCCAGCATCGTCACCCCGTTGGAACTGGTGGGCATTCTGTCCGGCGACGTCCGGCTGGGAATCGTGTCGTACGAGTACCTGGAAGGACACGAACGCTATCGCGACATCGCCAACTACGGTGTACTGGTCATCGCCTATCCGGGCCGCGAGGCAGCGGTGGATAACTTTCTCACCCAGGCCATCCGCAATTCGCGCACCGACGTCTATACACACCAGCTTCTACTGGAAGAGGTGACGAGAAACCAGATGTTGCTGATGATGACGTTCTCGCCGATCGTGCTGCTGGTGACGGCAGCCATTACGCTGGTCATCGGTACTGTAAACCGTCTGGCGTTTCTGCAAAGGCTGCCCGAATTTGGCACGCTGCACGCCGTGGGCCGCGGCAAGAGATGGTTGGCGCGCCGCCTGGCAATAGAGACGGCCGGACTGGCGGTCGCCGGCTGGACACTGGGCATCCTGGTGTCGTTTGGCGGGATGGCCGCTATGAGCGCCGCCTTCTACGCCCCCCAGGGGTATGGCTTCGATCCGATCCAGGGATCAGCGCTTGTGCTTGTGGCACCCTTGCCGCTGGCGGTGGTCGGATCTACAATTTTCACCGCCACCCGGACTCTCGGACGCATGGATGCCGTGGCAATCGTCGAGCGAGGAGAGTTAAGTCTGGAAAAAGCGCGATCCGGCCACACGGGACGTGGCAAAGCAGGGAGATTGCCCCGCCCGCTGGCTTCGGCCACCTTCTACCGGCGGCACACGAGCCAGGCAGCGGTGCTGGTCGGCACCATGGCCTTGATGATCGTAGGCACGGCGCTGTTCGTGTTTATCCTCGAAGCCTCCACCGATGTGATGCTGCAACCGCCGCTGACTCCCCTAGAGCCGATGAGTCTGGTCTCTCAAAAGGGGGTACCCCTGGATACGGCGGTGATCGCGCAAATCCGCGCGCACCCAGGCGCCAAGCGCACGATTCCCGTCTATGTCTTTACGCCTCTAGAGATCGCAATTCCTCCGATGATGATAGATTATCCCGTCCAGGCGTATGGCGTCACAGCGGAGGACTTGGCCTATCTGGTGGAGCTTTACGGCCTGAAACTGGCGGAAGGCGATCTACCACACCCCAATACCAACGAGATCGTCATTCCCTGGACCGTTGCCAAAAACCGGGACATCCAGGTGGGCGACGTGATCGGCAATCGCGATCATCCCATCTACCCAGGCGCGCCCAAGCTGCCCTCCGAACTGGTGGTTTCGGGCATCTTTGCCCCGGATGAGGGCTCTTGGCTGAGCTTTTCATCGCTGGAGTTTGTCAACGCCTACCAGGACTATTGGAAAAGCGATCTCTCGCTCATCGTCGTACCCAAAGCCGGGCAACGGGCGGCGCTCGATGGGTGGCTGGAAAACGAAATTGACGGGGAGCGACGCACCGTGTTCACTTATGGCAAGCAGGAGGCCTGGTGGCAAGATGCAGCAAACACGCTGCTGTTCACCACTTCGCTGATGGAAAGCGTCGTCGCCCTGGTGGCGGCCCTGGCCCTGGTGGGCCTCAACTATGTCTTTCTTGCCCAGCGGCAGGCCGAGTTTGGTGTGTTGAGCGCGCTGGGCTTTACCCGCCCGCAATTGGTGTGGCGCGTCGTGCGCGAGAGTCTCTTGACCACCGGAGCGGCCTGGCTGGTCGGCCTGCTGGGATGCGGCGCCATCGTGCTCTACATGCAGCAGGCCGTATACGCCCCGGTCGGCCTGGGGATCGACTTTTTCAACCCTATTCCCTGGCTGTACACGCTGCCTGTGCCCGTGGCCGTACTCGCAGTCAGCGCGGGCGCCGTTGCCTGGGCGCTCGCGCGGCTCGATCCGGTGGCGGTGATTGAGAGGAGATAGCGCGTTACAGTGTCACAGTGCAATGTGATGGCGGTAACAAGCCTGTCGTGACGCGTGCCTATGGAAAACCTGGCCCCGAGATGGTATCATCAGAGCAAACTTGGCACAAAGGAGTCGTAATGAAACAGCATACATCTACCTACAAACTCATCAAGATAGCACTAACGCTCATCTTGGCAACCCTTTGCCTGGCCGCGTGCAATGGTGAATCCAGCAACCAAGCCGCGCCAACCCAGGCTTCCGACGCCAACCCGGTATACCAGCCGGCCGTCGGCCCCATCGCCGCCAACGGCACGCTCAAGCCCGCCCAACAGGTGCTGCTGAGCTTTGGCGTCGGGGGCACGGTCGAATCGGTCGAGGTCGAGGTCGGCGAGCACGTGGAGGCGGGGCAGGTGCTGGCCGCCCTCGACGACGCCGAGCTGGCGCGCGCGGTAGCGCAGGCGCAAGTCGAGCTGGAAAGCGCCCAGGCCCGCCTGGCCCAGCTAGAGACGGACGCCGAGCCCATACCGGAGCAGGTGCTGGCGGCGACGGCGGCTATCTCCAGCGCGCAGGCGGCGCTGACGCAGGCACATATCCAGGCTGGCATGCGCGAGCACTATGACACCATCGACCGCGCCGCGCTGGAGGACGCCGAGCAGGCATTGGAAGACGCGCAGAACGAATACCAGAAGGTGCTGAACGACCCGCGCAAACGCGACTGGGCACATGACTCGCCAGAGGCGCGCGCACTGGAAGAGGCTCAGGAATACTACGATGTCGTGCTGGCGCAGTACAAACTACACGCTGCTGATCACGGTTACGCCGTCGCCATCGCCCAGGCCGAGGCGCAACTAGCCCAGGCGCAAGCTGCACTGTATGATGCGGAACACCCCGTCGCACCCGAGGCACTGATCCTGGCGCAGTTGGACGTGGAACGCGCGCAGCTCGCCCTGGAAGCCGCGCAGGATAGCCTGACGCGCTCGGCGCTGACAGCGCCCTTTGACGGCATCATCTCCGCCGTGCCGGTCAGCATGGGAGAATGGGTCTCGCCCGGCACGCCCGTCATCGAGTTGATCGACGTCTCTCGCTGGCTCGTCGATACCAAGAACGTGGGAGAGTTGCAGATCGCCCGCGTGCGGGAAGGACAGGAGGCTACCGTGCGGGTCAACGCCTTCCAGGACAAAGCGCTGCGAGGACACGTGGCGACCGTCTCGCCGGTCGCGGTGGTGCAGCAAGGGGATACGACCTACACGCTGACCATCGAGCTGGAGGCCACCGATCTCAACCTCCGGCCAGGGATGACCGCGCGGGTGGAGATTGCAGCCGACTGAAACAAGGTGCGTGCTGCGTGTTACGTCGATAGTACACGTAACACGCAGCACGTTCACTTATCTCGCAGCAGCCCCACCGTGAAGCATCTCTCCTCTCCAACCCTGCTCTCCGCCTCAACGCTGCCATCGCTTTCGAGTCTGGCACGCCAGTTGATCCGGCGGCCTCGAAATTGATTCCAAACCAGCAGTATCAGCACGATCACCCCACAGGCCACGATGTTGGGCAACACAGAACCGATATCGCCCAGCACAGGATTCACCGGCGCCGTTGCCGCCTCCGAATCGAGAACCTCAAAATGGAACAGAGCGTGCCCATATCCGCCCTCATTGGATGAGAACCCTAGCAAACTGGTGTATA
>JAFGED010000015.1 GCA_016931785.1 Anaerolineae bacterium
CCCTCGCTCGAAAAAGGGAGAGATGGGGGTTTGGAGAGCGGCGCCTGTCCTGAGCGAAGCCGAAGGATCGCCGCTCTCCAAACCCCCCGCCCCCTCTCTTTTCACACGCGAAAGGCAGCTGCGAAGGCTGAGTAGTTACCACGTTCGTACTTTTTTGGCGAAATCCTCCCATACAATAGGAGAAAATGCAAGTTGATTTTGAACGTTTGCTAAGGGGAATCTCCAAGCGAGTCCTGTGTGGAAACCCTGTGCAATCCCCCGGCGCCCACTTTTGTGCGACAAAATGGGCGAGTATGGTCAAACAAGCATCGACCTGGGGTTCAATCGTGCAGCCTTTATACCCACCCCCAGGTTGTCGATGCAACGCCCATTGCAGAACGCAGGCCTTTTGTTTTCATTATATACCGCCCTGCAACGGCATACAATAGGAACTCGGTACTAGGCGCTTTGTAACAGGAGTTTGGTACTATGGCGCACAGTGGGGTTTTTCACATGATCGCTCGCATGGCCTGGATGGTCTTTTCAACGCCTGCGTCGTCGATCCAATAGTGCGTCACGGCCCGGAAGCGGCCTTCCAGGCGGCCCAAGAGCAGGATCCCGCGCTCTGCCAGCCCGCTGACGATCTCCTCCTGCGTTTTCGTGGTCTCGTCCGTCAATTGGAAGTAAAGGATGTTGCTCGCAGGCGGGGTGACGGCTATACCCGGAATCTGTGCCAGTCCCTCAGCCAGGCGTTTGGCGCGGGCGTGGTCCTCCGCTACGCGCCCGGTCATCTGCTCCAAGGCGACGATTCCCGCCGCCGCCAGTATGCCCGCCTGGCGCATCCCTCCGCCGATGATCTTGCGCGCTCGGCGCGCCTCGGCGATGAAATCGGCGTCGCCGCAAAGGAGCGAGCCCACCGGCGCGCACAGCCCCTTGGAAAGGCAGAACATCACCGAGTCCGCCTCACGCACCAATTCCCGCGCGTCCACGCCCAGCGCCGCTGCGGCGTTAAAGATGCGTGCGCCATCCAGGTGCACCCGCAGGCCGCGGCCGTGGATCAGGGAGGCTACCTGGGCGGTATACTCCGCCGTCAGAGGCGCGCCGTTGCACATGTTGTGCGTGTTTTCCAGGCAGAGCAGGCGCGTGCGCGGGAAGTGGACGTTGTCCCCCCGGATCGCGCCTGCGATATCCTCCGGGCGCAGCGTACCGTCGGGTTGGTTGGGGATCGGCCAGGGGGTGATGCCTCCTAGCGCGGCCATCCCGCCCTGTTCAAACATGTAGGTGTGGCTGCGGTCGCCCAGGATCACCTCGTCGCCGCGTCCGCAGTGGGTCAGCAGGGCGACCAGGTTTGCCATCGTGCCGCTGACGACGAACAGCGCGGCTTCTTTGCCCAACCTCTGCGCGGCCATCTGTTCCAGCCGGTTGACGGTGGGATCTTCTCGGTACACGTCGTCGCCCACCTCCGCCCGGTACATGGCCTCCCTCATCGCCGGGGTGGGGTGGGTCACGGTATCACTGCGCAGGTCGATTGCTTTCATCTCTCTCTCCCGGTTCAGGTTTGGGCTGATTATAGTCCTCCTGGCGCTCCCGTCAACATTTGGTCGACGCTCTGTTGTTCTCCTGTACTATAAAGCGCTGTAACTACTCAGCCTTGCTTCGCAGTTGCCTTTCGCATGTGAAAAGAGAGGGGGCGGGGGCCCCGATTTATGGGGAAAAGCCAGAGAACGTCCAACCGCGAAGCGGTTGGCTACCGCATTGCGGTGGGGATGAGGTGCAATCCCTTGGATTGCCGTAATCCGCAGGATTGCCGCAAAGCGGGGGATTTGGGGGCGGCAGTCCCTGTGCGAGCGAAGCTCGCTCGGGCTTTTCCCTTAGGAAGCTCCCCAAAGGGGAGACTCCCCGGAAGCCCCGGCGCTTTGCGCCGGGGAGCTTCACTTCGGTATCTTTCGTGTTTCAGTTTGACAGGTTGGGCAAGTCGGAGTAGACTTGTGCCCGGAGGCAACCCATGGCGGCGACTGACTCGACAGCCGAACAGGTCCCGTATCTCACCGATCCCACGGGGCGTGAACATCCATTGGCCAAGGACTTGATCGTCATCGGTCGGGCGGTCGAGAACGATGTCGTCGTCACCAGCAAGCGCGTCTCGCGCGAGCATGCCTGTGTTCGCCGGGACGGCTGGCGTGTGATGCTGGAGGATATGGGTAGCACCAACGGCACCTTTCTCAACGATGAGCGGGTGCTATCGCCCATAGCGTTGCACGACGAAGATCGTATCAAGGTCGGCGACGTCGTGCTGACCTTTCACGATCCCGATATCACTTTCCGCGATACGCCCTTCCCGCAGTTGGAGGTGGACGTGACCGCCGGGGTCGTGCGGGTGAACCGGCAGGCGGTCCCCCTTGCGCCCAAGGAGTTTGCGCTGCTGGCCTATCTCCACGAGCGCCAGGGGGAGGTCTGCTCGAAGGACGATATCGGTGTCGCCGTCTGGCCCGAGTATCAGGAGGGGGTATACGATTACCAGGTGGAGAACCTCGTGCGCCGGCTGCGCTCGAAACTGGAGCTTGACCCCTCTGAGCCCCAACTGTTGCTCACCGTGCGTGGGCTGGGGTATAAGCTGGTCATGCAGAGGTGAGGCGGGCATTGGGCCATAGGGAGAAGTATAACCCTGGGCGTGAGCCGTAAAGCGTAAAACGTAAACAGAGCCTTGCGTTTTGCGCTTTGTTTTGCACACACAATTCGATAGCCGGTTGTTAGCTGGCCGATAGGCAGGACGGCCGGCAATGTGATATCCTTATCCGCAGAGGTGGATGATGATGGCAAAGAAGAATGCACAAGAGCCAACTCCTGCGGATGAGGGGACATCGTCTTTGAGTGAGGGAGGAAAGGGTATGGCACCTGCTCTCCTGGAGGGTCAAATTCTGGGAAGGTACCGGGTGCTGGAGCCGCTGGGGCGCGGCGGGATGGCGCGCGTCTACCGGGCCTATCATCCGCAGCTCGACCGTTACGTGGCGCTCAAGGTGCTGCGTTCCGACCTGGTGGAGGATAGGGAGTTCCTGGCGCGGTTCCGCCGCGAGGCGCGGGCGATCGCCGCCTTGCGCCATTCCAATATCGTGCAGGTCTTTGACTCGGATGTCGAGGGGGATGTCTACTACATCGTTTTGGAGCTCTTGGAAGGCGATACACTCAAGACGCGCCTGAACGACTATCGCGTGCGCGATGAGCACATGCCTCTGGGGGAGGTCGTGCGCGTGATGCTCGACGTGCTCGACGGGTTGGCATACGCCCACAGCGAGGGCATGGTCCACCGCGACCTGAAGCCGGCCAACATCCTGTTGACCAAGCGCGGCGAGGCGGTCATCACCGACTTTGGCATCGCCCAGATCGTCGGCAGCACGCAGCACACGGCCTCGGGTGCCTTGATGGGCACGCTTAACTATATGGCGCCCGAGCAAGGGCTGGAGGGCCAGAGCGATATCCGCAGCGATATCTACTCGCTGGGCATCATGCTCTACGAGATGCTCACGCAGCGGGTGCCTTTCGACGCCGATACGCCCCTGGCCGTCTTGATGAAACACCTCAACGACCCACTGCCCCTGCCACGCCAGATCGAGCCGGAGATTCCCGAGCCGTTCGAGCGAATCGTGTTGAAGGCGCTTTCCAAGCGGCCCGCAGACCGCTATCAAACCGCCGAGGAGATGGCCGAGGCGTTGTATGCAGCTACCGGAGAGGCGGGGGTCGATATCCCGCAGCGCATCTCGTTGCCGCTCTCATTCACCACGGCGGAAGCTCCCTCAGAGGCGGTGGCGGTCTTTTCCGGCACGGAGCGGGAGCGAATCACCGACGTGGACTTTGCCGATGACGATACCGATGCCTCGTTGGGCCGGAAGCAAAAGACGGCGGGTGGGCAGGGGACGCAGAGCCTGCGTACGGCCGGGAAGGATTTCCTTGGCGCATTGGGCGCCGTGGCGCACCTGGCGCTCGCCAAGACGGCCGACGCGCTGCGCGAGGCCACGGATGCCGCGACCGATGCCATGAAGGGTCGATTGCCCGAAGAGGACTTGGCGGCAGTGCCAGAGGCTCCGGCGCCGCCGGTACCCCCGCTTGCACCCGGTGCGGCGGCTGACGAGGATTCAGGCGAGAGATCGACCACCAGACGGGCACGGGCTCTCGAACGCGCGGGCCGCGAGCGCGGTAGAGGGTTGGTCGTTCCCGGTGCGATCGGCATCGTGCTCGTCGGCAACGGGTGTATGCTGACCCTGGCTACCCTGTTGAACTTTTGGCAGATCTTTGAGGTGGGTTGGCCGATCGAGATATTTCTGGTTTCCTTG
Source organism: Anaerolineae bacterium (assembly GCA_016931785.1). Classification (GTDB taxonomy): domain Bacteria; phylum Chloroflexota; class Anaerolineae; order B4-G1; family B4-G1; genus JAFGED01. The sequence continues at coordinate 4,308 of JAFGED010000015.1, forward strand.
GCCCTATTTGGCATCATGTACGTCTTTTCCTCTGTCTGGATGCTGATTCCGGCAGGCATTGTCTTCGGGACGGGGTTGATTCTGGCTTATTGCTCGCTGACCAATAATTGGGAGCATTGGATCTTTTTGTGGGTCTTTGAGGTGCTGATCGTGGTCCTTTCGATCTGGGTACCCGTCTGGCTGGCGGGGAGCAAGCGCCTGGCCCAGGGATTGAGCCGCCTCATTGCGTTGGTAGGCGGCCTCCTATCCGTCGGGTTGATCGTCGGCATCGGGGTGATCACCGGCGTGGGCTCTTTGCTCGCCAGCGCGGCCGGTATGTTTGGACTCTGAGTGAGTTGGTTGTCGTTGCATTTGACCGAATAGGAGGAAGGCCTTGAACATCTTGCTCGTTTATCCCGAGTTTCCAGATACGTTTTGGAGCTTCAAGCACGCGCTCAGGTTCATTCGCAAGAAAGCCTCGTTGCCCCCGCTGGGCTTGTTGACGGTGGCGGCGATGCTGCCGCCCGAATGGGAAAAGCGCCTGGTCGACGTCAACGTGACCGCGCTCAAGGACAAGCACCTGGAGTGGGCGGACTATGTCTTTATCAGCGCGATGACGGTGCAGCGAGACTCGGCCCGCCAGATCATTGCCCGCTGCAAGCAGGCGGGCGTCCGCGTTGTCGCCGGCGGGCCCATATTTGCCAGTGAGCACGAGCAGTTCGAGGGAGTGGACCACTTTGTGCTCGGCGAGGCAGAGATCACGCTGCCCCCTTTCCTGGCGGACCTGGAGCGCGGGCGGGCCGAGCGTATCTATACGACGACCGAGTTCCCCGATATCCGCGAGACGCCGGTCCCGATGTGGGAGCTGGCCGCTCTGAACAGGTATGCCTCGATGTGCATCCAGTTCTCCCGCGGCTGCCCGTTCAACTGCGAGTTCTGCGACGTGACCGCGCTGTTCGGCCACAAGCCGCGCACCAAGACCGCCGGGCAGATCATCGTCGAGCTGGACGGCCTGTATGATTTGGGCTGGCGCGGGCAGGTTTTCTTCGTGGACGATAACCTCATCGGCAACAAAAAGGTCCTCAAGACCGAGTTGCTGCCGGCCCTCATCGCGTGGCAGAAGGGCAGGGACGGCATTCCGTTCAACACCGAGGTCTCGATCAACCTGGCCGACGACGAGGAGTTGATGCAGTTGATGGCTGAGGCCGGGTTCGATACCGTGTTCATCGGCATCGAGACGCCGGACGAGGACAGCCTGGCCGAGTGCAGCAAGAAGCAGAACAAGAACCGCGATCTGGTGGAGGACGTCAAGCGCATCCAGCGGGCGGGCTTGCAGGTGCAGGGCGGCTTTATCGTCGGTTTTGACAGCGACACGCCCTCGATCTTTCAACGTCAGATCGACTTTATCCAAAAGAGCGGGATCGTCACGGCGATGGTGGGACTGCTGCAGGCGATTCCGGGCACGCAGTTGTACGAGCGTTTGAGGCGGGAGGGCCGCTTGCAGGAAGGCCTCACTGGGGATAACGTGGACGGCACGACGAACATCATTTCCCGCATGAACCTGGATACGCTGCGCGCGGGCTATAGGCGCATCATGGAGCACATCTATTCGCCCAAGCACTATTACGAGCGCGTCAGGACCTTTTTGTGGGAGTACAGGCCGCCCAAGATCAAGCCACCGCTTGACCGCGAGCGCGTCTTGGCCTTTTTCCGTTCGATCGTCCGCCTGGGTATTCTTGGCAAAGAGCGATTTCACTATTGGAGGCTTTTGCTGTGGACGCTTTTCCACCGCCCCAGGCTTTTCCCGGAGGCCGTGACGTTCGCCATCTACGGCTATCACTTTCGCAAGGTGTGCGAGCGGCGGCTGGTCGATGATCAGGCGGTGGCGACCAGGCGCGCGCGGCGCAAAAGGTATTGACGCGCTGCGAAAGAGCTGCCTTTCGGGCCGCGGGGCGACGAGGATTCGCGCTCCGCGGTTTTTTATGTCAAACGGTTTCTGGCCTGGTGAAAACTCGATAGCAAGCTGTTAGCCAATGGATAGGCAACGCGCTTGACGGTGTGATATCCTGTAGGTGAATTTGAGAGACAAGGAGAAAGAGATGAGCAAGCGATTTTCGGTTCTGATGGGCATTTTGTTGATCCTGATGGGGGGCTTGGCGTTGGCGTTCACGCTGGGGATGCCGCTGCTGGGCATAAGCTTTTTGCGCTTTGGATCGTGGCGGCTCTGGCCGCTGGTCGTCGTGGGCACGGGGTTGATCTTTGTGGCGGCGCCCTTCCTGGCGTGGGGCAAGCGCGGGCTGGGTAGTCTCTTCATCCCCGGCGTGCCAATCCTGGCTACCGGCGGCGTCTTGCTGTTTGCCAGCCTTCTCGATGCCTGGCGGGCCTGGGAATGGCTGTGGCCTGTCGAGGTGTTGGCGGTGGCGTTGGGTTTTCTCTTGGCCGCAATCTGGATGCGCGCAATCTGGCTGCTTATCCCGGCCGTCATCATCGGGGCCAACGGGCTGGTGTTTCAATTCTGCGCCATCACCGGCTTTTGGGAATCGTGGGCGGTGCTGTGGGCCATCGAGCCGCTCTCGGTGGGACTGGCGTTCTTGATCGTCAATCTCAAGGCTCGCACGAACGGGCTTTTCATCGCCGGGGCCATCCTGTGCGCGGTGGCTGCCTTTGGGATGATCGGGATGTCGGCGCTGTTTCCTGGGTGGATCCTGATCAACGCCCTCGGCCCGGCGACGCTGTTGTTCGTCGGTTTCTTGCTGCTCGTCAACAGCCTGTTGCGTAGGCCCGCCGTCCAGGGGGCCGCGCCTGAGAGTGCATGATCGTAGATCTTTTTGTTGTCGAGCTGTGGAGGCCTTGGACCACCGGAGGTGGCAGGCCTCCACAGCTCTTTTGAGCTACTGCAGTTTGGTTTGAGCGCTGCTGTTAGTGGGTGTGTTTGTACTTGGGCATCCAAGCTCGCTGCACAAAAACAAGATTCGCAAGCGTGCATTTGCCCTTGCTCGATGAATGCTAAAGCGTGTGTTGCGCCTATTTCGCTGGAAGCCGATTGCCCGCCGCCCCAGGGGGCAAA
>JAFGED010000001.1 GCA_016931785.1 Anaerolineae bacterium
CCCCCGCCCCCTCTCTTTTCACACGCGAAAGGCAGCTGCGAAGCGGGGCTGAGTAGTTACGCGCTGTTAAAGCTGGCCGAGGTAAGGGCAGCCGTCGGAGAGAGGCTCGCCAAGCTCGATGATGCAGTCCCACTCGAGCCGGAGAAGGTGCACCTTGGACCGGCCAAACCCGGATGGGCAAGCTGCTGTGCGTGCTCAGGCACAGCCAGCATCACCTGGGCGAGGCGAACGCGGAACTGAGCAGACGGGGCATCAAGGCGGCCATCCGGGAGAAGGAAAAGGCCAAGTTGGGGCTATCCCCTTTGTGGTGAAAACCTGGGCGTCTTTCCCTCGGCCGCGACTCGGGTCAGCGTATCTCCAGTTATTCCTCAGGGGGCAGCACGAAGAACGCCGGCGGCAGCCGCTCCAGGGCAGTGCCGGCCAACGCCTCGACGGTCTGCAGGGCCTCGTCCTCCGGCTGGCCGACCACCGCTATGGTCAACCACGATTCACCCCGGACGATGATCAGTTCGCCTATGCTCACGCCCTCCTGTTCGAACCACAGCCAGTACGCCGCATCTCCGACGCCTTCGTAGGGGATGACCTCAAAGCCGACCGACTCCAGGACAAGAACCAGCTCGGCCACCACCTCCTGCATGGTCATATCCGGCAGGGCGCTCTCCAGGCGCTCGAAATTCTCCTGGGCCGCCTCACTCCCTCCGGTGAAGAAAGTGAGTATGGCGACGCTGACCAACATGATGGCCTTGCCTTCCTCCCCGTGGCCGGCGCCGAGCGCGACGGTCACCGGCATCATATCGCCCTCGCCAAGCTCGGCCACGTAGGAGCAGTTGCCCGTCTCGGGGGCGGGCAGCACGGTCACCGGGCTTCGCAGCACGGCTTCGACCTCTTCCGGAGTCAAGAGTGTGCACACGTCGAGCAAGGCGGGCGTCACCTCGGCTGACTGAGGCGTCGGCGTATCTGTGGGAAACGGCGTCGGCGTTTCCGTTGGCGTCGGCGTATCTGTGAGAAACAGCGTCGGCGTTTCCGCAGGGGGCGGTGTCGGCGTGTAGGTCGGTATCAAAGTGGGAATGACAAGCGGGGTGCAGGCCAACACACTACCGATCAAAACCAACAGGACGAGGAATAATGCCTTACTTCTCATCTCACCCTCCAAACATACCGGCTTCCTCGCGTTGCATTTTGTACCTTTGCCCGGTGGTTTGTTCCCCCGGGCAAAACCGATATACTTAAGGCGCGCCTGGCGGGACTTGAACCCACAACGGTCGGCTTCGTAGGCCGCCCCTCTATCCAATTGAGGTACAGGCGCGGGCATTTTGTACGCGCGCTATAATAACACGGAGGGCGAGGTTGTCAAGTGCTGGGCGCACTGCACTGATCTTGCGTTCTGCATCCTCTTCATCAGGCATTCCTCCACCCAGCGGGGGGAGTTGGAGGGGGAAGAAGAAGGCGTACCCGCTTTCATTCATGCGGTGCTTGTGGTATACTTGGAAGCGTCCAAAAACCAGGCTGGTTTTTGGACGCGGCCTTGGCCGTGGAAGAAAAACGACGGGCCGGGGTGATCCGGCCGCAGGAGATAATGCATGGAACACTTTCTGGCGCTGACCGAACTGACCCCCGACGGGCTGCGCGACCTGCTGCAGAAGGCACTAGACCTGAAGGCGGAGTGGAAAGCCGGCGGCAATCGCCCGCTGCTAAAGGGCAAGACGCTGGGCATGGTCTTTCAAAAGCCCTCGCTGCGCACCCGCGTCTCCTTCGAGATGGGCATGATCCACCTGGGCGGCCAGGCGATCTATATCTCCCCCAACGAGATCAAGCTGGGCGAGCGGGAGAGCGTGCCCGATGCCGCCCGCGTCCTCTCGCGCTACGTCGATGGGATCATGGCGCGCGTCTTTGCCCACGCCGATATCCTCGCCCTGGCCCAGTACGCCAGCGCGCCCGTGATCAACGGCCTCTCCGACTATAACCACCCTTGCCAGGGCCTGGCCGACTTTCTCACCATCGTCGAGGTTAAGGGATGGGACCTCGGAGGAAAGCGGCTGGCGTTCGTCGGCGATGGCAACAACGTCGCCGTCTCCCTCATCTTTGGCGCGGCGATGCTGGGGATGGATTTCGCCATCGCCGGGCCGCCGGGATACGAGCTGCCCGCCGACGTGTGGGCGCTGGGGCAAAAGCTGGCCGGCGAGTCGGGCAGCACCCTGCTGGCGACCCACGACCCGCGCGAGGCCGTCTCCGGGGCCGACGTGGTCTATACCGACGTGTGGGCCTCGATGGGCCAGGAGGAGGAAACCGCGGCGCGAGCGCGCGCCTTTGCCCCCTACCAGGTCAACGAGGAACTGATGGCCGAGGCCAAGCCGGACGCCATCGCCATGCACTGTTTGCCGGCCCATCGCGGCCAGGAGATCACCGACGGCGTGTGCGATGGCCCGCACTCGGCGCTTTGGGATCAGGCCGAGAATCGCATGCACGCGCAGAAAGCAGTTTTGGCAGAGTTGTTGTCGGGTGACGACGATTAGCGACCGATCGCCAACGCCCAGAGGTTAACCTATGGCAGGAAACCGTAAAATCTTTGAAGAAGCCGCCCAGGCAGCGGCAAACGCCGCCTGGGACCAGGACTGGGAAAAATCCATCACGGAGTACAAGCGCGCGCTGGCTGAATTCCCCAAAGACGCCAATGCCCTCATGGGCCTGGGACAGGCCTACTATGGCGCGGGCCAGCTAAAGCCCGCGCTCACCGCCTATCAGCAAGCCAGCGAGGTCACGCCGAGCGACCCCGTGCTCCTAGAGCGCATCGGGCAGACGCGGGAGCAACTTGGAGAGGGAAAGCCGGCCGCCGACGCTTACATGGCCTCTGCCGGCCAATACCTTAGCCAGCAGCAAGCCGCCCACCTGGCATTGGACCGATGGAAAGACGCCGTCCGCGCCTGTCCCGACTGCGTGCAGGCGCACGCGAAACTGCTCCAGTATTACCAGGAAAATGGCCAGATCAAGGAAGCCGTCAATGAGTGCATGGCCCTGGCACACATCTATCAGGACTGCGGGCAGATCGATTACGCCACACAGATCTGCCAGCACGCCCTCAAGCTATCTCCGCGCGACACCGGCTTGCTACGCACATACGACACGCTGCGATACAGCGAACAGGCGGCCGCCGAACCCGAGGCCTCCAAAGGAGCGCCGGGGCTGTTCGAATCGTTCGGCGAATCCGTCGATCTGGATTTTACCGCGCCAGAAGCAGAGACCGCCGAAATCCGCGGCAGCCCGGTCGCCATCGCGCGCCAGAAGGCGCTGACCGACCTTGCCGAGAGCTTTTTCGAGGACGAGGACTCGGTCGAAATCGCACCGCCTCCCGCCGGCGACCAGGTCCGCCAACTCAGCAAGGCAGAGACCGACGGCTTGCTCGGGCGGGCGATCGACCTTCAGACGCGGGGGGAGGTCGACCAGGCCATCGACGCCTACGAGCAGGTCGTCGCGGCAGGGATCGATCAGCCCGCCGTGCACTTTAACCTGGGGCTGCTCTACCAGGAAAAGCTGCGCTTCGACGCCGCCATCTCCCAGTTCGAGCGGTCGATCGCCTACTCTGACTATGCGCTGGGCAGTCACTTTGCCCTGGGCGAGTGCCACCGGGCCAAGGGGCGCATCGACGAGGCGCTGGAGCACTTTATCGAGGTCCTCAAAATCGTCGATCTGGCCACCGTCGAGCGCGATCAAGCCGACGATCTGATCCAACTCTACGAACATCTGACCGACGGCTACGTCGCCAAGGGAGACCGCGACCAGGCGCTCGAATTCACCAACTCCCTGGTCACCTTCCTCAGCGAGCAGGGCTGGGAGGACAAGGTCTTTCAGGCCCGTCAGAGGCTTGACACGCTAGCCGAGGAGGGCCCCACCCTGAGCTTGGCTGAGATGTTGGCGACTTCCGGGGCCGAGGACATCCTCGAATCAGTAGCCCTGGCTCAAGAATACACAAAGCGCAGCATGTTCTACGCCGCCCTCGAAGAATGCTATTCTACCCTGAGGCGCGCTCCCACGTACCTGCCCACCCACCGGCAACTGGGCCAGGTGCTGCTGGCGATGGGAAAAGTGGAGGAGGCCGTAGCCAAGTTCGTCGCCATCGCCCACACGTACCTGGCGCACGGCAACGTCGGCCGGGCGGTGGGGATGTATAACCGCGTCCTGAAATTGGCCCCGATGGACACGACGGTGCGAGCCAAGCTGATCGACATCCTCGTCAGCCACGGGAAGATCGAAGAGGCCCTGGATCACTACCTGGTCCTGGCCGAGAGCTACTACAACCAGGCACAGATGGACAGGGCACGCGAGGTATACCAGGAGGCCCTGCGGCTTGCGCCACGGGGCGATCCCGGACGTCGCTGGCCGGTACGCATCTTGCACAAAATCGGCGACATCGATATGCAGCGCGTAGACTGGAAGCGCGCCGTCGGTATCTATGAGCAGATTCGCAAAGTAGCTCCCGACGACGAGCGGGCGCGCTTGACGCTGATGGGACTCTACCACCGCCTTGGGCGCCCAGAACTGGCTATCGCCGAAATGGACGATCTACTGAAATCCCACCGGGAACGCGGTAGAATGGAGCGCGTCTTTACCATCCTAGAAGATGCGGTCAACGAGCGCCCAGATGACATCCCGCTGCGCACCCGCCTGGCACAGGTACACCTCGACGCCGGAAACGTCGACCAGGCACTGCTTCACCTGGACAAGCTGGGAGACCTGCAAATGAACGCCGGACGAACCGAGGATGCCAAGGCGACCATCCGGGCCATCATCGCGCTCAATCCACCCAACGTGGACGCTTACAAACAACTACTTGCCCAGATCGGCGGGTAAGCCGGGGGAGAAGAACTAGGACTCGGGATTTTACCAGTGGCAAATCTGCTTTGGTACCTGCAACGGCTCGAATGGATAGACATCCTCGACATCCTGCTCGTGGCTTTTCTCTTCTTCTGGATCCTGTACCTGGTCCGTGGCACGCGGGCCGTGCCCCTGCTGCGCGGCGCGATCTTTTTGATCATTGCCGTCATTCTATTGAGCGGCCTCATACGACTGCGCGCCTTCGGCTGGCTGACGGAAAAGGTGTTCCCGGCCCTGCTCGTGGCCGTTCCCGTCCTATTCCAACAGGAGATGCGTCGAGCACTGGAACGGCTGGGACGTCCAGGGGCCCTCTTTGGCCGGATGCGGGGCAAGCGCGCCTCCCTGGAACAGACGCTGGCCGCAATCGCCCAGGCGAGCCACACACTCGCCGAGAAACGGTGCGGGGCCCTCATCGTCTTAGAGCGTGAGACCGGCCTGCAAGAGCTTGCAGATAGCGGCGTCCTCCTTGATGCGGCCATCACGTCCGAACTATTGGTGACCATCTTTAACCCCCACACGATGCTGCACGACGGAGCCATCATCGTACGGGACGAGCGCGTCCTGGCCGCGGCCTGTGTCTTGCCGCTCTCGACCGCCTTTCTCGCAGACAGGCAGTTAGGGCTGCGCCATCGCGCCGCCATCGGCGTGACGGAGGAAAGCGACGCCATCGTCATCGTCGTTTCCGAGGAGCGCGGCTCCATCTCTGTCGCTCACGGGGGACGCATCATCCGCAACCTGGATATCAAACGGCTGGAAGCCGTGCTGCGAGCGCTCTATCAACCCGTGCTGGAGCGGGCCTGGCCCAAGTGGATTGCCCGGGTGCGGCAAATATTCGGCGACGAGGAAAAGACGTGAAACCGGCACTGCGTTGGATTGCGAGTACCCTGCCTCTGGTGCTTCTGGCGCTCATGCTGGCCGTGCTGGCATGGATCACCGCCGCCGAAGAGGCAGATCCCACCACCACCGACCGCTACCCTCAATCGATACCGGTCAAAGTGGTGGGCCTGCCTGATGGCATGGTGATCGTGGAAGAACCCAACACAGCAGTTCAGATCACCTTCCGCGCCCCCGAATCACTCTGGAATTCCCTGCGGCCTGGGGATTTTTCCGCCACCATCGACCTGGCAGGCCTGCAGGCAGGCGTCCATCAAGTGCCCATTCAGGTCGCAGTTGCAGAAGGGAAAAAACCCCTCGAAATGATACTCGTCGAACCCTCTAAAGTCACTCTGGAGCTGCAACCGTGGGTAGCGCGCAGCGTGCCCGTAAACGTAAAAGTGGAGGGGGAGCCAGCACTGGCCTACCTGGCACAGACGATGACGGTCACGCCGATGACGGTCACAGTGAGCGGCCCAGGCCCTTACGTCGACCTCGCCGTAGCAGCCGAAGCGCAGATCTCTATTCAGGATGTCGACGCCAACGTGGAGGAAGAGCTGTCCCTGCGCCCCCTGGACAGCGAAGGGCAGCCGGTCCCTCACGTCACGGTGGCTCCTGACGTCGCTCAAGTGCACATCCCCATCGAACTCAAAGCGGATTACCGGACGCTGACCATCAAACCCGTACGCGAAGGGCTGATCGCCTACGGCTATACGATCACGGGCTTTTCCGTCACTCCAGAGTCGGTCACCGTCTCGGGCGCCCCCGACGACATCGCGGCACTGCCGGGCTTTATCGAGACCGAACCCGTGAGCGTGGAGGGGGCCCAGGCCGACGTCGTCGCCCACCCGGCGCTCAGCGTCCCGCCGAACATCGCCCTCGTGCCGGGACAGGAGGTGACGGTCACCTACTACGTCGAAGCCATCCACAGCAGCCTGACGATAGAGATCACACCGACGCTGCAAAACCTGGCGCCCGGCTTCACGGCCACTGTCTCCCCCGCGACCGTCGAGGTCTTTTTGAGCGGCCCGCTGCCCCAACTGGAGGCCATGCAGCCAGGCAACGTCCGCGTCGTACTCGAGCTCTTCGAGCTGGACGCCGGCACGCACCAAATCACGCCGCAGGTGGTGGTGCCGGATGGTTTGACCGGCTACAGTGTCCTGCCATCGACTGTGCAGGTAGAGATCCTCATCGCGCCCACGGCGACGCCGACCCCAAGGGGCACTCCCGAGTCGACGCCCACCCCCACGGCGACGCCGACCAAGGATTGAAGGATGACCACTCCCATCGTGGCCCTCGTGGGCCGGCCCAACGTGGGTAAATCCACCCTCTTTAACCGCATCGTCGGGCAGCGGATCGCGGTGGTACACGAGCAGCCGGGCACGACCCGCGACCGGCTGCACGCGCAGGCCGAATGGAACGGCGTCACCTTCACCGTCGTCGATACCGGCGGCATCGAGGTGCTGCCCGAAACCGTAAGCGCCGGAAAGCGCCCCGGGCCTGACCGCGTGCTGACGCAGGACTCTGCTCCCTACATCCCCCTCATCCGCACCCAGGCCGAACAGGCCATCGCGGACGCAGATGCGGTCATCTTTATCACCGACGCCGCCAGCGGCCTGACCGCCGCCGACGAAGAGGTGGCCGATATCCTGCGCCGCGCTCGCTGCCCCGTCTTTCTGACCGCCAACAAGGCGGATAACGAACGGCTGCGACAGGATGCGCTCGAATTCTACGTCCTGGGCCTGGAAAAGGTCTACCCGGTCTCTGCACTGCACGGCACCGGCGTGGCCGACCTGCTCGACGACGTGGTCGAGGCGCTGCCTGCAGCCGAGGTGGAGGCTGAAGAGGACGCGAATCAAGATTCGCGGATCAAGATCGCTATCGTAGGCCGGCCCAACGTGGGCAAGTCGTCGCTGCTGAACAAGCTCCTCGGCGAGGAGCGGGCCATCGTCAGTCCCATCGCCGGCACCACCCGCGACGCCATCGACACACACCTGGAATGGGACGGCACGCCTATCACGCTGATCGATACCGCCGGCGTCCGGCGGCGGGGCAAGATCGAGCAGGGCGTAGAGCGTTACAGCGTGATGCGGGCGCTAAAGGCGATCCAGCGGGCCGACGTGGCGCTGCTGGTGATCGACGGCGTCGACGGCGTCACAGCACAGGACACACACGTAGCCAGCCTCATCCTCGAGGAATGGGCCAGCGTGGTGGTGCTGGTCAACAAGTGGGATGCCGTGGAGAAAGACTCGTACACGATGGACGAGTACACCAAGTGGGTGCGCGAGACGCTCAAGTTCCTCGATTATGTCCCCGTGCTCTACATCTCTGCCCTCACGGGCCAGCGCGTCCACAAAGTGATCCCGGCAGCGCTGGCGGCGCAAGAAGCCCGCTTCAAGCGCGTTCCCACCGGAGAGCTCAACCGGCTGGTGCAGGACGCGCTGGCGCGTCACTCGCCGCCCAGCAAGCGCGGCAGGCGGCTCAAGGTTTATTACGCCAGCCAGCCCGGCGTCGATCCGCCGACGTTCGTCTTTCACGTCAACGATACCCAACTGGTACACTTTGGCTACGAGCGCTACCTGGAGAACCAACTGCGCAAGGCCTACGAGTTCACCGGCACACCGCTGCGGCTGGTTTTCAAGCCGCGCGGGCAGAGGGAGTAAAGCTCCCCGGCGCAACGACCTTCCCAGAAACTCCAAAACCACCAAAAACAGGGACAAAACGCTGTCAACCACCAGTTTTCCCCTGGTGAGAAGTAACTCGCATCTGCCGCCTCGCCCGGAGGTTATGGTCATTAAGAATTTACTTCGGTAATCCGTATTTGCCGCTCCGCCCGGAGATGAATCGTTCGACTGAGCTCACGACGAAGTCTCC
>JAFGED010000139.1 GCA_016931785.1 Anaerolineae bacterium
GAGGGCGGCGAAGCCGCCCTCGCCCCCCCCCCCTCCTCTTTTTTTTAGCGAGGGCCGCTGCTCGGGCGAACAGCCTGAGTAGATACAAAGTGAGTAAAAAGTCAGGCGCGCACGCAAAAGATGACGCCGGCAGTAGGCTGGTGCCGGGTCCCTTCTTGGTCGTCAAACGTGACGCGCATCAAGCGCGGCTCGTCGAGAAAATCCCCGATGGACTGCTCCAGCCGCTCCAAGTCGCGCCGCAGTTCCCACGTGCGTTTGGGATCGACGGCATCGTGCAGGACGATAAAGAGCCGGTTGGCGGCGTGGAAGCGCCCCTCTACTGATTGGTGTACATATAGCCAGCGAGCGAGTTCCTCGGGGTGATCCTGGGCATAGGCAATATCTCGGCCAAAGCCCTTCGGCAGCGTCGTCAGCTTGAGGTCGAAGCCTTCGGGCCGAAGGCCCGCTTCGCCCAAGTAAAAATCCACGGTGTGGTGAAATGGGTCGGGCTCGGGGCGAGTGCGGGGGTGGGCCAGGATGATGTCGAGCGCCGCCTGGTGCGTGTGAAAGTTGTACCAGCGGCGGATGACGTAGCGGGCAAAATCGTTCACGGGCAATCCCATCTCGGCGGCCACGCGTTTCGTCTCGCGGCGTAGGGCGTTCAGGTTCGTGAGGTGATAGATAAAGTGGCTGGCGCGATCCCACGCGTCGTCCTGCGCGCGCCCCCAGGGGGGCATCGACGTGACCTTGGGCAACTCCTGGCGCACATCGGCGAGGGCGGCGGGCTTTTGGAAGACGATGACGTACTCGTGCTTGAAGATGTAATACCCCCCTGCCAGCGCGCGGTAGCGCCACAGGTTGCTATCGCGGCCCTTACCTAACTCGTTGCCCTCGATGTTCTTGACCACGATACCCTTGGCGCGGAATCCTGCCCGCTGCATGCGCTCCATGCAGTAAAAGCCCAGGGGGACCAATTCGCCCTTGGTGTACTTGTCGCCGATGACGAGCACGGCGAACCTTCCCGCCTCCAGCAGATCAAAACCGTGCCGGGCGACGGTCTCGAAGAGGGTGAGAAAGTCGTCCAGGGTGGGGGCCTTAGAGAGATCCTCCGCCTGGTCGCTGAATTGGATGATGTCGTGATAGGGCGGATGGAGCACCACCAGTTGCGCGTGCTCGGCGTCCATTGCGGCCAGAGTCTCTCGCACGCGGGCCGCCGTTTCCTCCTGAGCGGAGTCTCCTTCCAGGATGTGTATGCGGTCGCCTAGCAGTTCTGGGGGGATCTTGTCTCGCACGTATTCCACCAGGTCGGGCTTTAGCTCGACGCCGATCAGCCTGCGGTTCAGCCGCGCAGCCTCGATGGCGCTTGTGCCGGAACCGAGGAAAAGGTCGAGGATGACGTCGTTTTCTTTCGTGTAGCGCAGGTAGGTCTGTGTGGCGATCTGGGGGACAAAGTTGCCGTGGTAATCCAGTTGGTGCCCGCCGCTGCGGTCACGCCCTTCGATCATCCACAGCGAGTCGGTCCAAATATGATCGTACTCCCGCCAACGCTTGAGGTCGATATCGGAGTAGGGCGGCGTCTTGGGACTGCTCATAGCTCGGCCTGCTCTAGGATCTGGTCGAGGACGTCGGCGCCGGATTGGCCCGTGTTCTCGCTGACGACGATTTTCAGGTCGCGGCGAAAGCCGTGCGAAAGATCGTTGCCGGTTGCATAGTGGATGAGGGCCATGGCCTGGATGCTGTTGGCGATGGCATAGCGGGGCTCAGTTCGATCAAAGTCTGCGAAGAAGAAAGTGCAACTGGCATACATCCTCTGCCTGTGAAACTGGGCCTTGAGCAACCACAGCAGTCGTTGGGCGTCCTCTTTTTTTATATGGCCTAAATCGTGTTCTTGTAGAAAACTCTGTTCATCCATCTGCCCCAGAAACACGGCGATGTACCCATCCCGCAGCGGCCAGGGGGCAGCGCCCAGCCTTTGTGCTTCCTGTACATAGATCCAATCTATCTCGCAGGCCAAATTGTCAAGCGCCCGCCGCAGCGCTCCTTTCCACCGGCTGTCGCCTGGCGTGCAATCACATCCGACGGTCCAACGATTCAGGCGATGCGAGCAGCTCCAGGCCGTGTTTTCCAGGATCTCGATATCTATCAGCGGCGGATGATGCTGTAGGTAGCTTCCCAATGTGGTAAGCTCGTAGCCGTGTGTCTGTCCTGCCTGTAGGATGTAGCTCAAAACCTCGACCCCCTGGCGGTGGTGGTGGCCAAAAGTTTCCCCGTCAGTGGCGATGATCTGCAACCCGCCCATGCGGCACCGCCAGTCCATTTGTTCTCGAAGCCATTCCTCCATGTGGGCCACTTGTGGCATGTTGAAGGACAAGCTGTTGGATAGCTCTGCGTCGCGGAGAAAGACGGTGATTTCTTCTCCGTTGGGCAGCGGTGCCCGATATGGGCCCGCCCCTGCTCCCTGGTCGCCGCGCACCTGCTCGCCGGATAAGATGGTGAAGAGGATGCCCTCCTCTACCATGATCTCCAGCGTTTCATAGTCCACTGCCATCTCTGGAATCCACATACCTTCCGGGCGGTGGCCAAAGCGGTGTTCGAAGCTGGCTATCCCCCAGCGTATCTGGCAGTACTTGTCGCGGCGTCGAGCCAGTGGCAGGATGGTGTGGTGGACTGGCTGTGCCAACCCATTGCTGGTGCCGTGGGTTTCCCAGTAGCTGCGCTCGGCAGCGACGATGAACTCGTAAGTGTCGTGGGCGTGCTTGTCGAGCCAATGGGCCAGCGTGCCGCCCAGGTTAAAGCTGATGCGCTCGAAATTGCTCCCCGTTTCACCAGGCCCAGGTTGGGCGTTGGGGGCGTAACACTCGGCGGTGATGCGCTCGTTCCAGTTGGCGTAGGGTGCTGCCTCTGGCTCGGGCGGCGTTTCGCCGGTAAAGGGATTGATCCGCGAGGGTTGATAGAAATGGCCGTGGACGCAAAGATAGCAGTTGGACATCGTCAGTTGACTCGTTGGTTATACGGCTTTGAGCAGTTTCTCAATCTGATAATCGGATTTTTCCTCGGCCTGTTGTAAGGCCCCGATGACGTCGTAGCAGGCGACGATCTCTGCTGCGACTTTATCCGCCGCTTTACTTGGATCGGCGCTGACGGTGACCGCGGCAACGGCAAGCATCAGCCACAGCAGTTGGTCGAACGCCTCTTTGTTGAACCACAGAACACCTGCGTGGCGATTGGTTTGGAGGTAGCGTTGTACGTCTTGATCGTCCAGCCAGGTTCGCAGCACCTCGCGTGCACGGCGCGTTTTCGGGGTCTTTATCTCGAACCAGCGCTGGTGACTGGTGAGGAGCTTGACGCCCTCTAACGCGTGCCAGGCCGTGCTTTCGTCCAGGCCTGAATCGCGCAGCGCTCCGGCGATGTTCTGGCCCAGCAACCACTCGTCGATCCATGCGCGGCTGGTCAGCTCGAAGCTGGCCGTCTCGACCACTTTGCCCAGCGCGTGGGTAAACAGCCATCCCAGCAACGTGGGCCAGGCCGCCGGATTGTCGGATAATCCTGCGGTCAAATAGTCGGCGGCCCACTTGTACTTGCGTGAGCGGGGCAGGGGGAAGCGCTCTCGCAGCGCGGTGAGTTGCAGGAGCGCCTCCAGCTTTTCTCGGATTTCCTGGGTAATAGTGGTAACTTGCGATTTGCGATTTGCGATTTGCGCTGCCGCTTGAAGCAGGCGAGTTGTCTTCTGTTCGACCTCTTCTATCGCTGACTCGCTGACTCGGTGCAACCTTCGGTTGCCAATCGCTGACTCGGTGCAACCTTCGGTTGCCAATCGCTGACTCGCCTCTTCCATCAATCGCCGGAACATGTCGGCATTGACCAATTCTCTAAGCGGCCCAAGCACCGGCTGCAGGACAATCTCGGCGAGCGCTTCGTCGATGCTCGGCACGCCGCGCCCGTCGAGGCGGGCGGCCAGTTGGGCGTAATGGTTCCCTTGCGCCTGGCGAAAGTCTAGGAACACCTGGCACTTGTAGGCCGCCAGTTCGACGTACAGCCCCTGATCCCATAGGACCTTGTTGTTGCGAATGTACTCCAGCCCGGTGACGTGGTCACGGAAGATGGTGAAGGTATCCCCACGGTTTTCTAGCCCCAATCCTTCTCCCAGCGATCTCTGCATCAGCACCTTTTCGCCGTCGCCGGTCTTGACCGCGTAAGCGGCGGAGGTGCGCACCCAACCGCGCGCCTCGGCGTACCTGTTGTGATACACCACGAGGCCGCGTTCAGCCTGTCCTGAGCCCGTCGTAGGGCTGGTGCGGTTGGAATAGGCAAAGACATCCTCATTCACACACCCTTCCGGCGTAAACAGGTCGTACAGGAAAAAGTTCTCCACCTCGGCGAACAGGTAGCGCTTGCGCAGCAGCGGAAAGATCTCGCGCTCGTGCCGCTCGACCAGGTGGCCGTCGGGCTGCTCGTCCCAATAGGCGCGGCGATACTCCATGCCGTATTTTTCGGCAAACCCCTCTACTTGGCCGTGGCCGAACATCGGCAGGCCGGGCATGGTCGCCATCAGCGTGCAGATGCCAAAGTACTTGTCCCCTTTGCCGAACTGATCGACCGCTGTGCGTTCGTCGGGGTTGTTCATAAAGTTGACGTACCGTTTCAGTATCTCGGGGTCGAATTCAAGTGTGTTCTTGATCACGCTGCGGTACTTGGCATTATCTTCGTCGCGCAGCATGTTCATGAATGCGCTGTTGTAGACGCGGTGCATGCCAAGCGTGCGCACGAAATACCCCTCCATCAACCAGAACGCCTCGGCCAGCAACAGCGTGTCCGGCACCTCGGCCGCCACGCGGTCGACAACCTCGCGCCAGAACTCGTTCGGCATCGCCGCGTCGAACGCTTCCCTCGTCATGCCGTGCTCGGCCCGCGAGGCGATGTCGCCGCCGCCGCCGGGCTCCGGGAACCACAGCCGCTGGTAGTGCTTCTTGGCCAGCGTCATCGCCGCGTCGAAGCGGATGATGGGAAAGTTGCGCGCCACGTGCAGGATCGTCTGGATCACCGCCTCGCGCACCCCGGGGTTGAGAAAGTTCAACTGCGCGGTGTCGTTCCACGGCATACTCGTGCCGTCGTTTCCGTGGTAGATGTACTTTTCGCTGCCTGTCCAACGGTCGACCCGCCTAAAGACCACGGCCGCGTCCGTGCGGTCGTAGTAGTGGTCTTCCAGGTAGATGCCGACCCGTTCATCTCCGGAGAGATCAGCGCCGTTGAAAGAGTATGATGGAAAGGGGCTGTGATCCAGGGCGATGAACCAATCGGGGTGCTCGACGACCCACTTGGAGTCGATGCCCATGTGGTTGGGCACCATGTCGCTGGATAGGCGAATCCCGCGCTGCCAGGCCCGCGCCCGCAGGTCTTGCAGCGCTTCCCAGCCGCCCAGGTCGGCGGCGATCTGGTAATCGAGCAGCGAGTAGGCCGAGGCCACCGCCTCTGGATTGCCGCACATCTGCTTGATGCGTTGCGAGGCCTTGCTGCGCTCCCACAGGCCGATCATCCACAGCCCGGTGAAGCCGCGGCGGGCCAGTGTATCCAGTTCCTCTTCTGGGATATGGTCCAGGCGCGTCAACGGATGGCCGTACTGCTTGGAAAGCTGGTCCAGCCACACGTAGATGTTCTTGGCCATCAACACGACCTTGGGCATCCAGTGCAGATCGGGGCTAAAGCGCTCGATCTCCAATGACATTCCAGAGAAGTCATACACGCGCGAGGGACCGGGGCCTGCAAAGATGGCTTTTTCCTCTTCGGCGATCATGTCGAGGCTGCTCAGCAGGCGGCGCAGGTACTCGCCCAGCAGCAGTCCCCACCTCTCGCGTATGTACCTGAGCTGTCCGGAGAGGGAGTGGGGCTCGGCGATGGCCGGACTGCGCAGCATCTCGACCAGGTTCTGATCGTCGGGACCAAGGTGGGGCTGTGTCTCGAAGAACGCCTGCAGGCCGGAGACGACGTCGGCGTAGGCGGCGCGCTCTTTGAGCGAGGTGTCGTCGAATAGCTCGACGAACGGCTCGAATGCCGGGTTGACGTTGGCCAGCCAGAGCATCAGCAGTTCCTCCAGCACGACCAGGCGGTGGGGAGTTCCGGCGGTTTCACCTTCCAGATAATCGTCCAAGTCGATTTCACCCCGGTAGACGGCCAGCGGAGGGAATTCTTCGGCGAACTGGCGCAAGGCGGCATCGACAGCTTCTTGGCCCAATCCCTCGTACAGCCAGCCCAGCGCCTCCCGAAAGGCGCGCGGGTTTTTCTGCTGGCGATAAAGGCCAGTGACGACATGCAGGATTTCATCGATCATGCCCATTGCGTTGATCTGCCCGGCGCGTATTGTCCGTTCGGGGTGGCTTGCGAGGTCGCGCTGCGCGTTCATCTTTTGCGCGAACACGCGCGCGGCGCGAAAGTTGGCAAAGATGACGTTGCCGGTCAGGGCAAAGAGAGATTGGTCGAACTGGTATCGGTCGCGCGCTTGGCGGGAGATGTGGAATTCCATCTGGTCGATCATACTACTCGTCCACGTTCCCAAAGGTAGTCCCACTGGGGAGGCGGTCGTCTTTCCACTCGTCCGCCTTTACGTCGGCAGCGACGACGCAATTGCGCCCGATGCGCGCGCGGGGTGGGACAACCGTGTTCTTGCCCACGACGGTGAGGCCGCGTTTTAGGTCGGCCGTGGGGTCGGGATCTCGTTCGTTTCCGCTGCCGACTCTGGCCCCCGCGCCAACCCGCACGCGCTTGTCCAAGATGGCATAGTCCACTGCCGCGTTTTTCTCGACCACCGCGTCGGTCATCAGGATGGAATGGCGCACGACGGCTCCCTCCCGCACGATAACTCCTGGCGAGAGCACCGAGTTCTCGACGGCGCCCGCGATGACGCAGCCATCGGTGACGAGGGAGTTGCTCACTACTGCCCCGCCGCGCATGTTGACTGGCGGGCGCTCCTCGCTGCGGGTGTG
This sequence comes from Anaerolineae bacterium, assembly GCA_016931785.1. GTDB lineage: Bacteria > Chloroflexota > Anaerolineae > B4-G1 > B4-G1 > JAFGED01. The sequence continues at coordinate 6,957 of JAFGED010000139.1, forward strand.
AATGATCCAGTCGCGGTCGAGCAGGTCGAAAGGCGGCTTGTCTAGCAGCAGGTCCATGTGCGCCTGCCAGTAGGCCTCGATCGTCCCTACGTCCACCCAGTAGCCATGGTGTGGAAACGCATAGACGCGATAGGGCCGCATGCTCTGCTCGCGCGTATACTGCGCGGCGATCATTTTTGGGATGATGTCTTTTCCAAAATCGTGGCGTGACTTGGGATGTGCGTGATCGGCGGCCAGGATGTTGTATAGCACGTCGGCGTTGAATACATAAATACCCATCGAGGCGCGATTGCCCTTGGGCCGAGCCGGTTTCTCCTCAAAGCTGATCACCCTGTGCGCGTCGTCTGTCTCCAGAATGCCGAAACGGGGTGCGTCCTCGGCGTCGACGCGCAGGGTCGCAATCGTCAGGTCGGCGCCGGTTTCCCGGTGGGAAGTGACCAGCACGTCATAGTCCATCTTGTAGATGTGGTCGCCCGCCAAGATCAGTACGACGTCTGGATGGTGACGCTGGATGAAATCCAAGTTCTGGTAGATTGCGTCTGCCGTTCCCTGGTACCATGCCGATTGTTCCAATCGGGCCGACTCGCCAGGCCGGCTGGTGCCGGAACGCCCGATGTAGGGTTGCAGCAGGGTGACGCCGCCGCTCACGCGATCCAGGTCCCAGAGGTAGCCTGATTGAATGTGATCGTTGAGAGAGCGAGGGCGGTACTGGGTACAGATGCCGATGGTGTATATACCCGAGTTGGCGCAATTGGAGAGGGCGAAATCGATGATGCGGTACTTGCCGGCGAAGGGGACCGCAGGCTTGGTACGCTTCTGCGTCAGTACGCTCAGGCGGCTGCCTGCCCCGCCTGCCAAGATCATCGCCAGGGTGTGCATTCTGCTGACTAAGTCTTGTGAGTCTGCGTGGCTTTCTGGTAGAGTTCGACGTATTCCTGAGCGGAGGACGACCAGGAAAAGTCGGCTTCCATCCCTCTCTGCTGGATTTTGCGCCAGGCTTTTTTGTCGTGATAAGCTTTGAGCGCACGGTTGAGCGCGCTGATGCACGCCTCGGGCGTGTATTTGGCAAAGGCGAACCCCAGACCTTTGCGGTTGCGTGTTGTGTAGTTGGGGACGGTGTCTGCCAGCCCGCCGGTCGCCCGCACGACGGGCACGCAGCCGTAGTGCATGGCGATCATCTGCCCTAGCCCGCACGGCTCGATGGCGCTGGGCATCAGGAACATGTCGGCTCCGGCGTAGATGCGCCGCGCCAGCACGTCATCGAACTTGAGGAAGGCGCGTATCCGCTCTGGGTAGCGGGCCTGGACGCGTTCGAACATCTCGTGGTACCCTTCGTGCCCGGTGCCGAGCAGGACGAACTGCGCCTTGTTTTCTCCGAGCAGCCACTCCAGCACGGGTTCCATCAGATCCATTCCCTTGACGTGATCCAGGCGCGAGACCATCCCGATCAGGGGTACGTCTGGATGAACCTGTAGCCTTGCCTGCTGTTGAAGTGCGGCCTTGTTGACCGCCCGCTGATCGAGCGTCTCGACGCCAAAGTGGTGGGGGATATGGGGATCGGTGGCTGGATTCCACTCGTCGTAATCGATCCCGTTCAACACGCCAAAGAGCCGGTTCTTGCGCTCCTTCAGCAAGGGGGCCAACCCCATGCCGATATCCGGCATCAGGATTTCCTTGGCGTATTGCTTGCTGACCGTGTTGATCAGGTCGGCGTGGGCGATGCCCTGGGCCATCCAGTTGACCGTTCCGGGCTGCTCGATATCCAGATGTTTCAGATACTCCATCTGGGCAAAGGTCAGAATCAGCCTGCCGGTGATGCCCTGGTAGGTCAGATTGTGAATGGTGAACAGGGTAGCGATGTCGCGATAGAAGGGGTCGCGCCGGCCATCCGTGTCTAGCCATGTAGGCACGATGCCGGTGTGCCAGTCGTTGGCGTGTATGACGTCGGGCTGCCAGTCGAGCGGCTTGAGCGCAGCGAGGGCCGCCCTTCCAAAGACGGCGAAGCGTTGGGCGTCGTCCTCAAAGCCGTAGACGCGGTCGCGCGAGGAGAAGTATTGCTCGTTCCAGATGAGGTAGACGGGCAGTTCATCCAGCACCGTCTTGGTCAAGTGGACGTGCTCCCTCCCGGGACCGAGCGGGATGGGAAAGGGCTCGCCGACTTTTTCCAGGTGAAACTGGTCGCTGCGGATAGTGCCATAGCGCGGTATCATCAGCCGCACGTCGTGGCCCAGCGCGCGGATGGCTTTTGGCAACGCGCCGGCTACGTCGGCCAACCCACCTACCTTGGCGAGGGGCACCGCCTCAGCGGCGAGGAACAGGATCCTGAGAGGCTCGTTGGTCATATCTGGCTCCTTTACCAGGAAAGCAGATTTGTTTTTAGATGTTGGCAGACATCATCACCATCTCAGCAGGGGGGTTACCATGCCGAGGATCATCCCGACGACGACAATGATGCCGATAACTGCGATGATGATACGTGTCAGCCGTTTGTTTGATTGACGCATACTATCTCCGTTTCGTTTCTTCTGCTGCTTGACACGAATTATAACACAGCAGTGAGGGGGCACAAGTGCAAATCTTAAAAAGAATTGACTTTGCCAATTTCCCGTTGTATACTGACTATGGGTCAGTTAATGACTGGGGGTTAGCGCGGAGGTGAGGTCCATGGCTACCAGGGCGCGCCGCAAGCGGGAGAAGGAGGAGCGACGGCAGTCTATCCTCCGGGCTGCCCGCGAGGTTTTCTTTGAGAACGGCTTCCATCAGGCCACGGTGGAGGCTGTGGCCGAGCGGGCAGAAGTGAGCAAGGGCACGGTGTATCTGTATTTCGAGAGCAAGGAGACCATCCTTGCTCTTTTGCTTTTGGAGGGGCTGCGGGAACTGGCCAAGCGATTGGAGGAGGCGTATGCGGCGGAAGAGAACCTCCCTGTCGACGAGCGGTTGCGGCGTTTGGGATGGGCCTATTTTCGGTTCTTTCAGGCAGAGCCGCGCTATTTCCATTTCCTGATGGCGATGGATCGAGGGCGCTTCCGCGAGGTGGTTGACCCTGTGGTTTACCAGAAGGCGCTGGATACCAGCCTGGAGGGACTGAACTGGGTAGTGCGCGCCGTCGAGCAGGGAATCGAAGGGGGAACTTTTGGCGACTGTGACGCTCGTCAGTCAGCCGCTATCCTGTGGGCGACACTGAACGGCGTGCTGGAGCTGGTGGAGCATCCTTTGCGGCGTGAGATGATGGGTTTGAAGAGCCGGGCGCTTTACGAGGCAGCCTTGGAGACTGTCCTCCGGGGGTTGCGAGTCGTTAAAGAAAATCAAGGAGGTGCTTGAGTGAAAGAAATCGTTATCGTGAATCCGGTACGTACGGCGGTGGGCGCCCACGGCGGCGCATTGCGCGACAAGCGGGCCCAGGACCTGGCCGAGATCGTCTTCCGGGCGGTGCTTGAGCAGACGGGGCTCGACCCGGAGGTGCTGGACGAGGTGATCCTGGGCAACATCGGCCAGCCCTCTGATGCGGCCAACATCGCCCGCGTGGCGGCGCTGATGGCGGGGGTGCCCGTCGAGGTGCCGGGATTTACCGTCCAGCGCAACTGCGCCTCGGGGATGCAGTCGGTCACCTCGGCCTTCCAGGCCATCCAGGCGGGGGATGGGGAGATCTATCTCTGCGGTGGTACGGAGAGCATGAGCAACATCCCCTATACTCTCAAAAAGGCGCGCTGGGGGTACAAGCTGCGCCATGCCGAGCTGACCGACGCGCTGTGGGAGGGGCTCACCGACCCCATCTGCAACCAGGTCATGGGCCGCACCGCCGAGAACCTGGCGGAAAAGTACGCCATCACTCGCGAGGCGCAGGACGAGTACGCGGTGCAATCCCACAAGAAGGCCTTCATGGCCCAGCGTATGGGCAAGTTTACTGACGAGATCGTGCCCGTGGAGATCGTCAAGAAGGTCGCGGGGCAGGAAGTGGCGCGCGAGCAGATCATCCAGGATGAGACGATCAACGCCGGCCTGACGGTGCAAAAGGCGGCGCTCTATCCCACCGTGTTCAAGGAGAACGGCACGGTCACCCCGGCCAACGCCTGCCCCATCTCCGACGGCGCGGCGGCGATGGTCGTCTGCACGGCGGAAAAGGCGCAGGAGCTGGGCCTCAACCCCACGGCGCGCATCGTCAGCTACGCCTACGCGGCGGTCGATCCGGCCTATATGGGCATCGGGCCGGCCTTTGCCATGCCCAAGGCGTTGAAGCGAGCGGGCCTCAGCCTGGACGACATTGGCCTGATCGAGCTGAACGAGGCCTTTGCCGCGCAGTGTCTGTCCGTGGCCAAGGAGATGGCGGCCCAGGGGCACAACTGGGATTGGGAGAAGGTCAACGTCAACGGCGGCGCGATTGCCCTGGGCCATCCCGTCGGCTGCACCGCCGCCAAGCTGGTGGCCACACTGACCCACGAGATGCAGCGGCGCGAGGTGCGGTACGGGATGGATACGATGTGCGTGGGAGGGGGACAGGGTGGGTGCCTGATTTTGGAGAGGGTAGACTGGTAGTACCAACACAAGGAGGTGACCTATGTATATCTTTAAAGCCGCGGTAGTCGGCGCGGGAACGATGGGCGGTGAGATCGCCCAGGTCATCACCTATTCCGGCCTGCCGGTGGTGATGAAAGACGTCGACCAGGGGATGCTGGACAAGGGTATGGACAAGGTCCGTTCTGTCTACCAGCACCGGGTAGATAGGGGTAAGATGAGCGCGGGCGACATGCAGGCCAAGCTGGACCTGGTCACGCCGACGCTCACCTACGACGAGTTCGGTGACGTGGACATCGTCATCGAGGCGGTGCCGGAAAAGATGGCGGTCAAGCAGGCGGTTTTCAAGGAGCTGGAGGGGGTCTGCCCGGAGGAGACGATCTTTGCCAGCAATACATCGGCCCTTTCGATCTCTGAGATGGGGGCGGCGACGGGCAAGCCGCAAAAGATGATCGGCATGCACTTTTTCAACCCGGCCCACGTGATGAAACTGGTGGAGGTTATCCCCGGCCTCGATACCAACCAGGAGACGGTGGACGACGTGGTGATGTTTGCCGAGAGCCTGCGCAAGATTCCCGTGGTGGTGCAAGAGTGCCCGGGCTTCCTGGTCAACCGGCTGCTGATGCCCTACCTCAACGAGGCGACCAAGGCGCTGGGGGAGGGGGCAGCCACGGCGACAGAGATCGACCAGGCGGTGGTGGCGTGGGGCATGCCGATGGGACCGTTCACGCTGATGGACATGCTGGGCATTGACGTCTGCGGCCACGTGGGCGACTATCTCTACGCCGAGTACGGCGAGCGCATGAGCCCGGCTCCGCTGTTTGCCGAGCTGCTGGAGGCCGGGCGATTGGGCGAAAAGTCGGGCGCAGGCTTCTACGATCACCCCGGCGGCGAGTCGGCAACGGTCAAGGGGATGATCGAGGCGCTGCAGTCCTCCGGCACAGTGCCATCGGGCACGAGTTTCAGCGTCGGACGCGTGATGCTGCCGCTGGTCAACGAGGCGGCCCTGTGCGTGCAGGAGAACATCGCCACCATCAATGACATCGACATGTCGATGGTCGCCGGGACCGGGATGACGTACGGCGGCGAGCGCATCGGCCCGCTGGCGGTCGCGGACAAGATCGGCCTCGATGCAGTGGTAGAGCAGCTGACCATGCTGGAACAGGAACTGGGACCGCGCTTTCGACCCTCGCGCCCGCTCAAGCTGCGCGTCCGCGCCGGGCACCTGGGCGTCAAGACGGGGAAAGGGTTTCTTGAGCATGTGTAGTTGGTAGATTGGGAGACCGGTAAATTGGTGGTTGGTACCATCCCAATGCGCCAGTTTACCAACTACCAGTCTGCCGGCATACCAACAGGAAAGGAGCGCAAAATGGGAGAGTGGCAATACATTCGAACGGAGATCGAGGACGGAGTCGCGACGCTGACCATCGACCACCCGCCGGTCAACTCGTTCAACACGGAGGTGATGGACGAGTTGAGCGAGGCGGTCGACGAGCTGCTGGCAGACGACGGGGTCAGGGCCATCGTCATCACCGGCGGTGGAACCAACGCCTTCGTCGCCGGCGCTGACATCCCCGAGATCAAAAAGTTGCTGGGACAAGAGGGCGGGTTAAAGATGGCGGCCGAGGCGGGGCACGCGCTCTTCACCAAGATCGAGCGGGCCACCAAGCCGGTCATCGCCGCCATCGATGGCTTCTGCCTGGGCGGCGGGCTGGAGCTGGCGATGGCCTGCCACATGCGCATCTGCTCCGACCGCTCGCGCCTGGGCCAGCCCGAGATCAACCTGGGGATCATCCCCGGCTGGGGCGGCACGCAGCGGCTGCAGCGTCACATCGGCAGGGGCAAGGCCATCGAGCTGATCCTCACCGGCGACATGATCCGCGCACAGGAAGCCTATAGCATCGGCCTGGTCAACAAGGTCGTGCCGGCCGGGGCGGTGGTCAAGGAGGCGCGCGGCCTGGCCCGCAAGATCGCCTCCAAATCCAGGCTGCCCACCGCCGCCGCGCTGCGCGCTATCGTCGCGGGTGCAGAAGTGCCTGTAGAGGAAGGGCTCAAGATCGAGACTGAGGAGTTCGCCAGCCTGCAGGGCACGGGGGACGCCATGGAGGGGATCAATGCGTTCCTAGAGAAGCGGCAGGCTGACTTCAAGGATCGGTAGTCTGGTGGTTGGTATACTGGGAAACTGGTAGATCGGTAGTTGGTTTTTGTCCCAGTCTACCAATTGACCAATTACCAATGTACCATCTACTAACTCGGGAGGGAGTACCATGGAATTCACCCTCAGCGAAGAGCAAGAGATGTTCCTGGCGATGTTCCGCGACTTTGCCGCCAAGGAGGTCGCGCCCAGCGTCGAGGAGTTGGACCACGCGGAGCGGACGCCGTTGGACGTGCTGCGCAAGGCGGCCCAGCAGGGGTTCCTGGGGGCGACGCTGCCGGAGCAGTATTTCGGCGCCGAACTGGACTATGTGAGCTACTGCCTGCTGCTCGAGACGCTGGCCAGGGAGTCGCCCTCGGTTGCCGTGACGCTGGCGACGCACGTCAGCCTGGCGGCGATGTCCATACTGGCCTACGGCACCGAGGAGCAAAGAGAGGCGTGGCTGGGACCGATGGCTGCCGGCGAGATGATCGGCGCGTTCGCCCTCACCGAACCCGACGCCGGGAGCGACGCGGCCCAAAGCGGGAGTGCTCTGCAAACCCGGTTCACCCTCACCCAGCCCCTCCCTGCTAGGGAGGGGAGCCAGACTTCCCCCCCCGACGGGGGGGGATCAGAGGGGGGGGCGGGGACTCTCGACGGCGTCAAGACCTGGGTCGCCAACGGCCAGATCGCCGGGCTGTTCCTGGTCTTTGCCCGGGCGCCGGATGGGATCGGGGCGTTTCTGGTGCCCAAAGACACCCCTGGCCTGGTGGTGGGCTACCGCGAGCCGACGTTGGGCCTGCGCAGCGTGACTTTCAACACGGTCTACTTGGAAAACTGCCAGGTGCCGGGGGCCAACCGGCTCGGTGGGCCAGGCGCCGGCTGGGAGATTGCACAGCGGGCGCAGGATCGCATGGCGGTGGCGCTGGCGGCGGCGGGACTGGGTGTGGCTGAATCGGCCATCGAAGCGGCGGCGCAGTTCGCCGCCGAGCGGGTGCAGTTCGGCGTGCCCATTGCGCAGAAGCAGGCCATCCAGAATTACGTGGCCGAGGCGACGACCGAGGTCGAGGCGCTGCGCTACCTGGTCTATCGCGCCGCCTGGCTGATCGATCAAGGCCGGGGTGGGCCCTTTGACTTCTCCGTGGTCAAGGCCCACGGCGCGCGCGTGGCCCACGGCGTCACCAACCGCATGGTGCAGGTGATGGGCGGCTACGGCTACATGGAGGACTATCCCCTGGCCCGCAAGTACCGCGACGTGCGGGCGCTCTCCATCATGGGCGGACCGACGGAGTTGCACCAGGTACGGATCGCGCAGAAGGTTTTTGCTGAATGGGATGTGGAGATCGTGCCGTAGGAGGTGTGATATGGACTTTACATTCGCACCGGAACACCAGGCCTTGCGCCGCCTCATCCGCGAGTTCGCCGAGAACGAGGTAGAGCCGCTGGCGGCGGAGATCGATCGCGAGGGGCGCGTGCCCTTCGAGACGCTGAGGGAGATGGGCCGGATTGGCCTGCTGGGCGTCTGCTTCCCGCAGGCGTACGGCGGGATGGGCGCGGGCGAGATCGGCTACTGCATCCTGATGGAGGAGCTGGGCCGCGTCTGTACCTCCACGGCGACCAGCGTCGGCGCGCACATCGGCATCGGCGCGATGTCGATCTACCTGGATGGGACCGAGGAACAGAAGCACAAGTACCTGACGCCGCTGGCGCGTGGGGAAAAGTTCGGCGCCTTTGTGCTGACCGAGGCCAACGCCGGCTCCGATGCAGCCGCCATCCGCACCCGCGCGGTGCGCGAGGGGGATTCCTACATCCTCGACGGCACCAAGACCTTTAACACCAACGGCAGTTTTGCCGATATCGTGACCGTCCTGGCGGTCACGGACCCGACGTTGGGGGCGCGCGGTGGCATCACCGCCTTCATCGTCGAGTCTGATATGCCTGGCTTTCAGGTGGGTACCCATGAGAACAAGATGGGCATCCGGGGTAGTTCTACCGCGGAACTGATCTTTGAGGAAGTGCGTGTGCCCCAGGAGAATGTGCTGGGCAAGGTGGGGGAAGGGTTCATCTCTTTTATGAAGACGCTGGATCTGGGCCGCCTGACGCTGGGGGCGGCCTGCCTGGGCGGGGCGCAGGCGGCGCTGGATTGGTCGGTGCGCTGGGCCAGGACGCGGAGGCAGTTCGGCGAGGAGCTGTCGCACAAGCAGTCGGTGCAGTGGATGATCGCCGATATGGCCACCCAGGTCGAGGCGCTGCGCAGCCTGGTCTACCGCGTGGGGTGGATGGTCGATACCGGCCAGCCCTTCACCCAACAGGCGGCGATGTGCAAGCTGTATGGCTCGGAGGTGGCCTCGCGCGCTATCGACGTGGCGCTGCAGATCCACGGGGGGCTGGGCCTCGCGCGCGATTTCCCCATCGAGCGCTTTTTCCGCGACGCCCGCATCGCCGAGATTTTCGAGGGCACCAACGAGATCCAGCGCATCGTCATCGCCAGCAATATC
>JAFGED010000140.1 GCA_016931785.1 Anaerolineae bacterium
AGAAATTTACTCTCGCCATTTGGTGATTCTGATAAGCTTTTACGGGTCTAAACTGGCAAGAATGTCCAGATGGTTATGCCGCTTGAGTTTGGGCAAGGGAAGTTATTCTTTAACAAATCCTAAGGAGGATATATGTTCCGGAGAAAAGGCTTCTGGATAATCTTGATCGCGTTGGCGCTTGCCGCCGGTGGTGGATATGCCTATTACGCGCTCCTCTACAAACCAGGTCAGGAATCCCCTGAACCGGTTATCGCTACCACTCAGGTGAGCCAGGGCGACGTGGTGATCTCTGTAAGCGGCTCCGGCACACTGGTTGCTGCTTCGGAAGCCACCCTCGGCTTTGAGGTGAGTGGTTACCTGGAAGAGGTGTACGTCGTTGTTGGTGATCGGGTGAAGAAAGGTGACGAGCTGGCCAAGATGGAGACCGACGAGCTTGAGATGGCCATCATCGAGGCGGACGCCAAGGTGCGTCTGGCGCAGATCGACTTGGACAACACGCTCAAGGGGCCGACCGACGCCGAATTGGCCAGCGCCGAAGCGGCCATCAAGAATGCCCGTGGCGCATTAGAGGTCGCGCAGCTTACTTACAAGAGCACGCTCAATTCCGATCTGGATGCCGCCGTGCGCGCCTACTACCTGGACTACCTGTGGCGCAGCGAAAAGTATCTGGCTGCTCAACAGGCGTATGCCGCGGGTGATATCTCTCAAAGTGAGTACGAGAAAGCCCTGAACAAATGGCGAGATGCGGAAGCGCGGCTGGATCAGGCTCTGAAGGACAAAGATTTGGAGCATCTCAGCGCCGTGAACGATGTCGATCAAGCGCGGAATAACCTCTATCAGGCTATGGAGCGCCTGGATGATTTGAAGAGCGGCGCCACGGAGGACGAGATCAGGGCGGCCGAGCTAGGGCTGGAGCAGGCGCAGCTGGCGCTGGATGACGCTCGCGCCGATCTGGAGGCGGCGACCCTGCGCGCTCCCTTCGATGGCACCGTGACGGAGGTCGCGGCTTTGCCGGGTGAATACATCGGCAAGTCCTCTTTCATCACCCTGGCCGCACTCGAAGAACCTCTCCTGCAGTTCTGGGTGGAGGAGTCGGATATGGGTGGCGTGGTGGTGGGCAATCGGGCGGCGATCATCTTCGAGTCCCTGCCAGATGAGACGTTCAGCGGCGAGGTCATTCAAGTCGATCCAACCCTGGTTACGGTGGGGCGTACGCTGGCCGTTCAGGCCTGGGCGAGCATAGAGTCCACGTCCTATGCAGGCGATCTCTTGGGCGGCATGAACGCCGAGGTCGAGATCATCTCCGCCGAGTCCAGGGACACGCTGCTCGTCCCGCTGCAGGCGCTGCGCGAGCTGGGAGAGGGCCAGTACGCTGTGTTCGTCGTGCAGCCAGATGGCGAGATGGTGCTGCGGCCTGTTGAAGTGGGGCTGCAGGACTATGTCAATGCCGAGATCATCGCCGGCCTCGAACTCGGCGAGATGGTCAGCACGGGGATCAAGGAAAGCACAGGAACGAGTGTATCTGTGGATGATCAACAGATGCCTGGAGATGCAGGCACGCGGATGCTGGAGGGTGGCGGCGGAATGCCTGGCGGTGGTGGGCCTCCAGGTGGACCTTGATGAAAACGGTGGCTGGCTTTTACGCGCGGTCGATATGGAACCAAAGAGGAAAACATGCAAGAACATCTCATTGAAATCACCGATTTAACCAAGGTTTACGGCTCTGGCGACATTTCTGTGCGCGCGCTGAAGGGGGTGAGCGCTGCCGTCGAAAGAGGCGAGTTCGTCGCCATCATGGGGCCCTCCGGCTCGGGCAAATCGACGCTGATGAACATCCTGGGCTGCCTGGACCGCCCGACCGACGGCACCTACGTGCTGGACGGCGAGGACGTCAGCCGGTTGAGCAAGAACGAGTTGGCCCACGTGCGCAATCGCAAGATCGGTTTTGTCTTCCAATCGTACAATCTGCTGCCGAGATTGAGCGCGGCCAAGAACGTGATGCTACCCATGCTGTATAATGGCGTCGAACGCCTATCCGACGCGGAGAGCTACGAACGCGCCATCAAAGCGCTTGAATCGGTGGGGCTTGGGGAGCGCACGCACCACCGGCCCAACGAGCTTTCGGGCGGGCAGCAACAGCGGGTGGCCATTGCCCGGGCGCTGGCCAACAACCCCTCCATTATCCTGGCCGACGAGCCGACCGGCAACCTGGACACCAAGTCCGGCGAGGAGATCATGGCCCTGCTGCGTCAGCTGCACGAGCAGGGCGTGACCCTCGTCATGGTCACTCACGAGTTAGACATCGCCGAGCACGCCCAGCGCGTGATCTACCTGGTCGATGGCGAGATCGTATCCGACAAGTCCCAGGCCAGCGGCATCGCTCACCTGCACAACGGATTCAACGGAGGCGCGCAATGAGCTTTTGGCGAACCCTGAAAGTTGCCTGGGAGGGTCTGGCCCTCAACAAGGTGCGTTCGTTCTTGACTACCCTGGGGGTGATCATCGGCGTGGCGGCGGTGATCGTGATGCTGGCCGTCAGCGCCGGCGCAGAGGCCGAGATCGCCGATCAGATCAACGCCCTGGGTGCCAACCTGATCGTGGTCATGCCGTCGTTCAGCAGGGGAGGGTTTGGCCGTCAGGCAGGACCTCCGCCCAGCCTGACTTACGATGATCTCGGCACGCTCGAAGGGAATCTGATCGGCATCAACGGCGTCTCGGCGGAGCAATCCACCACGCAGGATATCAAGGGCGGCGACACGACGCTGGAATCCATCTCTGTCGTCGGCACGACGCCCAGTTTTACCAAGGTGCGCGAGTATGCGCTGGCGGAGGGACGCTTCATCACCGATGACGACAACGACCGGACCAACAAGATAGTCGTACTTGGGTACAACATTGCCCGGGAACTCTTCGGCGGCGCGAGTGCGGCCGTGGGGCAGTCGGTCAAGATTGACGCTACCAAGTTCGTCGTCGTCGGCGTGATGGCGGAAAAAGGCCTGGTGGGCAGCACCGATTACGACGAGCGGGTATACATCCCCATCACTGTGCTGTTCAAAAAGTTCACCTATGCCCGTTTTGGCGGCGACACCCTCAACATGGTCTATGTCTCTGCCGAGAGCAGGGATACCATGGATGACGTGATGGCCCAGTTGAGCCAGGAGCTGATGGACTTGTACGGCACGACGGCTGATTCGCCGGGCTTTGCATTGACGACGCAGGACAGCATCATCGACGCCCAGGCCTCGACGACGGAGGCGTTCCGAAACCTGCTGGGCTGGGTGGCGGGGATCTCGTTGGTGGTGGGCGGCATCGGCATCATGAACATCATGCTGGTCAGCGTCACCGAGCGCACGCGCGAGATCGGCCTGCGCCAGGCGCTGGGCGCGCGCCCGCGCGACGTGTTGCTCCAGTTCCTGTTGGAGGCGGTGATGCTGAGCCTGATCGGCGGGATCGTGGGCGTGCTGCTTGGCGTCGGAGGTTCCTATGCCTTCGACGAGCTGGGCACGATGCGCACCGAGATCGTGACGGCCTCGATACCGTTGGCCTTTGGCGCGGCGGCGGCGGTGGGCATCTTTTTCGGCTACTATCCGGCTACCCAGGCGGCGCAGTTGGACCCGATCGAGGCACTCAGGCGAGAGTAAATTCACCGCAGGGCACGCGGAGAGCGCAGAGAGAATCACAACTTGAAAAACTCTGCGATCGGGCGTGCCCGCCTTGGCGTTCTCTGCGGTAAAACAGCAAGAATCCAACGTCGTTTACGAAGGAAACTATCTTGAAGCGGAGGTAAGGACATGGGGTTTCGGACTGTCTTAATATCAGCATTTGTGTTACCATTGTCCGTAATGTTGTTGGCTGCTTGTGCTAGCGGCCAAGCAACGCAGGTAGCGGACGAATCTGTCGGCGGCTCCTACACCAGCGAGGTACTCGATACCTCTTACGAAGGCGCGCTGGGTGTATCAGATCAGCTCATGCTGGGCACGCTGCTCCTGGAAGCGACGGAGCACGCCGTCACGCCGGAACAGGCGGAGACGCTGCTCCCGCTGTGGCAGGCGCTCCAGGGCGGGGTGACGATCGAGACCGAGGTTAACGCCGTTCTGAAGCAGATCGAAGGAACGATGACACAGGAGCAGTTGCAGGCCATCGCACGCTTACAGCTTACCCAGGAGGATCTACAGGCCTGGATGGAGGAACAGGGAATGGGCGGAGCCCCTGGTGCGGGTCCGGGAGGCCCCGGAGGGGGCGGGGACATGAGCGACGAGGAACGGGAGGCGGCGCGCGCTACATGGCAGGCAGGGAGTGATGGCGGTGGTATGCCGCCTGGCGGCGGTGAGATGCCGCCTGGCGGGGGCGAGATGCCGCCCGAGATGGCCACACGCCAGGCCGAGTTCGCGAACATGACCGACGCGGAGCGCGAGGCGGCGCGTGCGACGATGCAGGCGGGTGGCGGCTTCCCCGGCGGCGCCGGTGGCGCGGGCGGCAGAGGAGCCTCTGGTGGGAGGCAGGCCAACTTCCTGCTGAGTCCGCTGATCCAACTGCTGGAGGAGCGAGCCGGCGGAGGGTAAGGGCCTGTAACAGCTATATGATTCGGGTGCGTTTCAAATGAGTTGAGAGGACAAGGGGGGTGAGGGCGGCTTCGCCGCCCTC
>JAFGED010000141.1 GCA_016931785.1 Anaerolineae bacterium
GAGGGCGGCGAAGCCGCCCTCACCCCCCTTGTCCTCTCAACTCATTTGAAACGCACCCATTTGATATGGGTGCTGAGAACTGGAACGAAGCGCTGTAGGCCAAAGCGGGTCCATGATAGTGCAAACCCGCGCTGAGGTCAAACTGGTGGAGTGCCAAAATAGTTCGGCCCCCGATTTCGGGGGCCGAATCTAGATTGTAATGATGGTGCGACGCAACTATGATCCTATTCTGGAGATAGTCGTGCTACTCCTAGGACGCGCGTCCGCGTTTGCGGTGCCAGATCACTAACCCGCCAACTATCAGGGCAGGTACTGATGCGACCACCAAGCCGACGGTCACTCCAGATGCCGTGTTTGTGTCGAAGCTTTGTACAGACACTGCTGTAGGCCCTGGGTTTACGCCGAGGGTCCAGTACGAAAACTCGGTGACGCCGGTGACGGTCATGGTGTTGTTAGTGGTGTCGAGTCCTGATGGTATATATTCCTGCCATCCCAAGCCTGTCCCACGCCATCTGTAAGCTCGTAGGTTGCTTTCGGTGAGACCGTTGAGCTCGGCGTCCTCGTAGGAGAAAACCAGTGTGGCGTTGAAGGCGCCGGTGCCGCCGCTGCTCTGGATGTAGTAGTAGCGCTCGATCATGATGGACGAGTCGCCGGCGACGGTGGTCGGTAGCAGGGTGTCCCGGTGTACGTTGACGGAAACAGTGTCCACGTTCTCACTGGCAAAGTTCATCGTCACGCCGGCGTTGCCGAACTTGTAAGTGCCGGTTCCGGCGATAGGCCGGGTCACCGTCTCCTCGCCCAGTAGCCGGCCGACGCCGGAGACCACCAGGGCATAGTTCTGTGGTCCCTGTGGGATGTTGTAGCCGTTGACGGTGATGGTGTAGATGCCGGTGGCCGGGCTGGCGATGTCGATGCCCACCAGGTTGTTGACGCGGTCGTAGTTGGTGGAGGCGTCGGCACCCTTCACGACGGCTTCGATGCTATAGTCGTTGCTGCCGCTGTTGAACCAGCCGCCGCCGTTATTGTACCAACCGCGACCGGCGGGGAGCGTATTGTCGCCAGCATAGAGAAAGTCGGAGTCGGGGATCTGGAGGCCGATGTAAAAGTCTCCGCTGGCGATGGTCACGCCATGCCCAGACAGGTCGATCACTTTGTAGTCGTACAATGTGCTGCTGCTTCGACGCATCGTGGCAGTGCCGGTGGCCAGCACGGTGCCAGGCGCGCCGCCTGTCCCGTCGTCATCGTAGATATAGTAGGTGAACGTCTTGGGCCACGATGGGGTTGCAGACCCCACAAACATCAAGGCCTTATCGACCGTTACGGGGTAGGAGGAGGGAGTAAACCGCTCGGCACGCAGGTATCCGGCCGTACTCGTCCATATCACTCGGGGAACTCCGTAGGCCATGTGCTGGGTTGCGCCGCGCTGGCTGGCGTTATTTGGGTAGTAGGTCGTGCCACCGGGTCCTTCCACCTTCAGGTCCAGGTCGTTGACCAATCCGCCGGCCGCCGCCGATGTGCCGGGATAGTCGGTCCAGCCCAGTGTGATGGACAAGGGATCGCTCGCCGTCACCTCGAGGGTGTAGGTCGCCGTCTCGCCGGTTGAGAGTGAGTTGAGGCTGCTGGTGATGTCCGACGAGTTGTCCCAGTACCACGTCTCGCGCGATCCACCTGGGAAGAGCGAGTCTTCCAGGTTTACGCGACCCCATCCAGCTTGCTGGCTCGGGCGTGTGGTCGCTATCTCCTGCGTGCCGCCGGTGCCGTACTGCCCTGGGTAGATGTCGGTTGCGCCGTTAGCCAGCGTGGCTTTCAGCAGCGCGCCTGTCGGTGCGTAGGTTTCCAAGTTGACAAAGTACTCTCGCTCCACCGCGCTGGTTCCGGCTACCAGAGGAGTAGCCATGCTGGTGCCGCCCATATACATATAATTCGCATCAATCGTGCCCCAGCCGGTACCGCTGGCGACGGATGACCGTACTGATGCAACGAAAGTGCCCGGCGCGACGACGTCTGGCTTGGTGCGCCCATCCAAAGTCGATCCACGGCTGCTAAAAGCCGCCAAGCCGCTGGAGTTATTCGCCGCATCGTCAATGTTGATCGGTCCCGCTGGGAATCTAGGATCGCCGGGGCCCCATGCTCCCAAGCCAGGTCGGTTGTTCTCAGAAGCTCCGACAGTGATGCAGTTTTTTGCTGTGCCAGGTGGGGTTGTTGAGAGCAGGTCGATCACGCCGTCGGCGTTCTCATCCACACCATCATTGGAAGCGGCGAAGAGAATCAGCATGAAGGGATAGTCCCACATAAACTCGTCCACATCCTGAGAATAGGAGCTGTACGAGCCGTAGGCGCCGCCCCCCCAGCTATTGGAGTGGATGCGCGCATTGGCGGTGTAGGCTTGCAGGAAAAGCGTGTTCAGGTCCGCCGGTATGCCGCTTAGAGACTGGGTGGTGTTGTTCTCCACGGACTGGAAGACGAGGTTTACCTCGGGGGCCATGCCGACATAGGCTGTATTGGGATAATAGTGCGTACTCGGCGTAGCGCCCGATAGATCACCATTGCCCAATACCGATCCGGCCACGTGTGTGCCGTGGCCGCTGTTGACATCGCTGGCGCCATCGCCCACCAGGTCGTACAGGGAGATGACGCGCGATGCGCCGCTGCCGTTCTCAAAGTCGTCGTGTAGGCTACTGGGGGCGGTAGACCCCTGGTCGAGGCCCGTGTCGCACACGGCTACGGTCTGGCCTGTGCCGTACAGCCCGTGGTTGTCCCACACGGGACGGACGCCGATGATATCGCTCGCGGTGTTGTTGAACAACCGCCATTCAGGTGTTGCCTCAATCCAACTCACACCGGATATGTTGGCAATTTCAGATACTTGGATGGAATCGATTTGTACGCGAATCTTCCCTTTCCAGTTTGTCTGCGTGACCTCCAAGATCGTGCCGCCCAGGCTTTCCAACTGGCTGGCGATTCCAGCTACATCTTCTCCTTTGAATGTAATCACCAGTAATTCCGCAGGGGTGCTGAGCCCAAGCCCTACATACTTGGCCGCCAGATCGGGCTCTATTCGGTAAGCCGGTTGGTAGATACCGACCCAACGTACTGTGCTCAGTGATCTAGCAGCATTGGCCGTTGCAGCATCCATGCGGGCGATGAAAGCAAAGTCGGGGATGTAGTCAAAAAGCTCTGCGCCTAAAGCTGTCACCGCTGCTTTATCGGATTCATAGATGGGCCCATCGAATTGAATGATGTAGTAGCCGGTGCCGTCGCCTTCATAGCTCGTGACCTCCAAGCTGTCGGGCATAGGGGGGTCAGGTAGCTGGAGCAAAGGATCGAAAGTGCCCCACGCTAGGCGAAGAGGGATAGAGGGCGGCGCTGCGGATGAGCTTGCAGCAATCGTAACTAACGCAATTACGGCGAGTAGAATTACAGCGCTTTGGTATGATCTGTTTGAGCTAGTCATTATTTTGCCCCTTCTTCAAGCCATTCATCCCACTCGGGCACGCCCACAGGGCTGCCTGCCTGGACCTCTAGTTCGCCTTCGTAAATGATGTCCGGTGTCTCGTACATATTTTCCTCTCCTTTGCGGTTTGATGGAAAATGAATACACTGGGGAAAAAAGACCGATCTGCTATTGTTTCAGATGTTCTCCTTTCTACCCGGGGGTTGGGATTTTGGGGTGACGGAATGCGCGGTACCAAAGTACCAATCACTGAAATCATTTTACTGTGATCTGGGTGCAAAGTCAAGCATACGGGTGCGTTTCTTTGCGGACGAAAAACATCGCGCAGGCATTGGTATTCTGTTTGTACTGCGGCATCCCCGCTAGACATTTGAAACGCACGCACCTCGGCAGTTTTGACGTAGTCAAAACTGCTAAGGCGCATTTCAGGCCTCAAAAGTTGAGGCTGCGAGCATCCATATGACGCACCGGTTGAAACGACGGTCTTCGTTTCGGGAGCGAAATGCGCCCAGTTGCATTTTGTGTTGCAAGGCTCTGGTACACAGTCGCTCGTGGGATGCGGTTGGGGTCGCGATTGGACAAACTGGGGAAATTGGAGTAAAGTATGCCCCGGTTTGATTGATCGCCGTCAACTCTCCCGGAGGAGGTGCCCATGAGCCACTGCCCCAGCTGCGGGCGATATGCAGGCCCATACGAGGCCTGCCCCTACTGCGGCGCGCGTCTCGCGGGGCGCATGCCGGTGCGCGCCGTCAAGATCGCCGCCATCCTGCTGGCCACCGTGGGGCTCGCCGTCCTCTGGTTCGCCGCCACGCGGGCCCAGGTGCCCCTCATCCAGATCGCCCAGGCCGGCGCGACGATGAACATGGCCTACGTGCGGCTGGAGGGGCGCTGCACCCGCGCGCCCGCGTACGACCCCGAGAGCGACTATCTCAGCTTCTGGCTCGACGACGGCACGGGCGAGATTCGCGCCTCGGCCTACCGGGCAGAGACGCGGCAGATCATCGAGCAGGGCCTCGTGCCGGCGCTGGGCGACGTGGTCGAGGTGGCCGGGACGCTGCGCGTGCGCGAGGATTTTTTGGCGCTGACGGTCAACGTGCCAGACCAGCTCAAGATCGCGCGCCCCGATCCGGTGGGCCGTGAAATCGGCGCCATCGGCCCGGATGACGTGTACCTGCGCGTGCGCGTGCGCGGCGAGGTGCGCAGCGTCTACGAGCCCTACGACGGCCTGACGCTGATCTCTATCCGCGACGAGACGGGCGAGATTCCCGTCGCCGTGAGCGAGGACCTGGTCGCCCTCAGCGGCGCCTTGCCGGCGCTCTCCACGGGCCAGGGCGTCGAGGTCGTGGCCGCCGTCTCTCTCTACGGCGACACGCCGCAGCTCGTTCCCGCGTCCGTCGCCGACGTCGTGCCGCTCGAAGAGGGAGCGCGCGTCGCCACGGAGGTGCGCATCGGCGAGCTGAGCGCCGAGGACGTGGATCAGCTGGTCGTCGTGCGCGGCAGCGTCGTCGAGGTGATCCCCTTCTCC
>JAFGED010000142.1 GCA_016931785.1 Anaerolineae bacterium
GAGGGCGGCGAAGCCGCCCTCACCCCCCTTGTCCTCTCAACTCATTTGAAACGCACCCATCTGATTTTGCGAGAAAACGCTCGTACTGCTCGATTTTCTCCTGCAGCCGGTTTGCCAGCGCCTCGTTCGCGGCGTGCAGTGCATCGTGGATGACGATCGCCTCCTGGCGATACGCCTCGATCTTGGCATCGTCCCAGTGGTAGGGCGGCGGCTCCAGGTTTGTGATCCGGTCCGCCAGCTTGACCATCCATATTTCTTCCGGCTGCTGGCGGATGCGGCGCAGGCTGTCCGCCATCTGCTCGGCCTTGGTGGGGAGCGTGGGGTCTTTGGATAGCGCCAGCACGCCGTCGGCGACGGCTGTGCCAAAGTTTTCTGCGACGAGCTCGTAGGTCGCGTTGGTGTCCTCGATGACGTCGTGCAGCACCGCGCACTGGACGGCCAGGTCGCCGTCGGCGTCGGGCGTGGTTTGCAGCCCCCAGACGAGTTCCACCGCCACGCTGCCCACGTGGGTGAGGTAGTCGAACGCTTGTCCCTCCTCGGGGCCGGCGTAGGTTTGCCCGGCATGGCACAAAGACGCAAAGCGCCAGGCCTTGGCGAACGCGTCGGGTGACCAGGTGCTCACGCGGTCCCTCTTTCGTCCAGGTACTTGCCCATCATAATCATCCCGGGGTTGGCATCAAATCCGAGTCGCTCGTAAAAAGCCTGCGCTGGACCATCCCGCGCCGTCAGCAGGTAGATCGCCTCGACGTCCATCGCCGTCAAATCCTGGCACAGCACGTGCATCAGGCCGGAGCCGAGTCCGCATCGCTGGTGTTCGGTGCGGACGCATATCTCTTGCAGGTAAAAGTGCTTCGTCCCGCGCTGCCACTGCTCGGTGTGTCCCATCGCAAAACCGAGCATCTCTTCGTCGGAGGCGGCGAGGACGCCGTGGAAGCCAGGCGTGTGAACCATCTCCTCCAGGCGCGCTTGTGCATCGACGGCGTGCCACTGTTCGTTCCAGGGTTCGCTGCCAAAGACCTCGACGAACACCTCAGCGCAGCCAGGGATGTCCTTTTCCTCAATCGGCCAGAATCTTGCAGATGTCGTCATTCTTACCAGTCTCCGACCGGCGGCTGGCCATCGCGCCAGTTCCACTCGCTGTCTTTCATAAAGCGGGCGGGCCAGCCCTCGGCGGGCTTGTCCCATTCTTGGAAGCCGAACAGGCTTTCGCAAAGTGCGTCTGCATTTGCCTTGCCGGGATGCTCCAGCAGCTCGTCGATCAGCGCCAGGAAACCGTCGGGCTTGTCGGGTGCGTCCCGAAGCGCGCGCATGAACCACTTGTGATAGGGGTATAGGATGCGGTTGTGCGCCAGGATCATCCGCCCACAAAACAGGACCAGTTGCCCCGTGGTGTGCATCAGCAGGTAGCGATCCTCCCACTTCTCGGCTTCGCCGACGTACCAGCGCCAGGCCTCGACCTGGGCGTAAAAGCTGCGGATGCGTTCCTGGTGCTCGTGCTCGGGGTAGACTGGAATGCGATTCAGCACATCTGCCAGCTCAGGGATGTGGGAGTAGCCGATCCGCGCTCCCTTGAAGGCCGCCCGGGCGGGGTCGCTGCCGTGGTCGGCGGCGTCGCGCAGGAACTGCAGGTCGCAGATCTTGCCGTCGACGTATCCGCCTTCATAGTCGCAAAAGTCCGTCGAGTAGTAGGCCAGGTCCCACGCGGGTGCCCTCGTGGCGTATTCCTCGTCCGTCGCCACCAGTATCACGTCGACGTCGGAATCCTCGCGCTCCAGTCCCTTGGCGATGGAGCCAGCGACGATCAACGCGGGGAATTTCGGATCGTCCTGAAAATGCGCGATGACTTTGTCGATTGCTCTGCGGTGATGTTCGTACATACGGTTACTCATCTCGCCCCATCTGCGATGCCTTTTCCAGGATGCCGGGCACGGCTGCCTCCATGATCTCTTTTACGTCCTCGTAGCGGAACGTTCTCCGCTCGAATGTACGGGTCTCGAGCGCCCTGAGAAAGCGCGCCTGGAACTCGTCAAAGTAGGAGCCGTAGATGTGGTAGCTATCGGCCTGGTGAACGTATCGCCCTAGCTTGACCTGCCTGCCTGCCAGCCCGGATATCCGCCCGGCGATGCGCTGTTGGAGCTGGACCAGGGCAAACATGTTCATGAACGCGGCCTTGTAGGCGTCGTTGGAGCGGAAGCGGACGTTGGCGTTCAAGACCCACGCGCCTTTATCATCCGGCAGCACCCGACACCAGATCGATTGCAGGCAGGCCGGGTCGTAGCAAAAGTTATCCTCCCACACCTTCCACGTGATGGCCTGCGCCCGCCGCGAGTAGGGGGTCTTGGCCAGCCTGGCCGCCAGCAGCTCGATTTGGTCGTAGACCTGCTCCGGGCCGGGGCAGTTGTAGCCGAACAGCCGCTGGTGGTAGGTGTACTCCCAGCGCGTGTCGTCCGCGTCGGCGGCGGCGCTGCGGACGCAGTGGTCCTTGATGCCTTCCAGCACCTCCAGCACGTATTCCTGCAAATCCTCCAGCCCGCCGGGAAAATCGCGATGGATCATCGGCTCGGCCAGGGGGTCGCGCACGACGATGGTCATCGAGCAGTCCTTGCTGGGCGGGTCCCCCGGCTTGTCGTACTCGGTCTTGACGTCGCAGCCGTGCTGGTAGAGGCTGACGAGGGACTTTTCCCAAGCCTCGGCCAGGCTCTGGCCCTCGACGAATAACACGGGAATGTTGCCGTTCACTCTGCCTCCTCCTCTTGCGAGACCCGGCTTTCCAGCAGCAGATCGAGCAGCGCCCGGTCCACTTTGTAGCCCTGCACGTTCTCGTATTTGGCCCCTGGTCGCCCGTGCTCCACGATGCCGAACGGGCCGACGAAATTCCACATGCTGTATCCCCATTTGAACGCTTTGAACAGGCTGAATAGATCGCCGAACCAGCGCAAGGCCACGTCGTTGGGCGTCCTGTTGTAGCAGCCGAACTCGCCGATGTGCACCTGCACGCCCTGCGCCTCGACCTCTCGCCAGGGCTGGTAATGCTCGCGCAGGACGCGCTTGTCCCATTTCTTTCCATCCCAGGGGGTGCCGGGATACACCGGCTCGGGCAGTCCCTTGCTCCCAACCCACCAGGAGGCCTGGTAGTGGCTCACCGGCATCGGTTGGTAACCCCTTCCGCTGTGGACGACGTCCAGGTCGGCCAGCTCCGGCATGGCGAGGCTGCCCCCGCCCAGGCCGTCGATCACGATCTCGCGGCCGGGGTCGATGGCGCGGATGGCTGCGACGGTGCGGCGGATGACGGCGGCGTGGTTCTGGCGCGTCATCCCGTACTGATTGATGTCGGGCGGCTCGTTCAGCAGGTCGAAGCTGAGGTGCGCGTTGGAGACGCCCTTGTAGCGCCGGGCGAACGTCTCCCACTGGAACACGAACCCGTCCTGCGCCACCTCGTCCAGCCAGAGGTTATCCCGCTCCAGGTCGTTGCGGTTGATGCAGTAGCCAGGCGCGCGGTGCAGGTTCAGGCACGTGTGGATGCCGCGCGCGCGGCAGGCAGCGAGGTAGTCGTCGAGGAATTGGAAGACGGTCTCGTCTGGGTTGAGGTAGTCGAAATCGCGGATCCAGAAGCGATAGTCGGTCGGCACGCGCGCGAAATCAAAGCCGTAGCTGCCCAAAAAGTCCAACGCGCGCTCGTCGGGCGGCATTGGCGGGCTGCCGCGCCAGACGAACATCCACTGAAAGTTAAAGCCGTACCTGGGCGTCATTCAAGGACCTCCATGTGCTCCAGAATCTCGACCGCGCTCTGGACGAGCCTGGGGCAGAGATCGACGAACAATCCCTTCTCCCTGGCTTGTGCCGAGCCCTCGGGCGTGCTGAGATCATAGCCCAGCAGCTCTTTGCAGACGATCAATCCGTTGCGGGCTGCGAACTCCTCGGCGAACTGCTGGACGAGGGCGTAGCCTCGGTCCCGCTTTTCGTTTTCTCCATCCTGGACCTTGCTGTATTTGAGCCCGATGGCCATAAACGCGCCGGTCACCGCGCCGCAGACATTTCCCAGGTGTCCCATCCCGCCGCCAAACATCCCGGCGACGCGCAAGGCGCTCTCGCGATCCAGTCCCAGTTCGGGCCCGCAGGTCGCGATCACGGACTGGGCGCAGTTAAAGTTCTTGAAACACGAGACGGCTTTTTCGCTTCTTTCACTCACTGTTGCTTCTCCTTTGCGTTGGGTTTTCTGGCCAACACGTAGGCCCGGCGGGTCTTGGCTTCTACGTCTTGGTAGGAATCTCTTTCGATGACCTCTTCGATCTCGAACCCGGCCAGTTCCATGTAGGTCCTCATCTCCTCGGTTTCAAAGTAGAGAAAGTCGAGCGACACCTCATTTCCCCACCACTCGTCGAGGTGGACGAGCTCCTGGCCGATGTGGAAGGTGAGCAGCAGCAAGCCCTCCGGTTTGAGCACGCGCCGCATTTCTCCTAGTGCAGCTACGACCCGGTCTCGTGGGATGTGGATGATCGAGTAGAAGGCAGCGATGCCGCCCCACGAACCGTCCTCTGCCTCCAGGTTGAGCATGTCGCCCTGGTACAAGGTCACTCCGGGGTTCAGTTTTCGGGCTTGTTCCACCATCCCTGGCGAGATATCGATGCCGAGAACGTCTTCCACGCCGTGTGCGCACAGGTAGCAGGCTACCTCTCCCGGACCGCAGCCCATGTCACACACCGGTCCTCGCCCTCGGACGCGCTCGGCGAACCGGTCCAATATCTCGCGGTCGAAGGGCTTGTGGTCGAACTCGTGGAAGTATCGCCGGCCGTATTCCTCGGCCACGCAGTCGTAGCTGGCCTGCACGCCTTTTGCCATGCCTATATGCTCCTCAGCAGCTCCGGCGTGATATCGGTGAGGGCGTTCAACACCATGCACGCCCCGGAAAAGTCTTCTTGTGCCGTCAAGTCACTCCGGACGACCAGGCAGTGGATGCCTGCAGCGTTGGCCGCTGCCAGGCCTCTGGGTGAATCCTCGATGACGACGCACTCATCACTGGCGCAGCCGGTTTTTTCGAGACCGACCTGGTAGGGCTCGGGGTGGGGTTTGTAGTGTGTATAATAGAGGCTGGTGACGACAAAGTCAAAGTATTGCAGCAGGCCGGTTGATTGGTGGATGATGTCAAAGTGGTCTGGTCGGGAACTAGTGACGATGCCCATTTTGAATTTGCCGTGCAGGTTTGCCAGTGTTTCCTGCACGCCATCTATGATGGTATTACCCTGGCGCAAGAGCTGCTCGTAGCGCGCGTCTCGCTCGTCGCGCAGCCGGTCGATCTCTTCGGGGGGCACGCCTCTCTCGGCGGCCAGGTGCCAGGCACCCTTGCTGTCTCGCAGTATGTGCTCGACGTACAATTCCTGCGTCAGTTCGACGCCGACGTGCGCCAGAATTTCGCGCGTGGCGCGAAAGTATAAATGCTCGGTATCTACGAGCACGCCGTCGTTGTCCCAGAGGATGGCTTTGATCATATTTTTCTAACGCGCCCCTCTATGATTTACCTTCTCGACCAGCGGCATCAAATCTGGATCCTGTGTTAGCTCCAGGGCTTCTTGTAGAGAGACCCAGACATATTCCTGGAGTTCATCGTTTAGCACCACTTTACAGGAATCTGTCTTGCACACAAAGTTGATAAAGAGTAACTACTCAGCCTTGCTTCGCAGTTGCCTTTCGCGTGTGAAAAGAGAGGGGGGCGGGGGTTTGGAGAGCGGCGAAGCCGCTCTCC
>JAFGED010000016.1 GCA_016931785.1 Anaerolineae bacterium
CGTACTCCGTACATCGTACTCCGTACATCGTACGCGTATTCCTACGACGTGTTTTCAGCACGGCATCTTACTTGGTGTTCGGAAGCCCTCCCTCTGAAGACTCGATGACGTCAGAGAGCGCGGCGGAAAGTGAGCTTTGACGCTCGGGTTGATCCTCTGCCGCGAGTGCCGTCCTCCAATCTTTTCCTCTAAATTCCCCCTCGTCGACACGCTTCAGGCTCAGCGAGAGACGGTGGTTTTCTGGGTCCAAGCTGATGATACGCAGTGTGACGCTCTGATCTGTCTTGATGATTTCACGGGGGTGAGCCACCGGGTTTTCGGTCAGCTCAGATATGTGGATCAATCCCTCGATGGCCTCATCGCCAACGACGCTGGCAAAAGCCCCCCATTTGGTGAGGCGCGTGACCACACCTTCGATCACTTGGCCTTCCTGGTATCGCTCTCCCACGGAGAGCCACGGATCCGGCAGCAGGCGCTTGAGACTTAGCGCCACCCGCTGGCGCTCCCTGTCCACTTTCAGCACGTAGACGTCGAGTTCCTCCCCGATTGCGACGACCTCTTGCGGGTGAGTCACGCGCCTCCAGGAAAGTTCTGATAGGTGCACCAGGCCGTCTATGCCGCCCAAGTCGACGAACGCGCCAAAATCGGCCAGGTTGATGACCTTGCCCCGGCGCACGTCTCCCTCCGTCAGTTCGTCCAACATCTTGTCGCGCCGGCCCTTGCGCTTGTCGCGCATGGCTTCTTTTTCAGAGAGAATCAACCGATTACGTTTCTGGTCGACCTCGATGACCTTGAGTTGGAGGGATTCTCCGATCAGGTGTTCCCACCGGCTGTCGCTATCCGATCCGGTTGCTCCCTGGTCGGCGATACGCGATACAGCCAGTTGCGAGCCCGGCACGAATCCACGTATCTTTCCAACCAATACGATGACGCCACCTTTGTTGCAGCCAGCCACCGGTAGCTCGACGACATCCTGGCTTTTGAAGAGCCCCATCGCCTTGCGCCAATCGCCGGCCAATTGGGCTCGGGAAAGGGACAGGATGATGTTACCGTTGGTATCCTCGGGGTTGATGACGCAGGCCATGATCTCATCACCTACCCGGATGGCTTCAAGGTCCCTGGGGGAGAGCTTTTCCAAATCGTGTCCCGGCACGATGCCCTCACACTTGGCCCCTATGTCCAAAATGACCTCGTTGGCGCTCACTCGAACGACGACCCCCGGAACGAGTTGTCCGCGCTCTATCTCCTGGTGGCAGAGATAGCGATCGAGCATCGCTGCCATCGGATTCTCCTCGCTTGTGGCAGATTTTTCTACAGACTTGATTCGTTCGGCAGGCATCGTCCGGTATCAGCTCCTTTACTTGGTGTCTCTAATTATAGGACTTTTGGTCTCAAACTGCAAGCAGCCGTCGATTTCGGGTGCATTTGCCCCCTGGGGCGGCGGGCAATCGGCTTCCAGCGAAATAGGCGCAACACGCGCTTTAGCATTCATCGAGCAAGGGCAAATGCACCCGCTTGCGAATCTCGTTTTTGTGCAGCGAGCTTGGATGCCCCAAAGTACAAACGCCCCCTCGATTTCGGGTGCGTTTGTTCCCTTGGGCAAGGGGGATCTCGCCGCACAAAATCTCTTTTCCGCCAGGGCAATGTGCGGTATAATTCGGGCGGGTAAGGTACAGGCTTATTGAGTGACCTGAATAAAGGCACAGACTGGAGTCGTGAGCGATGATGAGACTAGATCGTTTCACCGAGCGCGCGCAAGATGCCGCCCAGCGGGCGGTCGAGATCATGACGCGCTACGGGCATACACAGGTGGATACCGAGCACATCCTGCTGGCGCTGCTGGAACAGCCGGAAGGTGTGATCCCACAAATCCTGGAGCGGCTCAGCGTGGACGTCGACGAGATGCAGCAGCGGATCGACGATCTGCTGCGGGCCAGCCCCAAAGCCGGTATCTATGGCGGTGGGGGCGTGGGACAGGTCTTTATCACCCCGCGCGTGCGGCGCGTGCTCGACCAGGCCAACGACGAGGCGAACAAGCTCAAGGATAACTATATCTCGACGGAGCACCTTTTCCTATCCATCGCCGGCGAGCACAACACGCCGGTGGCCCGTCTCCTGCGCGACCTGGGTGTGACCAAGGAACGCATCTACGACGCCATCAAGGACGTTCGCGGCGGGCAGCGTGTGACCGATCGGAAGGCCGAGACGCGTTACCGCATTCTGGAAAAGTACAGCCGCGACCTGACAGAGATGGCGCGCGAGGTCAAGCTCGATCCCGTCATCGGGCGGGATGACGAGATCCTGCGCGTGATCCAGGTTCTCAGCCGCCGCACGAAGAACAACCCCGTTCTCATCGGCGAAGCCGGGGTGGGCAAGACGGCCATCGTCGAAGGCCTGGCGCAAAAGATCATCACCGATGACGTCCCCGAGATCCTGATGAACAAGCGGGTGATCCAGCTCGACCTCGCGGCGATGGTCGCCGGCTCCCGGTTCCGCGGCGAGTTCGAGGAGAGGTTGAAGGGCGCCATTGAGGAGGTGCAGCGCTCCGAGGGAGAGATCATTCTATTCATCGACGAGCTTCACAACGTCGTCGGTGCGGGGGCCGGTACGGGGGCGCTCGATGCTTCCAACATGATGAAACCCGCCTTGGCCCGGGGCGAGCTGCAGTGCATCGGCGCGACGACGCTGGACGAGTACCGCCAGTACATCGAGCGCGACGACGCGCTGGAGCGGCGTTTCGCGCCGGTCTTTGTGGAGGAGCCGACGGTCGAAGAGACCATCGAGATGTTGAGGGGTATCCGCGACCGATACGAGGCACATCACAAGGTACACATCACCGAGGAGGCCATCGTGGCCGCGGCGCGTCTCTCGCACCGCTACGTCACCGACCGGCACCTGCCCGACAAGGCTATCGATCTGATGGACGAGGCGGCGGCCAAGCGGCGGGTGGCGCTCCACACGCTTCCTCCCGAGCTCAAAGACCTGCGCGCAGAGCTGCAGCGGCTCCAGACCGAGATCGAGGCCTCCAGCACAGTGGAGGATTACAAGCGGGCCGCAGAGCTAAAAACGGAGCGCATCAACGTTCAGGCCAAGTTCAACCTGCAGCGGGAGATGTGGCAGCAGGAATACCAGCTCGACGAGACGATCGGGGAAGAGGACATCGCCGAGGTGGTGGCGAGTTGGACGGGCATTCCGGTGGCGCAGATGCTGGAGACGGAGGCGGAAAAGCTGCTGCGCATGGAGGAGGCGATTCACGAGCGCATCATCGGCCAGGACGAG
>JAFGED010000143.1 GCA_016931785.1 Anaerolineae bacterium
CGAGGGCGGCGAAGCCGCCCTCGAACCCCCCATCTCTCCCTTTTTTGAGCGAGGGCCACTACTCGGGCGAACAGCCTGAGTAGATACTAATGCGGATGGTATTATCGACAAGCACACCGGAGAAGGAGGACCCCATGCAAGAAGCGAGGGTGGATGGGCGCGTGGTGCGGGCGGGGCCAGACTCGCCACAAGAGGCATTCTGTCCGTCCTGCGGCGAGGAGGTCGAGAAACGCAAGCGCCGCCGGGACGATGGCTCGCTGGCCTACTTCTACAGGCACAAGACCGGCGCCGGCGACGGATGTGCCAGACGAAGCACCCCCATCAGCTACTGAAAAGACCCGTGGATTCGGCGGGGAGGAGCCATCCTCCCCGTTTTTTGCACCTCGTACGCCTTTCCTCCAAAAAAGGATCGCCGCTCTCCAAACCCCATCTCTCCCTTTTTGAATCCGAACCGGGTTTCTCGACTCGTACCACGGTTTAATGAGGCCCTACCCCATAATTGACCTGTCAGCAAAATAGGCGTATACTTACCTCAATCCAGGCGATCTTGAATAATCTGCACGGAAATAACAAAAAAAGGAGGGCCCTATGTCTTTTTCCACCTTTCTCAAGAAACTGGGCAAAGTCCTGCTGTGGGTAGTCTTGCCCATCCTCCTACTGGTCAGCGTGTGGCTCCTGGCGCACACCTTAATGCCCCAACCGGCCGTGGGCATCATCCGGCTCGATGTGGAGATATGGAGCCTCAGCGCCGAGTACATCCGCTACCAAATCCAGGACGCACAGCAGGATGGCAGGATCAAGGCCGTGGTCCTGTTGTTGGACACCCCCGGTGGTGAGGTCGTCGCTACCCAGAACATCTACCTCGAACTACAAGGGCTGCGCCAGCAAATGCCCGTCGTTGGATCTATCGACACCGTGGCTGCCAGCGGCGGCTACTACGCAGCGATGGCAGCAGACCCCATCTATGCCCGGCCATCGTCCTCCGTGGGCAACGTCGGTGTGTGGGCCATCGTTCCGGACGACCTGGACGTAAACGACGAGATCATCGCCAGCGGCCCCTTCAAGCTGACGGGCAGCAATCGCGAGGAGTTCATGCGCGAACTCGAGGGCATCAAGCGAGAATTCCTGAACACGGTCTTTAGCCAACGCGGCGAGCGCATCAAAATCACCCAAGAGGAACTCTCGCAAGGCCTGATCTATTCCGGTCGCGACGCCGCCCGCCTGGGCCTCATCGACTACGTGGGCAGCAACAGCGAGGCTATTGCAGAGGCAGCCAGGCAGGCACACATCACAAACTATGATGAGATAGACCTGAGCATCCTCGCCCTCGAAAGGCTGTATGAAGATTATTACGGGCATGGCGGCGAGGAACCCGAGATGGAGACCTGGATCGGCGCAGCCGACCCGCTGACGGGGGAACGCTCCCTGCCCTACGGCGTCTATCTGCTATACGACATTCGACTAAGGGGGGTACCATGAACGTCATCAAGAAAGCATTCGGCATATCGACGAGGATCAAGGTCCTAATCCTATGCGTGATCGTTCTGATTCTCGCCGCGTCGATCATGTGCGGGCGTCTGGTATGGTTCCAACAGGGTCTTTACAAAACACCAGAGATCACGGCAATCGATGTGGGCGCGGTACCCACCGCCAATTATCAACCAGTCGTGGACAAGCCGGTCATGGGCGAGGGGCACGTCGTCATCGACCTGGCGCACAACAACAACCTGCTGGTGGACGACCTATCGCCGCTCAAGGACCGGCTACAGGCTCGCGGCGCGACGGTCGAGACGTTTACCGGCGACGGATCGTTGGGGGCCTACCTGCACGAGGCTACGGCCCTGGTCGTCATCGCTCCGGGGCAGCGATACACGGCATCCGAGCTCAAGGCGGTCATCGACTTTGTGGAGGATGGCGGGCAACTGCTCTTGGTGGCAGACCCCACGCGCCCCGTATCCTACGGCGATCCAAACGATCCTTACAGCTCCCCCTACGACGCGCTCTACGCGACCAGCGCCGTCCCGGCCATCAACAGCCTGGCCAACGCCTTTGGCATAGTCTACTACGACGACTACCTCTACAACCTCGAAGACAACGCGGGCAGCTACCGCAACGTCAAGTTCACCGCCTTTGAAAAGAACGCCCTCACCAAAGACGTCGAGACGCTGGTCCTTTTCGTCACGCACTCCTTGAGCAGCGACGGCGTATCCCTCATCGCGGGCGACAAGAACACGCTCTCTCCCGTGCGCAGCGGAGAAACCAACCTCGCCGCCGCGGCGCTGACCACGGACCAGCGCGTGCTGGCCCTGGGCGACCTCACCTTCATGACCGCGCCCTACCACACGGTTGAGGACAACGACCAGTTCCTGAGCAACATCGCCAACTGGCTGGCCACCGACAAGCGCGATCGAAACGACCTGGAAGATTTCCCCTATATCTTTGACGAGCCCATAGACCTGGTGCAAGTCGGCGGGGAGACACTCGATCCCCAACTCATCGTGCAAAGCAGCAAGTGGCAGGCGTCTTTTGAACAGGCCGGCCACATGCTCAGCCTGCGCGCCGAGGCCGACCCAGAACACGACGCGATCTTTGTGGGTACCTTCAAAGACACCGAGGTGGTGGACGAGCTGCTTTCCAGTAACGGCGTCACCTTGACGGTAACCGTCGAAAAGGGTGAGGACGAGGAAAAGGTCGCGGGCTCGATCGGAATCAAAGGGCTGGGGACCGTCACCGTCGAGGGTACCACGCTCCTGGTGCTCGACCGCAGCAGCGAACGCGTAGCCATCATCGTCCTGGCTCCAGACATGGAAAAGGCCATCGAGGCAACAGGACGGTTGATCGATCACGATCTTTCCGGCTGTGTACGGGCCGACGCCGTGACGGTCTGCTCCACAGGCGAGGCTCCAACAAAGCCGAAAGAGCCGGAGGAGCCATCCGATGGCGGGGAGCTTCCCCCGGCGGCGGGCCGCATCCTCGTCATCGCCAGCGACGACAAGCCTGTGGGAGCCCGCACCGGCGCGCCCGAGTTCGAGGCCATCCTCAGCGATTCCTACGACGTGACCGTCTGGTACACCAGCCGCGACGGCCCGCCGACGGTCGACGACGTGGAGGGATACGACGCCTACATCATCGACACCGGCGACTATGCCGCCGACGAAGCCGACATCGACATTTTTGCAGCCTTTGCCGAGATCGAATCTGCGGGCGTGATGTTCATCGGCGCTCAGCCGCTGCCCTTCTTCGTCGACTTTGAACCCATCGACGACCTGCAGGTCGCCGACACCACGCACCCCCTGGCGGCAGGGTTCGAGCCCGGTGAGATTCTGGCGCTGAGCGCATCCGAAAGCGGCGTACCCGCCGTAGTCGCCGCCGAGGATGAAGGCGATACTGCCGAGGGCACCTCGATCGTCTTCAGGCGCGGCCCCGACAGCTCCTCGCCGGGCACCGCCGTGGTCATAGCAAGCGAAGACGAGGCACTGAACATCAGGATGATCATTGCCCTATTCTCATTCTACCGGCTGCCGGAGGACGCCCAGCGCACATTTGCCCTGAACGCCGCGGCATGGCTGGTGGGAGCGGAAGAGTAACGAGCCCCCCAAGAGCAGCGCAAGAAGCACGACGGGACGGAGTGTTCTGCACGAGCAGGGCGCTCTGCCCCGTCAGTTGTCATTGGGTGCTTCTCATCACCATCGCCTTCCTCGGGCTGGCCGTAACGGCCGGCTTTGGGCCTTTTTGAGGCAACGCCTATTTCTTCCCAGCCGCCACCTCGATCACCACCGTCAGGTTCGTGCCGAACGCGTCCCCACCCCGCGGCCTGATGCGCCACGCGCCCTCGTGCAGTCCGGGCGTGCCTGGGGCGACGAGGCCCACCGAGATATCCCCCGCCTCCCCGGCGGGCACCACCGGCAACGGCACGCTCTCAGGGCTACCCATCCGCTCGCCGCTCAGGAAGACGAGCTCGTACCCCTCCCCCCAGTCGCACGTCCCCGAGTTCCTCACCTTCCAGGTCTTGACGAAACCTTCCCCCGGATTCAGTATCTCGCCATCGGGGATCGTCACGTCGGCCACGTACTGCGAGCCAAACTCGCACCCTTCCGTCGAGGTGAACGTAGGCGTCGCCGCCCACTCTTCCCACCCCACCGTCGCCGTCACCCACCAGCCCTGCGTCGGTGCAGGCGTGGGAGTGGCCGAAGGCACGGCAGCCAGCGGCGTTTCCACGGCCCTGGAGCCAGCCGGGCCTTGCAGCGCGGCGATGAGTATACCGGCCAGCACCAGGACCAGGAATACGGCCACAACGATAACGCGCCAGCGTTTAATACGTACGGTCATGCCATTCCTCCTCAATCAAAGCGTCAGGTTGGCCCGCACAGCCTGGCCGTTCAGAAGGGTTTCCAGCACCTCGTCGGAGGGCACGGGCAGGGAGAGCATCGCGGGCCTGATTTTCATCGGTTCGAGCTGGCGCTGGTCGCCGGCGTAGCCCATCTTGACCACCATCTGGCCGTAGGGTAGGCGGGCCAGCCAGCGACGGTACGCCTCGTCTGTAAAGCCCTTCTCGCTGCGGGCCAGCACCCCAACCTCGATATCCCGGTCGTCGGCCCCCTGCTCGTTGCCGAAAAAGGTCGTCGCGCAGGACTGGCGGATGGGACGCGGGATCAGGCTGGGTACCTGCGTGATGGCGTGCAGCCAGGCGTTGGCCTTTCGCGAGTCGAGCCACATCTGCGAAAGCTGCGTGACCAGGTAGTTACTACCTTGGCCATCGTCCTCTTCGCCACCGCCTTGGCCCCCGTTCACGATCTTGTTCAACTCCTCCCCAAAGATCTGCACCGTCTCGCCAGGGTCGGCCAGGCCGCGGGCGTGCCGCCTGAAGGCGTCCTGGTACGCGTGCCAGCCGAACCAGGTGAGCAGAAACAGCTTGGAGAACTCGTCGAGGTGATCGCCGCCCTCGATGACGCACAAGCCCCACGGCTGGGCCAGGTCGGAGACGGCAACCGACCCCTCCCCCTTGCCGAACATCCGCCCCACTGCGCCATAGATCAGCGGCTCCAGGCGGGCAGCGATGCCCTCCATGATCGGCCTGCCGACGCGGTCCGATGGCGGCAGGCGGCTCAGCTCCTCCTGCACCTCCGCATAGAGATCCTCCAGCCCGACTTGCTTCGAGCGGTGGACGGCGATCATCTGCAGCGCCGTCGGAGACAACTCCTTGATGGATGTACCCGCAGGCGTGCCGATCAGGTCTGCCTCGTCCGCCTGGACACAGCCCCACTGGGGGTCCTCGATCACGTCCAGGTCCCGCACCAGGACGCCGGCAGCCACGTACACGCGCTTGAGCACCCGCCGGAAGTCGTGGATCTGCCGCTTGACCCCCATCCTGGCGACTCCGCCGAACACGTCACAAAAGGCGCGCCACTGGGTCTCGGGGTCGATGTGCCGCCCGATCTCCAGCGGGTTCCAACGCATCGGGAACGACCCGCCGGGGCTGAGCTGGTAGATCTGGAAATGTCCCTCAAGGCCCGGAGCATTGACCAGCGCACGCCAGCCGGTCGAAAACTCTAGCACCAGGGTGCGAAACTTCCACTTCTTGGTGGTCTCGTAGGCCAGGCGCATGGCGGCGACCGACTTGCCGAACCCGGTATCCGCCGCGAACATGGCGTGGAACATCTTGTCGCGGCTGATGAGCAGGGGAGCCTGGGTCAGCTCGCCCGTCTCGAAGCTGAACTGGTGGCCCATAAAGACCTCGCCCGTCAGGTCCGGGTAGAAGGCAAAGGGCGGCTCGGCCTCCTGGACGGTGGTCGCCACGCCCTCCTCGAACCAGGCCGGGCGGGTGTAGGCAGAAAGCATCCCGGCGGTGAGCAGCGTGGAATACTTGGACCACAGCATCCCGCCGAACGGATCGCCGTCCACAGCCAGGCAGGGGCGGCATGCCAGCGCGTGCTGGCGCACGTCGTCTGCATCCTCGTCGGGCACAGGCATAGCGCATACAGGCGTCGGCGTGTTCAGGCCGTAGTAAGCCTGGCCCACCGCCGCCGCGGCCAGCTTCTCCGCCTGGCCGTCTTCGACGAAGATGGCCGCCTGGGTCATGAACCCGCCCTCGGCGCTGGCGGCATCCAGCACGCGTTCCAGCCCGCGCAGCACCTCGGTCACCCGGTCGGCCACGTCGTCCTCGGTCATCCAGGAGCGGCTGAGGTTGACCCCCGGCACGATGCCCCGGCTGACGGTGCCGCCAAAGACCTCGCCGCCGCTGCGCCCCGCCATCTCGCTCGTCCCCACCCCGTCGGCGTGGGAGCGGCCCAGGGCGTGAGAGTGGGTATCGGCCTGGCTCTTGGTGTCGGCCGCGCCCCACGTGTCGGACTCGACGTGGCTCGTGGAGTGGCTGTTGGTGTGGGATGAGGAGCTGCCTGAGACTTTGGAGGTCGTCGTGCCCTGCGATACGGTGTCGGCGTTGGAGACAGTATCCGCCGCCGACCTCGTCGTGCTACTGGAAGAACCGCCCGAGCTGGACCAACTGCTGAACCCACCCCCAGAAGTGGCGTCACTCGTGCTAGAGTTGCCCGAAATCCCCCATTGTTTGGAGGTGCCATGCTGCTCTGTGTGTGCGCCTCCGGTGGTCTTTGACCACGAGTCGGTTTTGACTTCCGAGTCTTGCGTCATCTTTGAGTCGGTGTGCTGAGATGACCAGTCGTGATGATAGCTGCCTCCTCCAGAGATATCGACCTTTTTACTGAGCTCGACCGCCACTTCGCCGCGCGCAACCCACCCATCCGAAGTGCCCTTGCTATCAGCAGACCCCGTTCCTTCTGTGTGTCCAGTGGCCAAAGCCCCCCCCACCATTTCACTCCAGCTGGACGTATCCCCCACACTTTGGAACTCTCCAAACGACGAGTTCCAACCCGTCCCGGAGCCATCGGTGTGTGACCAGCCCCAGGAAGCGCCACCAGAAACACCGGATGAGGAGAAGGACCCGTTGGTATGCGCCGTTCCCTCGGTGTGGGCACTGCCCTGGGTGTTGGCGGTGCCGGTTGTCTTGGAAACAGACGTGGACGAGAACGACCCGACAGTATCGGCCGTCCCCCAGGACTCGCCATCGCTGACAGAGTGCGAGTAGCTGTCGGTGTGGGCCTCTCCCTCGGTGTGCGCCTGACCGAGCGATTCGCTCAGCGCGTCGACCGCCGACCGGCCCACCGAACGCCCGCCGGTCCGCGACCCCGTCCAGGCTTGCGATGCCGCGGCCATAAAGGGAATCGCCACGCTGACACCCATGCCGATGCTCCCGCGCCGGCGCGAGGCCACGTCGCTGCACACGCGGGCCACGGTGACCAGCCCATCGGCCAGGCGGTGCCGGGAGATATAGTCAGCGGTGACGTGAAAGACGAACTGCTTGCGCCGGGCCACCAGCGCCCGTAGGAACATCTCCGTCTGCTCCTGCGCCAGGTCGTCATCGGACGCACCCGCCGCCCCATCCTGGCCCTCCCCCTCCCGCGACATCCGCGGGTCGGGATGGCCCAGGACGACCAGGACGCGCGGGGCGTTGCGCACGAAATCGAGATACCACTGCAAGCGCTCGGCCTTTGGATCCCCGGTGCGAGACTGGGGGTAGTTGGCCAACAGCCCTTGCACGGCCTCAAGGCCACACAGCGCCTCGTCGGTCGCCTCTGCCTCCGTGGCGGCCTCGCCCACCGAGCCGTACCACTGCACCACGCCGACGTGCCTGGGCTTGAACAGCGCCCCGGCGGCGAAGGTGAAATTGACCCCTGCGCTATACAGGCCGCGCACCGCCGCCCACTGGCGGCCCAGGATGTCCTCCCGGTCGCGGTCCTGCTTGGTGAGGTAGAGCAGCTCGCGCAATGCAACGACGCGCCACCTTTCGCCCTGCTCGGCCTGCAAGCGAAAGCACAGGCGAGGCGATTTTTCTTTAACGCGTATCCCACTTTCCAAAATTGTGAACTCCATCTCATCCCCCTACCCGAGCGGCCCCTTATGCACCCTCAGGATTTATTTCGGTAACGTAACTACTCAGCTTTGCTTCGCAGTTGCCTTTCGCGTGTGAAAAGAGAGGGGGTGGGGGTTAGGAGAGCGGCTTCGCCGCTCTCCTAACCCCCATCTCTCCCTTTTTCGAGCGAGAGAGACTGCTCGGGCGAGTAGCCTGAGTAGTTACTCGGTAACTTGCATTTGCTATCGCGCCGGGAGGCGAACCGTTCGTCTGAGGGCTTCGACCGAGCTCAGCCGAGGGCCTCACGACGAAGCCTCCGGGCTGAGGTCTGCCCCCTGGGCAGAAAAAAGGCCTTCAACCTATTAGCCCCGAGCCGTCCGATGATATCGTCTTTATAAACGAACACCATCAGCAAACAAGCAGTCCCTCATCGCTGGACGAACGGCAGCCAAGAGGGGTGCCGGGCATTTTCACCCTCCGGAATTGCCTCTCCGCGCGCCCGCACCGTCTGGATGATCCTTTCCGGTGAAGCCGCCAGCGGCGCGTGGACAAAGATGCCCTGCAGCAGCAGGGAAAAGTACCCCAGCGGGACGATGATCCACAACCCCCACACGCTGATCGTGCTGAGAAAGCTGCGGCCTTGTGCGATCGTGGCAGCGGCCTCGTCCGCGGCGAACAATGCCCCCCACTGCTCCGCCGACAGGTTGGCCACGTAGGCCGAGTAGGCCGTCCAGCCCAGCGAGGCCACCGCGTACAGGGCCAGCCCACCCACCACGCGCCAGCGCAGCGAGTCGGGGTTGAAACCATCCACCTTGATGGCAGCCGCCCCGGCCCATGCCATCACCAGGATGATGAGGGGGATGGGAGGCGGGACGAGCAAAGAGGCGAGCAGCGACAGCCCACCCGCAGCCAGTGCGTACAACCGCTGCTCCTGCCGCGCCTGCACAGTCAGCAGGTAGAAGGAGGGGATCGCGGCCAGCAGGAGCGCGTGATCGATGAGCCAAAATGCAATCACCAACCCGCCATTGGCGATCCAGATCAGAACGAGAACAAGGGTATCGAGGATGTCTTCCATCGTCTTTGGTCTCCTGGCCTATCGAGCGGCCTAGCCGCCTGGCCGCCCGGCCTTCGCCTAGATGCGCCGCCCGCCGTACTGGGCCAGCCGGGCCTCGATCTCACCTGCGACCTCGCGCCTGCGAACGCGGGCATAGACGATTCTGAGAGCCACAACACAAGCAACCAAAATAGCCGATGATAAAATCTCCATCTCCATCCTCCTGCGTTTGTCGTCGATCCCATTGTGGCACAGATTGGGATGGAGAGATGGAAAAGAGCCGAAAAGTGCCAAAAATTTCCACGCGTTTTGTCAGCCAATCAGCCCTTGCCAATCAAAAAAAGAGCCGGGTCGCAAAGAACCCGGCTCTATTAGGTTCAGGCAAAAGCCCAAACCAAGAGTCCCCGTGTCCAAACGGGATTGCTAGGGTTGGTAGACAACCACGCCGACTACCTTCCAAGTCTGGCGTGCGGTCTCACCTAGCCCTTCTACTCCGAAGCGTCGGACGACGACGAACATCGCACGCCGCCTCGGATACTCTAACTCCTCTCCATTTGCGATTTTCATCGGCGCGAGCGGATACCAGACGGCTGCCAGGTCCTCTTGAATTGGAACAGGTATTTTGCGAGCCAGGATGTCCTTTTCGAAATCCCGCCCCATCAGGTCGACCTTGTAATTCTCGGCCTCAGAGCCGATATACAAGAGGCCAGCTTCCGGGGCGGTGACCCTCTCAAGGGTTCGGGTAGAGCTGATCTCAAACGTTGCCTCTACGACTTCCAAGTCGTCCGCAAAGCCATCCACAGCCAACAGGCCAGCGACTCGAGGATCATGCCCTATCACCTGCCTATTCAGAGGATCAGGTCCGTAGCAGACCTTAACCCAGCTATCGGCCGCACCCTCGGGTGTGGTCGCAGCCCGCACCGATTGAGCAAGGGCAGCCGGATTAGCAGTCGGCTCCGGTTCTAAAGGAACGACCTGTGCCCAATACTCAACGCCCGCCGTCAAAGCCGCGAAAATCACGATGACGACTATGCAGAGCAAGAACACAGGTACAGCTCTGCGCTTACGCTTGTCCGTACCGAACTCCTTTGAAAGCATTGGAGCCAGCCAGGCACGAAGTGCCAAGGCAGAACAAAGAGCCAAAAAGGCCCCCCAAAAAAGATAAGCGTACATGTTTGCACCTCCTTATGAGTAATAGGAGGTGCGCGCCGCGCCCTATGAGGCGCGCAACGCGCACCTCATAAAGCCGGCAACTGTGTTTACCCTTATGGACACGGGGAACGGAGGAAGGCGAAAAGCTCATCCTCCACTCCCTGGTACCCACCAAGGTATGTGTGGAGTTGGCCGCGAGTGCAAGGGCCCACAGACAATCTGGAGCCCTCCCGGCCATACCGATGCCCGGCAGAGAGGAGAAGCCAAAGGCTTTTCCTCCCTAACCGAACACCGTATGTCGAGGTCGGGCAAAACCCTACGCCGCGGCACACCGAACTTTCAGGAAGCCTGACACCGTCCGTAGTCGCAGGTAGAAAGAACAGCTGCGAAAGATCGGTCTAGAGGCAGTAGGCTGTGCCCTTCATCGCCCCCTCCTTTCGCATCGGGTGGCTAAAGTTCACGCCTACTGTCATGGCCGTACCCAGTTCCTGTTGGTGAGCAGGATAGCGATCAGGCTCCCTCAGGGAAATGCGTAACCGCTGTAGCCTGCACGACGAGCGCCAGGCCGCAGCGCCAGCAGAACCGGCTGCCAAAGCGACGCGGGTTGGTCCCGCACGCCTCGCAGGGATGCAGCGGGACGGCCCCGCAGTGCTTGCAGAACCGCGCCCCATCCCGATTGACCGTGCCGCACTCGCGGCAGGTGTTGGACATAGCTCGATCACCTCCTTTGCAAAATGGGGTTTCGCTTTCGTCTCAGGCCATCGTCACTATCAGGATCACCGCGAGATGGCTCACCTGGTCGAGAAAGACGCCTGCCACCGTACAGCCCAGGCCGTACTTGCCCGTGACGTCGATCAGCCAGTGGCTGACCGAACCGACGGCTACGCCGAGCAGGACGCCGGGCAGGTCCCCAGCGACCAGGCCGGCGATTGCGAGTGGAAGTGCTCCGGCAGTGAGGGCGTGCACCAACAGGTGCCAGCCAGCTTTGTCTTTGCGGGCAGCCGTCTCCGCGCTTTGAAATGTATAGTCTGCTGCAAAGTGCAGCAGCACGGCCACAACCGCTGCTGGCAGGTCGAGGCCTGCCAGCACGGAAGCCACCGTAACGATCAGCCCGGCGCCCCCCGCGATTTTGCACCACTCCCACCAGCGCAAACGCATAGGAGCGGTGACTAACGTTGCGAGTGTTGACATTCGACACCTCGATGTGGTCATTCGTGGCTGCAGGATCTAGGGCCTTTCGCGCTCTGCGCGAAAGGCATGGCAGTTTCGGCGACGTACGTCGCCGAAACTGCCGTTTGCAAGACTGGGCGCTGCGAAATCTCGCCTCATTCGCACAAGATCTCGATTATGAAGATGCCTAGAAGGGAATCTCTTCCTCCGATAGTTCAACCGAGCTCTCCGGCTCGCCCTCACCGTTCGGCCCGGTCGCGCCGCCGCGCCCGCCCAGGAACTTGACGACCAGCGCCGTCACCTCGTACGAAGCGCGGGCCACCCCATCGTTACCCGTCCAGACGCGCGGGCCACCGCCCTCATCAGGCTTGAGCTGGCCTTCGACCAACACCTGTCTCCCTTTCTGGAGATACTGGTTGCAGGCCTCGGCCATGCGCCGCCAAGCGGTGACCCGGAACCAAACGGTTTCCTCGCCCTGGCTACCATCCGGCCGGTGCCACCGCCGATTCGTCGCAACCGAAAAGTCACAAACCGGCGTGCCGTCGTCTGTGTAGCGCATTTCGGGGTCGCGCCCCAAGTTCCCTACTATGGTGATTTTTTGATACATTTTGCCGCCTCCTTAAAATGTGTTTTGCATACCCCGCCACCAGGATGGCCAGTCCGATGCACTCGATCCCGGCATCGGGGTAGTTGCTCCTTCAGATCGAGGAGCGCTTTTTGTCCCGTGCCTACCCTTTCGGATCGGCCACGCAGGAACCAATGACGCGCTCCACTTGCCCCTGCGTACCCGCGAGCAAGCTCGTCGCAAGCACAAAAAACACGCCGCAACTGCGGCGATCAAACCGCAGGAAAGGGGTGCATTTGCCCCCTGGGGCAGCGGGCGCTCGGTTTCCGGCGAAATAGGCATAACACCGCTTTAGCGTTCATCAGACAGCAGCAAATGCACCCCGGCAGTTTGGGCTTGCGCCCA
>JAFGED010000144.1 GCA_016931785.1 Anaerolineae bacterium
CGTGGGCTCGGGCACCACGATCTGGACGTAGAACTGCTGCCCAAACTTGGCGCCATCGGGGCGCTGCGCCTGCCAGTTGGAGCGGTAGGTGCCGGGAGCGCCGGGAGAGGTAAAGTTTACAGTGACATCGACGCTGGCACCAACGGCGGCCAGCGGCAGGTCCACCGCCGGCGGACCGCCCAGCGGATCGCCGGAGACATACACTAGTTTTGTGCCCGTCTCCCAGTCACAGGAGCCGGTGTTCTGTATGCGCCAGGTCTTGACGAAAGCGGTGTTGGGCAGGAACGGCGTGTTGTCGGGTACGGTCACGTCGGCGACGTAACCAGCGTCGAACGCGCAGACGGTGACCACGGGGGTGTCGGTGGGAGGCACCTCGGTCGACGCGGGTATGCTGGTAGGGCTGGCCCCGCCCACCTCACCCACCTCTGTGGACGCGGGCAGGAACGGATTCTGCGTGGGCGGGAGAGCCGTCGGGGCATTACAGGCTAACAAAGCCAACATCAAAGCGATCATTGCTACAAACAACGGACGGTATTTTCTGTGGTTCATCTTTTCCTCTCTAGCGCAATTATTTTGTAAATCTTGTAACGCATTCTCATGATATCTTCATTCTCCCAAACTTCAATGACTGGACAACGAGACGGCGAGGTCAGTTATTCCTCAACACCAACGACAAGAACACGCGCCACACGCTGTCATCCTGTACGCACCACACACAGTTGTACGTGTCACAGGCTCTCACCTCCGTGTTCCAAACACCAACGTCCTGTTCGCCACCTGTCCAGCTAGAGGGCAGGTTGGCCACTGTCCCCCAATCGGAGCTGTTATCGCTCGACCACTCGCCACAATTGCCCCAACCTGCGACTCCCGAAATCGAAGATGCATAGCCAGTGCGTATCCAGCCATGTATGACAAAAGGGCTCCCAAACAGACTAATGGCTGTTGGAGGCCCCTGACCACTGTCGGGGCTCGGTAAACCCAGGGCGGTATTGTACTCGAGAGCGGAGGGATCAGCGATCTCCCAGATGGAGGCAAAGTGATACCCTTCGGCGCAGGCAGAAAGGGCCTCGTTCGCCCGGACGTACAATCGGGAGAGGTAATACTGGCGCACGCCCGAGGTGGCATTGGGGACGGCTGGGGAACCAGGCGTCGTGGCACGCGCGCGGTTCAAAGTCAGCATGGGCAACAACATAACCGAGAGCAACGCCACTGAGAACAGAACTCTCAGTGGTGCTTGGCAGTGATAGTGGACTCGGAGCCTAATTCCAATCACCGGTTAATCCTCGATACACCAGACAGATGCCGAGCCTGAACAGGAACCCGAGTTTATTTCCCAGACTCCCATGTCCTCATCCCCACTTGTCCAACTTGAAGGCAGGTTGACTCGCGTGCCATAGTTGGTTCCCGAATCGCTAGTCCAAAGAAGGCAATTGGCGCGGCCCGGCACGTCTGTGCCAGAGCTCACATAACCGGTGCGTACCCAGCCGTTCTTGTACGGTGGGCCGTAACCGCTGTCATCCCGCATGTATCCCAGCGAGGTGTTGTACTTGAGATTGGAAGGGTCTGCCAGCTCCCAGAACGAGGCAAAATGGTAGCCTGTGGCGCAGGCGGACAAAGCCCCGTTCCCTTTATACTCCACCTGGGTCAGATAATAGAGGCGCATGCCGCTCGATACAGCCTCGGCTGTTTCCACCTCTGAGGCCGCAGCGCTCTCCCCCGTCAGCGTCAGGCACGTAAGCAACGCCACACCCACCAGGACGCAGGAAAGCGCCACCACCAGCCCTCTGGTCAGTTTGATATCAATCACGATGGTCTTTTCTGGAGTAGTCTCTTTCTCTTTCACCGTGTTATCTCCTGTTCCCCTCCCAAGTCATCCGCCTGCCCGCGCAAAAAGTCACACAGCTCCTCCACGTCGGCAAACCCGTGCCGCTCGTGCGAGTCGACGCGTTCCAACATCACCCGGCAGGCTTTTCCCTCGCCGGCGCGCCACAGGCGCAACAGATAAGACTGGTATTGAGATTCAGCCTGTTCCGTCAAGGCCAGCCTCCTTAATGCAATGATTGGTCACTCCTCGTAATCCGCCGATTCCTTCTTCTTGCCTGGCGAGAAGAACGCCGGGAGCACCAGCAAGATACCAATCAGGACCGGCGTGCCGCACACGAACAGCGCCAGCCTGCCGGTCACGTCTACCCTTTGCTCGCCGTCGGTGCAGGCGGCATCCAACGCTACGACGGTCCCCCGCAGGTCGGTCTGCGTCTCCGTCACTCGGTCTAGATGCATGCCCGGCGGGCACAGGACCGGCTCCAGGAAACGCAGGTTCTCGGGAGTGAACGCTCCCAGAACCATTGCCAGGGGACAGGCCACTATGACGAGTATGATGTAGTAAATCACCCTTCTGTCCCAGACGTGCTTGAGAAATTTGACCATTTTGCGCCTCCCCCTCACTGCCGCTTATATCACACATCAAGCGAATCGATGAACTCTTTGGCTTCCCTCAATCCAAATCCCGTCTCGCGTCTGAATTGATTAACTGCCCCCGCCGTATCCCCTCTTCGAACCAATTCCAGAACCTCGGGAGATACACCGGCATTCGGCTCCTCGCGGTACTCGAGCCCCAGATGATCGAGCAGAAATGCCATTTGACGTTCCAACTTGCCCACTTGCTGCCTCAGCTCCAGAACCTCACGATCTAGCGACATTTGATTTTCCTCCCTTTTTCTATTTCATTCAACGCCCTGCTGAATACACAAAGCCACCTATGCATTTGCCTCACCAGGCACAGGCTCGATGTTGACGAGCCGCTTGCTGCGAGGGACATAGTAGAGGCGATAAGACGGCCCTTCGGTCAGCGCGGCGTATCCTTTTTGAGAGACGATGAAACGCTGCCCATCAAGCATGTAAAAGTGCGTGCCCTTGAAGGCTTCGAGATACTGGGCGCGCTGATCGACGGAAAAGAACCAGATGCTATTGAACAGCCTGTGCCACAAGCTGGCATAGTGGCGACCGTCATACTCCTTACGCGCAGGGCCCTCCGCCACCGCTACCTCCCCACCAAGGATATCGCGCAGGAGGGAGAAACTATCTTTGACCAAGTTCTTCACACCATCGATGATCCATATCACGCCAAAAAGGAACAAAAACACCACAATGATCAGGGCAAGCCAGTGGTTCACGATCGTCTGCTTGGGCACAGTGATCACCGCCAGGTAGAGCCAGAGAATTCCAAACGCGACCGAGGCGAGAGAAGAAAAGGCCATGGATGCCAGACGTATCGTCAGGCGGGATTTTTGGCCCGCGGCCAAAGCCCCTGCGCGGTTGGTCGCCAACGCGTTCGGATCAAAGCGGTTGGCCTCGACCACGTCGAGCTTTTTGGTCGATTTCTTTGATGAGCGACATTGTCAAGTTGCATTCACAACCGCTTCGACGTTCACCAGCTTTTGACTGCGCGGCAAGTGATACAGACGATACGTCAGGCCCGCGACGAGCGCCTCGTAACCCGCCTCGTTCACGCGGAAAACGGCCCTGTCCAGCTCGTAGTAATAGGAGACGGAACTATCGGTCGACGCCTCAAAGTCTTTCGTCACCGGGCCTTCGGCAGTCATAACCCGCCCCTGGAGGCAGTCCACGATTGCGCTGAGGCTTTTGCGTCCAAGGTAGAGTGACAAAACGACCATCCCGATCACGATCGCGACCAGCACCCACAGGCCCTCCTGTAGGCCATCCGTGTAGATGAGATAGCCAAAGAACAAAGCCACGGCGACAAAGCCGCCGATGGCGTAAGCCGCAAACCGGCCCAAAATCATCGCCCTCTGCAAATCGG
This sequence comes from Anaerolineae bacterium, assembly GCA_016931785.1. Taxonomy (GTDB): domain Bacteria; phylum Chloroflexota; class Anaerolineae; order B4-G1; family B4-G1; genus JAFGED01. The sequence goes on from JAFGED010000144.1 coordinate 3,821, forward strand.
TCAGGTGCCCAGATCGATTGGCGGCCAGAGCACTGGATTGGAACCAATTGGCCCGGGCCAGGCGGTGGTTGAGCTGCTCCAGGTCGTCCACCTGGGCCACTTCCTCGAGCGGCTCGGCAGTCAAGAGCCAGTGATAGCGCGGGAGATAGTAAAACCGGTAGCGTCCCGGCAAGAGATCGGGGGAATAGATGGGGTCCAGCTTCTTGCCGTTGGCAAGCTCCAGAACGTAGCGCCTGCGCTTCCAATAGACCGTGCCCTCCCCTTCCGCGATGGTCTCGCGTGCCAGGTTCCGGTCAAGCCAGCGCCAGCGCAGGTATATCCCCACCGAGGGCACGAACCACACGCAGAACAAACCGGCCGAGACAGCCAACAGCCCAATCGGCCAGGCACCTAGATCCGAGCGCCCGGATGCTAGGGCAGCCACAGCCCCGATGAGTGTACCGATCGTGGGAACAAGGCTGGCCAGGGCGATGCCGAACCAACGCTGCTTCTTCTGCCAAAAGACGCCGCCCAATCTTGACTGCTGGCGCTTTGTGATTTGCCCTCGCTGGTTAGCAGCGATTTCTTTTTGATTTGTCAGAGGATTGCCGGCCTTGCGAGCCATAGGCTGTCAGGGATTAGGCGTATTCACATCTGCGATTCATCACGTTGCTCTGACGAGTCCCCTTGTCCACCCTGCTCCATAGCGCTTTTGAGGCTCCTGCGGACCATCGCCATGAACACCACGTCAATCACCACGAACAGGGCGATGAATCCAACGACGCCTATCAAGCCCAAGCTCTCCTGGAGCATTTGGAAACCGCCAGAAATAACCATAGCGACGATCACCACAACTAGCATAAACACTGCGGCTGCCCCGAAATATATCATGCCACCTTTCATGGTCCTATCCTCCTTATACTGCTGGCCTATTTGATCACGCACGCCAATATGCCCTCCCTCTACTCTCTTGAACGAAAATTAGAGGAAATTTGTTACTCTCTTTGCTGACCAATCCGTCGTCAAATAACGAAAAGCTGAGCCGCAGCGCCGGGCGGGCGGGGCCATGCTTTACAGCACTCGCTGCTGCTCAACCGACCGCCCACCGAGCCGCCACGCGCCACCTGAGACGCCGGGGCGGGGCGGCTCGTTCTCGATTGATCAAAAACGGTTAGCCTTGCGATGCGCCTAAAGCCTCAAGGAACACGTCAACGAGTTCCTTTCCACCCATCATGGTAGGGACTTCAAGAGGATAACTCTCGCCCGAACTCGTAGTCAGGACAAAGGTTGTCATCGCACTAGTCTTCTCGGCTACCACGCTAACCTCGTCCTTGGGCCAACGCGCAACCTCCTTCTTGATCTTGAACTTGAATCCCCTGGGCGCATAATTGAAAGCGTAAATCGATTTAGACCCTACAGCGATAAAGACCGGGTTGGGAAGATTGCTGGATTTCGTGCCCGCTCCGACGCCACCCATCAACTTGGAAATCAGAAACGAACTCATCGAACCGGCGTGGCTACAGGTCATGGCTGCAACAATTTCTTCATCGCAGTGAGGCTGAAGAGCATCTACCATCTTTGCCATTTGTTTCATCGTTTTTTCATCCATTTTTCATCTCCTGGAATAGGGTTGAGAGGCTAGGTTAAATTGCCAAACGACTACCGGCTAACCATTTGTTCATAGACCAATTTCAAGTTATAATCGCGCTCACGTTCCCTTCACCACGCCAACCATCATAGCCGATGACCGTCACAGAAACGTCACAGGTTCCTACCCTATGGCCCGACTGGAAATCGCCCTCCTTGGTGCCTTCCAGGTCAGCAAGGACGGAGACCCCATCACACAGTTCGAGACCGACCCGGCGCGGGCGCTGCTGGCCTATCTGGCCCTGCACGCAGGAACCCCCTTCCGCCGGGACGTGCTGGCCGACCTGCTGTGGCCCGCCCAGGCCCGCGTGGAGGCCCTGCACGCGCTGCGCCAGACCCTGAACCGGCTGCGCCGCGCTATCGAGAACGCGTCAAACCCACCCCACCTACACGTCACCCGCCAGACGATCCAGTTCGACCCCGATAGCGACTATTGGCTTGATACAGATGCCTTCGCGAGCCTGACCACCACCGTTCCCAAGCACGCCCACCGCCGCCTGGAGGCCTGCCGCACCTGCATGCAGCAGTTGACGCAGGCTGCCGATCTGTATCGCGGCGACCTGCTATCCGGGTTCAACCTGGACAGCTTGCCCTTTCAAGAGTGGCTGACGATGGAACGGGAGCACCTGCACCGGCAGGCGATGGAGACCTTCTACCAACTGGCTGCCTGCCACAGCCAGCGCGGAGAGTACAAGCAGGCCCAACACTACGCTCACCGTCAACTGATGCTAGAGCCCTGGCGCGAGGAGGCCCACCGCCAGTTGATGGCCGCCCTGGCGTTGAGCGGCCAGCGCAGCGCGGCCCTGGCCCAATACGAGGCGTGCCGCCACACGCTGTTGGAAGAGCTGGGGGTGGAGCCAGACAAAGAGACCCTGTTCCTCTACGAGCGCATCCGCGACGGCAACCTGCAGACCAGCCAGATGCCGCCGCACAACCTACCCGCGTCGCTCACGCGCTTTGTAGGCCGCGAGGATGAACTCGCCCAGATCGCCGAGCTGCTCAACGACCCCAACACCCGGCTGTTGACCCTGGTGGGGCCGGGCGGCGTGGGCAAGACGCGGCTGGCCCGGGCGGCCGCCACACAGGCGGTGGCCCACTTTCCCGACGGCGCCTGGTTCGTGCCCCTGGTCAGCGCTCGCGAAGAGCCAGGAACCGGGTTACACGACCGGCTGGCAACCGCTATCGCTGGCGCTCTGGAGATATCCTTCTCCGGCCAGGACGATCCCAAGACACAGGTGCTCAAGCACCTGGAACCAATGGAAGCCCTCCTGATCCTGGACAGCTTTGAGCACTTGGTCTCTGGCGCCGACTTTATCCTGGAAGCGCTCAGACGAGCGCCCAAGATCGCCGTGATGGTCACCTCCCGGGCGCGGCTCAACGTCCGGGCCGAGCGCCTCGTGCAGATCACAGGCCTGCCTGTACCGCCTCAAAATGATGCCCCAGACGCCGCCGATTACAGCAGCGTGCAGCTGTTCATCGACCGAGTTGTGCGTGCGGCCCCCTTGCTTCCACTTGACCTGGCCCAGGTTGCCAGCGTGTGCCGGCTCGTGGAGGGGATGCCGCTGGCCATCGAGATGGCGTCCGCCTGGGTGGAGCAGATGGGCTTGACCGAGATCGTCGCCAACCTGCGCCACGGCGCGGATTTCCTATCGACGACGTTTCAAGATGTTCCAGAGCGCCATCGCCGGCTGCGCGCGGTCTTTGAAAGCTCGTGGCAACTGCTCTCAGGACCAGAACAACACACCCTGGCCCAACTGGCCGTCTTTCACGGCGATTTTAGCCGCTCCGCGGCCTTGGCCGTGACCGGGGCCCAGCAGGCCGAGCTGATCGGCCTGACCCACAAATCGTTGTTGCAGCACGGCGACCCCGATCGGTACGGATTGCACGCACTGGTGCGCCGGTTTGCCGCCGAGAAACTGGCATTGTTCCCCACGCTCACGGAGACGCACGAACGTCACAGCGCCTACTACCTGGCCTTTGTCGGCGAGCGGGCAGATGGTTTACAAGGAAACGAACCACATCAGGCCGTCGCCGAGATCCAGGACGAGATCGATAACGTGCGCCAAGCCTGGCAGTGGGCGATGAGCCAGATAGACACGGCGCCAGATCCCGTGCGCCACATCACCGCTCTCGGCCAATGCACGAGAGGCATCGTCCAATTTTACGCACAGACAGGCCTGTTCCGCGAAGGTGAGCAGGTTTTCCGAACAGCCGCGGACCGGGTGCGGGCCGTTACACAAGGGGACGCGGCGATTTCTTCCAAGCGTTCGGCCGAGACGTTGCAAACCCTCTCCAAGCTGCTGGCGGCACAGGGGCATCTCCTGGCCTGGCTTGGCGATCACGCTACCGGAGTGACCGTTCTCCAGGAAGCAGACGAAGCTTACGAAAGAGCAGCCAAGATCCTGCCGCAAGGCGATCCGGCGAGGCGAGCGATGCTGCTGATCGACCTGGGCACCTCTTACAACCGAGTAGGATACTATGATCAAGCCGTACGGCACCTCGAGGCAGGGCTGGCGTTAGCCCGCCAGGCCGACGCTCCATTTGCAGAGATCTCAGCACTCAGCACGCTGGGCGAGGCTGCTTGTGAGCAGGGCGACTATGACGCAGCCAAGCGATATTTGGATGAGGCATCGACATTGGCGCGCGAACGGGGGAATCGGGTGTGCGAGGCATCGGCGCTTTCGATGCTGGGCTCCATCGCCTGGAGATGGGGAGACGTCGAGCAAGCAGACCAATGCATTCGGGAAAGCCTGGCGATCTACAAGGAGCTCGGCGACCAGCACAGACTCGCCCGCCTGCTCAACTTTCTGGGCGTCATTGCCACCGTCCGGGAAGATTACGACCAGGCCGAGGTATATTGGGAGGAAGGGCTGGAAATGGTTCAGGAAATGGGCGATCGCCTGGCGATGGCCGATATGCTCAACAACCTCGGCTACATCAATCATCATAACTTGCAGAACCTGCAAAAAGCACAACAATGCTACCTAGAATCACTGTCAATCGGCAGAGAGATCGGCCACAGGCAGGGGGCGACCAGCACCTTGAGCAATCTGGGCCACCTGCACGTCCTGTTGGGCGAACACGAAAACGCCTGGAAGTATCTATGCGAGGCGTTGAGTGAGTCGACGGCCATAGGGCTGGCTCCCCTGACCCTAGACGCATTAACCGGCGTGGCCTTGCTGCGGGCCGAGACCGGACAAGAAGATTCGGCAGCGGAGCTGGTAGGGCTGATCGTGAACCATCCGGCCGTGGAGGCCGACAGCGCCCGGGTTGCCCAGGCAATCCTGGACGGGCTGCGCAATGTATTCCTCACTGAACAGCTCGAAGCGGCACTTGAGCGTGGCAAAGGGATGGCGCTTAACGCGGTCATCGCAGAGTTATTGGCAGAGAAGACATCCCCCACACCTGCGCCCCGTCACTGACCGCCTTCACCGCCCTATGCTCGTCTGCACGATGGCGTTGACCGTCCTGGAAGTCCAAAAAATGCGCTTCCGTACCCGCTGCCGAAAGAGATACCCGTACAAGGAGCGATCTTATGCAAACGCTACTCGGGAAACACTGGCATCATCTATCCACAACCGAGGTCCTTCAGCTCTTTGAGAGCGATCCGCAAATCGGGCTAGATACCTTTGAGGTGCGGCATCGCCAACAACGCTTTGGCCCCAACGTGCTGACCCCAAAGCGCGGCAAGAGCCCCCTGATGCGGTTCTTGCTCCAGTTCAAAAACCCGTTGATCCTGATCCTGGTGGCCTCCAGCGTGATCACAGCGCTGATCAAGGACCCGGTCGACGCGGTGATCATCTTTGCCGTCGTCTTGATCAACGCCGTCGTTGGATACGTCCAAGAGGCGCGGGCAGAAAAGGCGATCGAGGCGTTGGCCCAGGCGATGACGACCGAGGCCACGGTCGTCCGGGCGGGCCAGGCGCAGCGCGTTTCGGCGGCGGAGCTGGTCCCCGGCGACATCGTGGTACTCCAGGCTGGCGACAAGGTGCCGGCGGACACACGCTTGCTCCGTTCGCGCGAACTCCAGGTCGCCGAGGCCGCGCTCACAGGGGAGTCCGTGCCTATCCAGAAGCAAGCCGACGCGCAACTGCCGGTCGAGGCGTTGCTGGCCGAGCGCAGCACGATGGTCTATGCGTCGACGCTGGTGACCTACGGCCAGGGCACGGGCATCGTCACCGCCATTGGCGACGGCACGGAGGTCGGGCGTATCTCGCAGCTCATCGCCGAGGCGCAGGAGCTGGAGACGCCGCTCACCCGCAAGATCGCCCAATTCAGCCGCCTGGTGTTGTACGCGGTGTTGGCCCTGGCAGCAGTCACCTTCGCCGCCGGCGTGCTGCGGGGCAACCCGGCGGTGGAGACCTTCACCGCGGCGGTGGCCCTGACCGTGGCCATGATCCCCGAAGGGCTGCCCGCCGCGCTGACCGTCACCCTGGCCATCGGCGTCTCGCGCATGGCGCAGCGACGGGCCATCATCCGCAAACTTCCCGCCGTCGAGACGCTGGGCAGCATCACCGTGATCTGCTCGGACAAGACCGGCACGCTGACCCAGAACCAGATGACGGTGCAGCAGATCGTGGCCGGCGGGCTGCGCTACACCGTGACGGGAGGCGGTTACGATCCCGCCGGTCAGATCTTGCGCGAGGGCAAGCCGGTCGACGCGTCCGGTGAACCGGCAGCGCTGCGCGAGTGCCTGCTGACAGGATTGCTGTGCAACGACAGCACCCTGGTCGAGGAGGACGGCCTGTGGAAGGCGCAGGGAGACCCCACCGAGGTGGCGCTGATCGTCGCTGCGCGCAAGGGGGGGCTCGTGCCGGCAGCCCTGGAGAAGCAGTTCCCCCGCCTGGATGGGATCCCCTTCGATTCGCAACACCAGTACATGGCGACGCTGCACAACAGGGAAGGGGTCCCGGAGCGATTGGCCTACGTCAAGGGCGCCGTCGAGGTCATCCTGGAACGGTGCACGGCGGCGCTGGGCGCGGACGGGCGGCCGGTTCCCCTTGACCAGGCACAGATCCACCACGAAGTTGAGAGTATGGCCTTGCAGGGCCTGCGGGTGCTGGCTTTCGCCAGACGGTCCATGCCGCCAGAGACCACGTCCTTGCGGCACGATGACGTCGCTTCTGACCTGATCTTTATCGGCCTGCAGGGCATGATCGATCCCCCACGCCAGGAGGTCATCTCGGCGATAAGCGTATGCCAGGAGGCGGGCATTGAGGTCAAGATGATCACCGGCGATCACGCCCTCACTGCATCCGCAATTGCGATGCAGATCGGATTAGCCAAGCCGTGCCCGGATGCCAGCCCACCCCAGGATTGCGTGCTGACGGGGCGGGCGATGGCCGACTACTCAGACGCGCAGTTGATCGAGGCGGCGGAACGCGTGGCGGTCTTTGCCCGGGTCTCGCCGGAGCAAAAGCTGCGCCTGGTGGAGGCGCTGCAAGCGCGCGGCGACGTCGTGGCCATGACGGGAGATGGCGTGAACGACGGGCCGGCGCTCAAACAGGCTGACATCGGCATCGCCATGGGCGTCGCCGGCACCGAGGTGGCCAAAGAGGCCGCCGACATGGTGCTGACCGACGACAACTTTGCCACCATCGAGGCCGCGGTCGAGGAAGGACGCGGCGTTTTCGACAACCTGACCAAGATCATCGTCTGGGTCCTGCCGACCAACGTCGGGGAGGGGCTGATTCTCCTGCTGGCAATTCTGCTAGGCATCGCACTGCCCATCCTACCGGTGCATATTCTGTGGATCAACACGGTGACGACGAGCGTGCTGGGCCTGGTATTGGCCCTGGAGCAGAGGGAGCCGGGCATCATGCAGCGCCCGCCGCGCGCGCCGAACGCCCCCATCCTCACGCGGGAGCTGACGTGGCGCGTGCTGCTGGTGGGCGTTTTCATCCTGGCCGGGGCGTTTGGCCTGTACGAGATTGATCTTTTGTTGGGCAGCAGCTCTGCCCAGGCCCGCACTGTGGCGGTCAATGCCATCGTGATGATCGAAGTGTTGTACTTGTTCAACTGCCGGTCTCTCACCCAGTCCATGTTCCGCGTAGGGGTGTTTTCGAACCACTGGATGGTAGCCGGGGTGGTGGCCATGGTGCTCTTGCAGTTGCTGTTCACCTACGCGCCATTCATGAACGACCTGTTCCTCACAGCCCCGACGAGCCTGGTGGACTGGGCGCGCGTGCTGGGCGTGAGTCTGCTCGGTTACCTGATCGTCGAGTTGGAAAAGTGGGGCCGGCGGCGCAAGGCCTAAGAACAACTTTCCCCCAAAATACCCCATGTGACCGCCACCGAGGCAAGGGTTTCCAGCTATGTACTATATAACTATTGACATATAGCGTGGTATACTATGGCTGAATACGGGTCAGACTGACCATGTAGGGAAAGTGCACGATGCGAGGAAGAGGCCAGAGAAGGCGGAGACGCGGTCGCCAAACGACCGGAATGCGGGAATCAGCGCTGCTTCTGCTCCTGCATCGCCAACCCGCTCACGGGTACACCCTGCTGGAGCAGCTAGAGGAGTTTGGTCTGGAAGAGATCGCTCCCAGCGTCATTTACCGGGTGTTGCGCGACATGGAAGCTCGAGGATGGGTCGCTTCGACGTGGGACGAGGAACAGACCCAGGGGCCGCCTCGCCGCATCTATCACATCACTGCCCTGGGGGATGATGTGCTGGCCACTTGGGTGGGAGAGTTGGACGAGACCCGGAAGGTGCTCGACCACCTGGTGGGGGCATACCATCTTCACATGGAGGAAGGGGAAGGCGAGCATCATTGATGCACCCTGAAACAGGGTAAACTGCCAGCGTGGCGCTCTCGAGCGAAGGAAGGTGGATGGCGTGCGATTGAGAACGATAGGAGGTGAAATAGATGCCGAGATTTGATGGAACAGGGCCACAGGGAATGGGACCGATGACCGGACGCGGTGAAGGATACTGCGCATTGGCAATCCCCGACTCGGGGCAGGCACCCTACGGATATGCAGGTGTGCAGGGCACCCCAGTGCGCCTGGAGGCTCCAGCCACTCGCCCCGCGCTAGGAACTCCCCTAGTTCGTTGGTCGTGGATGGTGGGACGGCTTGGCCGGGGACGAGGCCGTGGCGAGCGCAGAGGACGAGGCCGCCGGTATGCCCAACGGTAAGCAGGATACAACGTGCCCCTATGCACCTCCGGTGCAGCCGTACTGCAGGGGCCGTCCGGCCCTACAACCTCGGTCGCCTGCGCCGGTGGCTGGGCCGAGGCTTTTTCAATAGACGAAGACGCGGCTGGGGGCGCGGGCGCGCCCCCGGCCATGGATGATGGCAATCGTTGTAACGAGCACAGCGCGTTGGCAGGCTCTATGAAGAGAAGGAGGTGAGGCAAGCTGCCAGCAGGAGATAGAACTGGACCAAGAGGCATGGGACCGATGACCGGCCGCAGGGCCGGCTACTGTGCCGGCTACGCCGCGCCCGGCTATGCAAACCCGATGCCCGGCCTAGGCCTTGGCTGGGGGCGCGGTCGCGGCGGAGGACGGGGGCGCGGTTGGCGGCACATGTACTACGCCACCGGGCTGCCCGGTTGGGCCCGCTACGGGTACGCGCCGGCCTGGGGAACGCCCCCGGCTGCAGCGTATGGCTCGTATGGAGCCCCGCCGCCGCTGACGCCGGAGCAGGAAACCGAGTTCCTCAAGTCGCAGGCCGAGATGCTGAAAGAAGAACTGGATGCCATCAGCAAGCGCATCGCGGAACTCGAACAGAAGGAATAGAAACCTTCACAAGCCAGGCGTATCGGGGCGGGTGACAGTGCCGGAAGCTTAGGCCGCGTTCAAAAACAAGTTCGTACTTTTTCGGGCGAAGTCGCCCAGGACAACAGGAGAAACCCCCAAGTTGTTTTTGAACGCTTACTTAGCCACCCGCCCCAGGGTTCCAATCGAGCGAGAGGCCTATGACAACTTTGAAGGAGTTGTCCGGCCCTCTGCCCGACCGGCAAATCCCATTATACCTTTCACCGCTAGGAACGCAAAAAGATCGCCGTATCGGGGGTGTACGTCAGTTTGGGGGCAGGTCTGCTTCGCCGTCACACATAGGCCCGGCTTGAGGCAACGCGCAGTTTCGGCGAGCCGAGACTGCGAAGGCGTGCTTCTGGGCGCTCTAGATGAGTGACCTCGCGGTGGAGACGACGAGCTGGGTAACCGACGGTATTTTCGCCCCCAAACAGAAGCACACCCTCGTATCGGCAGACGACGCCAAATTGGACGCACCGACCAGTTCGGTGTCCGGGCGCTGCCACACACACCCTGAAGGAGGTCCTCCAAGATGGCCGAGATTTCTACGCCGACACAGGAGATAGAATGATGGCAAGACAAAAAGTGTGGATAGAGACGACCCGCTGTACAGGCTGTGGCGCGTGCGTGGGCGTGTGCCCTGTCGGGGCCATAGCCCTGGCAGACGGCAAAGCCCGCGTCGACGAGGAGGCGTGTACCGGCTGCGAGACCTGCATAGATACCTGTCCGGAGGGAGCTATTCAACCCGTGGTCCAGGGCGAACTCGTCCCCGTCCCAGAGCGGCCGGCCGCTGCCGTCCGGCAGCCCAGCCCGCTGGCAGAGAGCGCGGGTGCTGTCGCCGTCGCTGCCGGCGCGGGACTTTTGGCAAAGGCTGGGAGAGCACTGGCCCGGGCCGTGGGACGCTGGCTGACGCGGCCGTCCACAGCAGCGGGATCGCCCGCCGCGCGGGCCTCTTCTACGCCTGAAAGTTGGAACGCCGTCAGCCGGGGAAGCCGGGGACGCCGGGCGCGCCACCGGCAGAGAGGAAGCTGATTCATCAGAGTCGGCGTAGGTCAAACAATTACCGCTGAATCGGAAGAAGGATCGAAACAGGAGGAGGTGAGTGAGATGGGTCAAAGTCGTGGAGGTGGAAGCGGACGCGGCGGCGGACGTGGGCCCGGGCGCATGGGGGGCCCCAAGGCCGCTGGCCCGGGCGGTGACTGCGTCTGCCCCAGTTGCGGGCATAGGGAGCCGCACGTTGCCGGTCAACCTTGTTACCAGAAAAAGTGCCCCAAGTGTGGCACGCAGATGACGCGTTCGTGAGCAGATAAGCTGCCGGTCCTCCCGGAGGCCCTTGGGAGGGCCGGCGCCGTCCAGCGTCTTGAAATAGCGAGCAACGAACACAAAAGTCACTAGATGATCGCTTTCGGCCCCGTCCAGGCGCTTGGGACGCAGCCTGGGAATCAACAACATCCCGCCCAAGATATGCACCTACGCCTGCGTGTACTGCCAGTTGGGGCGCACCATCAAGATGCAGACGGAGCGCCAGTCATTCTACGAGCCGGAGGAGATCCTGCAGGACGTCCAGGACAAGGTCGAAGAGACAAATCAGGTCGGAGAACCGATCGACTATCTCACCTTCGTGCCCGACGGCGAGCCCACCCTGGACATCAATCTCGGCCGCGAGATCGAGCTGCTGAAGCAATTGGGGATCAAGATCGCCGTCATCACCAACAGATCCCTGATGTGGCACGAGGAGGTGAGAGAGGCTCTGGTGAAAGCGGATTGGGTCTCTCTGAAGGTGGACGCCGTGCGAGAGGACATCTGGCGGCGTATCGACCGGCCGCATGGGACGCTGCGGTTGTCGTCCATTCAGGATGGCACGCTCGATTTTGCCAAGGCCTACACGGGACACCTGGCGACGGAGACGATGCTGGTCGAAGGCGTCAACGACGGCGAGGAGCACCTGGGAGAGGTAGCCGATCTTTTGGCCCGGCTGCAACCCGACGTTGCCTACCTGGCTATCCCTACCCGCCCCCCCTGCGGAAAAGTGGGTGCAGCCCCCCCAAGAGGAAGCCGTTAACCGCGCGTATCAGGTTCTCAGCCAGCGCGTGGCCCAGGTGGAATACCTGATTGGGTACGAGGGCAATGCGTTTGCGTCTACGGGCGACATCGAGCGAGACCTGCTGAGCATCACGGCGGTACATCCCATGCGGGAGGACGCGGTGGACGCGTTTCTGGCGCGGGTGCAGCCCGAACAACCGGCGGAAGCGGACTGGACGGTGGTTCGTCGGCTGGTGGCGCAGGACCGGCTCGTCGAGGCAGCGTACGGAGGCCACCGGTTTTACCTGAGAAGACTCGGGAGGTGCACGGATCGGGATTAAGGCAACCCGCAGTCTCAAAGGCGTTTTACTGGATTTAGTGATACAATAACGCCGGGAGGAGAAATATGAAAGTCAGCACGGTAGCCGAGATGCGGGAACTGGATCGAAAAGCGATAGAGGCGTTCGGCATCGCGGCCGAGCTGC
>JAFGED010000017.1 GCA_016931785.1 Anaerolineae bacterium
GAGAACTGGCTGATGCGCCCCATTTTCCCCGAGGCGACCATCGAGATCGGCCCAGCGCCGCTGGTGCCTTACGCCGAGCCGCTGACCGAGCAACTGGCGCAGAATTTCGCACCGTTCCTCCAAAAGCACAACGCCTTCATCATGGAGAACCACGGCCTGGTGATGATGACGCGCAGCGACATCCGCTGGACGATGTTTTTGGTAGAGGAACTGGAGGGGACGGCCCAGTCGATCCTGGCAGCCCTCCAGGCGGGCGGGATCAAGGAGCTCTCGCGCCAGGACGTGGTCAACCTGGGCAACGTGATGCGGACGCGCGATCTCGCGCTGTGCGGCGCGCCGGGAGTCAACGCATCCCTGGAAGAGCTGTACTTCTAGGCAAATATCCCCGGGGGAGGGAGATTGGCGATGCCAAAGGACAAACTCAACTTTCTAGCCCTTGACCTGGGCGCCGAGAGCGGCCGCGCCATGCTGGGCCAATTCGACGGCCAGCGGCTCCAGCTTGCGGCGGTCCACCGCTTTGCGAACGGGCCAGTGTGCCTGCCCAGTGGTCTCCATTGGGACGTGCTGCGCCTGTGGAGCGAGATCACGTATGGCATCGCGCTGGCCGCCCAGGAATGCCAGGGGAAGCTATCCAGCGTCGGTCTCGATACGTGGGGCGTGGACTTTGGGCTGCTCGACCGCAGCGGCGCGCTGCTGGGCAATCCCACCCACTACCGCGACAGCCGCACCGACGGCATGGTGGACGAGGCGTTCCGCCGCGTGGGCCGCGAGGAGATCTTTCAACACACGGGCATCCAGTTCATGCAGCTCAACAGCCTGTACCAGTTGCTCTCGATGGTCGTCGGCGAGTCGCCGCTGCTAGAGATAGCCCAGACGTTCCTGACCATGCCCGACCTGTTCAACTACTGGCTCACCGGGCGCAAGGTGTGCGAGTTCTCCATCGCCACGACGACCCAATGCTACGACCCGCGTCTTCCCCCCCCAGGTGGGGGGGGAGTGAGGGGGGGGTGGGCTAGATCACTCCTGGAGAAGCTGGGAATCCCCACGCGCATCTTTCCCGAGATCGTGCCACCCGGAACCGTGCTGGGCGACCTGCTGCCGCAGGTGGCTGAGGAGGTGGGCGCGCGCATACCCGTCATCGCCCCGGCGTGCCACGATACCGGCAGCGCGGTGGCGGCCGTTCCGGCGACGGGGGGCGATTTCGCCTACATCAGCTCCGGCACCTGGTCGCTGATGGGGGCCGAGCTGGCAGAGCCGGTCATCAACGCCGACAGCCTGGCCTACAATTTCACCAACGAGGGCGGTGTGGGCGGGAAGTTCCGCTTCTTGAAAAATATCATGGGGCTGTGGTTGGTGCAGGAATCCCGCCGCACGTGGGCCAATCAAGGGGAGACACTCTCTTACGACGAGCTGACGCAGATGGCCGCCGAGGCGCAGCCGCTGCGCGCCATCGTCAACCCAGACGACGGCGATTTCCTCAAACCCGGCGACATGCCCGCGCGCATCCGCGCCTTCTGCCAGCGCACCGGCCAGCCGGCGCCGGAGAGCAAGGGGGCCATCGTGCGCTGCGCGCTGGAGAGTCTGGCCCTCAAGTACCGCTGGACGCTGGAGCGGCTGGAGGAGATGCTGGGCCGCCGCCTGGAGCCGATCCACATCATCGGCGGCGGGACGCAGAACCGGCTGCTCAATCAGCTCGCCGCCGACGCCACCGGCCGCCGCGTGGTGACCGGCCCCATCGAGGCCACGGCCATCGGCAACGTCCTGGTGCAGATGATGGCCCTGGGGCACATCGCCTCGCTGGCGGAGGGGCGGCAGATCGTGTGCGACTCCTTCGACGTCGAGGCCTACGAGCCGCACGGCGGCAATGCATGGGACGAGGCCTATGAGAGGTTTTTGAAAGTAACCGGGTAGCGTCCCTGTGAAGCATTGCCAACTGCCGCTACACTATTTCTTGCCGCAGAGATCACGGAGGCGGGCAAAGACCGCCCGTACGCAGAGCTTTCAATGGTTTTCTCTGCGCCCTCCGCGCGCTCGGCGGTAAAACTAGACCGATAACACCCAAGAGGGACACTGTCATGGAGGGACAATGAGCGAAAAGTACGATGTCACCATCGTCGGCGCGGGGCCGGGCGGGTACGTGGCCGCCATCCGCGCCGCACAATTGGGGCTCAAGGTGGCCCTGGTCGAGCGTGAGCGCCTGGGCGGGGTGTGCCTCAACTGGGGCTGCATCCCCACCAAGGCGCTGCTGCGCAACGCCGAGGTCGTCTCCCTATTGGGGCGCGGCAAGGAGTTCGGCTTCACCGTCGAGGGGTTCGAGGCCGATTTCGGCGCGGCCGTCGACCGCAGCCGCAAGGTCTCCGAGCGGCTGGTCAAGGGCGTCGGAGCGCTGCTGCGCGAGAACGGGGTCGAGGTGATCGAAGGCGAGGGCAGGCTCAAGTCGCCCACTGCGGTCGAGGTCGCGCTGAACGCTGGCGGCGCGCGCACGTTGGAGACGCGGAACGTCGTCGTCGCCACCGGCGGGCGGGCGCGCGCCATCCCCGGCATCGAGGTCGACGGCGAGCGGGTGCTGACCTACCGCGAGGCCATCGTGATGCGCGAGCTGCCCGCGTCGGCCGTCATCGTCGGAGCGGGACCGATCGGGATGGAGTTCGCCCACGTTTGGTCCACCTACGGTACAGAGGTCACCGTGGTCGAGATGCTGGACCGCGCGCTGCCGCTGGAGGACGAGGAGGTCAGCCAGGAGATCGCGCGCGCCTTCAAGCGGCGCAAGGTCCAGGTGCTCACCGCCACGCGCGTGGAGGGGATCGAGACGACCGGCGGCGGCGTGAAGGTGACTGTAACGAGCGAGAAAGGCGAGCAGGTCTTGAAGGCCGAGCGGGCGCTGATCGCCATCGGCGTGCGGCCCAACAGCGAGGGGATAGGCCTGGAGGAGATCGACGTCCAGGTCGAGCGCGGCTATGTAACCATCGACGATGCGATGCGCACCAACGTCCCCGGCGTGTACGCCATCGGCGACGTGACGGGCAAGCTGGCGCTGGCCCACGTCGCGTCGGCCCAGGGCGTCGTCGCCGTGGAGACCATTGCCGGGGCGGAGACGGTGACGCTGGATTACGAGATGTTGCCGCGCTGCACCTACTGCCAGCCGCAGGTGGCCAGCTTTGGCATCACCGAGGCGCAGGCCTCCGAGCGCGGGCACGAGGTCAAGGTGGGCCAGTTCCCCTTCCGCGCCAACGGCAAGGCGCTGGGCCTGGGCGATTACGACGGCTTCGTCAAGATCGTGGCCGACGCAGCCAGCGGCGAGATTCTGGGCGCGCACCTGGTGGGCCCGGAAGTGACGGAGCTGCTGCCGGAGCTGGTGCTGGCCCGCACCTGGGAGCTGACGCCGGAGGAGATCGCGCGCACCGTCCACGCCCACCCCACCCTGAGCGAGGCGCTGATGGAGGCCGCGCACGGGGTGTTCGGGCAGACGATCCACATCTGATACAGGTTAGTCAGCTGAAGATGAAATTCTTGCACAACGGCCCAAGATCTAGCAACCTGAGCCTGTCGAAGGGGGCGGTCGTGCAAAGCCGTCATCCTTCGACAGGCCCAGGATGACTATCGCTTCCTTAGTAAGCGTTCAAAAACAACTTGGGTGTTCTCTCCCATTGTCCAGGGTGATTTTGCCCAAAAAGTACGAACTTGTTTTTGAACGCGGCCTTATCGCAATTCCAGCTCGGCTGGGTTAGGAGGACAAAATGGCAACGATCGAGAATATCGAGATGAACGCCCCGCGCAACCGGTTGGTCGGCGGCATGCCCAAGATCGGCATCCGCCCCACGATAGATGGCCGGCTCGGTGGCGTGCGAGAATCGCTGGAGGGTCAGACGATGGGATTGGCCAAGACGGTGGCCGAGTTCCTCTCCAGAAACCTGCGGCACGCCAACGGCCTGCCGGTGGAATGCGTCATTGCCGATACCATCGGCGGCGTGGCCGAGGCTGCGCGCACCGCGGAAAAGTTTGCCCGGGAAGGCGTGGGAGTCTCGTTGACGGTCACGCCATGCTGGTGCTACGGATCGGAGACGATGGACATGGACCCACACGTCCCAAAGGCGGTGTGGGGCTTTAACGGCACCGAGCGGCCCGGCGCGGTCTACCTGGCAGCCGTCCTGGCGGGTCACAATCAGAAGGGACTGCCCGCTTTTAGCATCTACGGGCGGGATGTACAGGACGCGGGCGACGGCTCGATCCCACCCGACGTGCAGGAAAAACTGCTGCAGTTCGCCAAGGCCGGGCTGGCCGTGGCGCGCATGCGAGGCAAATCGTACCTCTCGCTGGGGGGCGTCTCCATGGGCATCGCCGGGTCGATCGTCGATCAGGCTTTTTTCGAGAGCACCCTGGGAATGCGGGTGGAGGCGGTCGACATGAGCGAGTTCGTCCGCCGGATCGACGAAGGGATCTATGACCCGGAGGAGTTTTCCCGCGCCCTGGCCTGGGCGAAGGAGAACTGCCGCGAAGGGCGGGATCACAATCCGCCTGAGAAGCAGCGCAGCCGGGAGCAGAAGGATCGGGACTGGGAATTTGTGGTCAAGACGACCATGATCGCCCGAGACCTGATGGTGGGCAATCCCCGCCTGGGGGAGCTGGGCTACGGCGAGGAGGCATTGGGCCACAACGCCATCGCCGCCGGGTTCCAGGGGCAGCGCCAGTGGACCGACCACTTTCCCAACGGGGACTTTATGGAGGCGATGCTCAACTCCTCCTTCGACTGGAACGGCATCCGCCAGCCGTACATCGTGGCGACCGAGAATGACTGCCTCAACGGCGTGGCCATGCTGTTCGGCCATCTACTGACCGGCGCGGCGCAGATCTTTGCCGACGTTCGGACGTACTGGAGCCCGGCGGCGGTCAAGCGGGTGACCGGCCACACGCTGAGCGGATTGGCGGAGAACGGGATCATCCACCTGATCAACTCCGGAGCCGCCACGCTGGACGCCACCGGCCAGATGACGAAGGAAGGCCAGCCGGCGATGAAACCCTTCTGGGAGATCACGCCCGAGGACGTCGCCAAGAGCCTGAGCGTCACCGACTGGTATCCGGCCTCGGTCGAGTATTTCCGCGGCGGTGGGTTCTCCTCGGGTTTCCTCACCCGCGGGAGCATGCCGGCGACTATGTCCAGGATCAACCTGGTCAAGGGGCTCGGGCCGGTTTTGCAGCTTGTGGAGGGGCACACCGTCGACCTGCCGGAGGACGTGTACAACGCCCTGAACGAGCGCACCGATCCCACCTGGCCCACACACTGGTTCGTGCCCAACCTGACGGGCAGCGGGCCGTTCCGGGACGTGTACTCGGTGATGGCCAACTGGGGCGCCAATCACGGCGCGGTGAGCTATGGCCACATCGGCGCCGACCTGATCGCGCTGGCCGCCATACTGCGCATCCCGGTCTCGATGCACAACGTGCCCCAGGAACGCATCTTCCGGCCCAGCGCCTGGGCGGCCTTTGGCGCGATGGATCCGCAGGGGGCCGACTTTAGGGCCTGCGCGAACTTTGGGCCGCTGTATGGCGAGTATTGAAGCCGTCGCCTGGGTGGCTGAATGGAGCAGGATGCAGGAGGCAAGAGATGAGTCACCGCGTTGCGGAACTGGAAACAGCGCTGAACGATTTCGACCCGGGCGTGCGGGAGGGCGCGCTGCGTGAGCTGGTGGCGTTGGCCGACGCGGGCGCCGTGAAGCTGCCGCCGCCGGTCGAGGCGGTCAACATGCACTGCCACACCTTCTTCTCCTTCAACGGGTACGGTTACTCCCCCTCAGCCCTGGCGTGGCTGGGACGCAGGCATGGGTTCGCGGCGATGGGCATCGTCGATTTCGACGTGCTCGACGGCGTGGACGAGTTCCTCGATGCCTGCGAGTTGGCCGGCCTGCGCGGCAGCGCCGGGATCGAGACGCGCGTCTTTGTGCCCGAGTTCGCCGCCCGCGAGATCAACTCCCCCGGCGAGCCGGGCGTGTGCTACCAGATGGGCATCGGCTTTGCCAGTGGCCAGTCTGAGGGTCGCGCGTCTGAAATCCTGGCCGGTCTACGACAGCGCGCCGCCGACCGCAACCGCGGGATGATGGCGCGCACCAATGCGCACCTGGCCCCAGTGAGCATCGACTACGAGAGAGACGTCCTGCCGCTGACGCCCAAGGGAAACGCCACCGAGCGCCATATGCTTACCGCCTACGTCGCGGCGGCGAAGCGGGCCTATCCAGAGCGCGCCGAGCGGGTGCGCTTCTGGGCGGAAAAGCTGGCGATGGAGCCTGCCAAGGTCGACACACAGATCGACGATGGGCCCGAGTTCAAGAACGTGATCCGCGCCAAGCTGATGAAACGCGGCGGCGTGGGTTACGTCGAGGCCAGCCCGGAAAGCTTTCCCACCGTGGACGCGTTCCACGAGATGATCGCGCTCTGCGGGGCGCTGCCCTGCTTTGCCTGGCTGGATGGCGCCAGCGCCGGCGAGCGGGATATCGAGGAATTGCTAGGGCTGATGGTCGAAAAAGGCGCCGTCGCCGTCAATATCATCCCGGACCGCAACTGGAACATCAAAGACCCCGAAAACAGGCGTGTCAAAGTGCAGAGCCTGCACGATTTTGTCCGCCTGGCCCAGGAGCGCGACCTGCCGCTGAACGTGGGCACGGAGATGAACAAGTATGGCCTCAAGCTGGTGGACGATTTCGACGCGCCCGAGCTTGAGCCGGTGCGCCGGGCGTTCCTGGATGGCGCGCACTTTGTCTACGGGCACACGCTGATGCAGCGCGCGCTCGGGATGGGCTACCAGAGCGATTGGGCCGAGACTCATCTGCCGTCCCGGCGCGAGCGCAATGACTTTTATACACAGGTGGGATATCGGGTGGAGCCGGGGATACAGGGCAAGCAAAGGATCGAACGACTGAACAAGACCTTATCAGCCGCGGAAATCTTGACAGCGTTGGAACAATAAAATCTGCGTCTTTTTGCGTTGATCTGCGTCAAGTCTCAAGAGGAGCAAGTGAATGCCCGATAAACTGACCGACTACCGCCGCGCCGACGCATCGCTGCCCGAGCGCAACCGGCTGTGGCCGCTCTATGGCGCCGGATTCGAGAACCTGGGGCGCGAAGGACAGCCCATCGAGGTAGAGACGCCCACGTTCGGCCCGGACGAGCTGCTGGTGCGCCACGACGCGGTGGGCCTGTGCTTTTCCGACATCAAGATCATCCGCCTGGGTGAGGAGCATCCGCGCATCTACCGCAACATGAAAGAAAACCCGGTGGTGCAGGGCCACGAGGTGAGCATGACCGTCGTCGGCGTGGGCGAGAACCTGCGCGATCAATACGCGGTGGGCGACCGGTTCATCATCCAGGCCGATATCTATTTCGACGGCGTCAACCTGGCATACGGCTACGAGATCCAGGGCGGGCTGTCGCAGTACAACGTCATCGACCGGCGCGTGCTCAACGGCGACGACGGCAACTACCTGATCCCCGTGCAGCCGGAAACCGGCTACGCCGAGAGCGCCCTCACCGAGCCGTGGGCCTGCGTCATCGCCGCTTACGAGCTGAAATACAGAACCGGACTGAAAGCTGGGGGGACGACGTGGATCGTGGGCGCGGGCGGACAGGGCCCATATACCATCAGCGCTAGCTTTGACGAAACCTCCCACCCCGCCCGCATGCTGCTGACGGACGTGCCCAGCGACTTTGCCGCCTGGCTCAAGGCGCGTGCAGAGGTATTGGAGGTAGAGATCGCCGACGTGGCGGATGCGTCTTCACCGCCGGTCGAGCAGGTGGACGACATCGTCATCCTGGGCGCCGACGCCGACCTGATCGAGACGGTCAGCCCGCGCCTGGCCGATTTCGGTATCCTGGCCCTCATCGCCGACGAGCCGCTCCCGCGCAAGGTGAGCGTCGACGTGGGCCGCGTCCACTACAACCGCTGGGTGACGGTGGGCGGGACCGGCCCCGACATCGCCCAAGCCTACAGCCGCGTGCCCGTGCGCTCCACGCTCCGGCCCGGCGGAGCGGCCTGGTTCGTGGGCGCGGGCGGGCCGATGGGGCGCATGCACGTCCAGCGCGCCATCCAGATCGCCGATCACCCCGCCACCATCGTCTGCACCGACGTCAGTGACCTGCGCCTGAACGACCTGTGCGAGAGTTTCGCCGCCGAGGCGCGCGCCAAGGGGATCACCTTCATCTGCGCCAACCCGATGCAGAAGGAGGTCTATGCCGCCGAGATGGCCCCTTTCAAGCAGGTCGGGTTCGACGACATCATCGTGCTGGCCCCGGTGCCCGCAGTCATCGCCGACGCGGTCACCTACCTAGCCCCCAAGGGCGTGATGAACGTCTTTGCCGGTGTGGCGCGCGGCACGGTGGCCGAGATCGACCTGAGCGACGCCTATTTGAAGGACACGCGCGTCATCGGCCACTCGGCCTCGTCCATCGACGACCTGCGGCTGATGCTGCACCAGGCGGAGACGGGGGTGCTCTCGCCCAACCGCTCGGTGGCGGCCCTCGGCTCGCTCGACGCGGCCAAGGAGGGATTGCGGGCAGTGCAGGACACCGTCTACCCCGGCAAGATCGTCATCTATCCCAACATCAAGGACTTTCCCCTCACCGCCGTGCCCGATCTGAAGGACGCGCTGCCCAACGTGTATGCCAAGCTGAAGGATGGGCGCGAGTGGACGGTCGAGGCGGAGGAAGAGTTCCTGCGGATGATGCTGCCATAGAAAAGAGATTTGAGGAGAGTGTTGTGAGTGCATTACAAGACAAAATCGCCATCGTCACCGGCGGCGCGCAAGGGCTGGGCGCGGCCATCTGCCGGCGGCTGGCCGACGAGGGCTGCCACGTCGTCGTCGCCGACCTGAACCTGGAGGGGGCAGAGCAGACGGCGGCCGACATCGCCGCCCAGACCGGCCGCCGCACCCTCGCCATCGGGGTAGACGTGACCGACGAAGCGCAGGTCGCGGCGCTGGTCGGCCGCGCCGTGGAAGAGTTCGGGCGGCTCGACATCCTGGTCTCCAACGCCGGCATCCTCATCGCCGAGGCCATAGACGAGTTTCCCGCCGAAAAGTGGCGCGCCGTGATGAACGTCAACCTGTTCGGCTATTTCCTGTGCCTCAAGCACGCCGCGCGGGTGATGCAGGCGCAAAAGAGCGGGGCCATCGTCCAGATCAATTCCAAGTCGGGCAAGAAGGGCAGCTACAAGAACTCGGCCTACGCCGCCAGCAAGTTCGGCGGCATCGGCCTGACCCAGAGCGTGGCTCTGGAGCTGGCCGAGTGCGGCGTGCGCGTCAACGCCGTCTGCCCGGGCAACCTGCTCGATTCGCCGCTGTGGACGCAGGGTCCCAACGCCCTGTTCAAACAATACGCGCGCAAGTGGGACCTCACCGAGGCGGAGGTGCGCCAAAAGTACATCGACCAGGTGCCGATGAGGCGCGGGTGCACCACCGAGGACGTGTGCAACGCCGTCGTCTTTCTGGTGTCGGACCAGGCCAGCTACATGACCGGCCAGGCGATCAACGTCACCGGCGGGCAGGAGATGGGGTGATATGACAGAGATTAGAGATTGGAGATGCCAAGCCTTCAATCTCTAATCTCCGATCTCTATTCAACAGAGGACATAGATGAGTAAAAAGACAAGCACAAGAAAGAAATTTGATCTACCAAAGGAGCAGGCCCTCGACCTCCTACAGCAGATGTGGGAGATCCGCATGTTCGAGGACAAGGTATACGATCTGTTGGGGCAAAACGTGATCAAGGGCGCGTCCCATCTGTATGCCGGTGAGGAGGCGGTGGCCGTCGGGGCCATAGCCGCATTGCAGGACGACGATCTAATCACCAGCACGCACCGCGGCCACGGCCACTGCCACGCGCGGGGCGCTGCTTTGACCAAGACGGCGGAGGCGCGCCAGGAGCACTATAACAGAATGATGGCCGAACTGTGCGGGCGCGCAACCGGCTACTGCGGCGGGCGCGGAGGCTCAATGCACATCGCCGACGTGGAGCATGGCAACCTGGGCGCGACCGGCATCGTCGGCGGCAACATTCCCGTGGCAGCAGGGGCAGCCCTGGCCCAGCAGATGCAGAACACGGGCCGGGTGGTGCTGTGCTTTTTCGGCGACGGGGCCTCGCAGACGGGCAACTTTCACGAGGCGCTGAACCTGGCCGGGCTGTGGCAACTGCCCGTGGTTTTCATCGTGGAGAACAACCTGTACGGCATGTCCGTGCCTCTTAAGAACGCAGCGGCCAAGCTGGACGTGGCCGATCGGGCTCGCGCCTATGGCATGCCCGGCGAGGTGGTGGACGGGATGGACGTGCTGGCCGTTCGCGAGGCCGTGGGGCGGGCCATCGAACGCGCGCGCAAGGGTGAGGGGCCATCGCTGATCGAGTGCAAGGCCTACCGCTGGTACGGCCACTCCCGCTCCGACCCGCGCAAGTATCGCACCAAGCAAGAGGAGGCCGAGTGGAAGGCGCGCGACCCCATCCCCAACTTTGCCGCGCGCCTGGTCGAGGCCGGGATCGCCACCGAGGCGGAGGTGGACGAGGTCGAGCAGAAAGTCGAACAGGCCATCGAGGAGGCCACAGAGTTTGCCCTCAACTCCCCCACCCCGCCGGTCGAGGAATTGGAGCGATACGTCTATGCCCCGTTCAAGTGGACGGAGGAGGACTACGCCCGCGAGCGGAGGCTGCGCGAGCTGTGCCGCGAGGGCGGCCCTGGCACGCGCAAGGTGCTCTACCGCGAGGCGCTGCAAGAGGCCGCGCGCGAGGAGATGAAGCGCGACCCCAGCGTGTTCATCATGGGGGAGGACGTGGGCCTCTACGGCGGCGCTTACGGCGCGACGAAAGGGCTGTTCGACGAGTTCGGAGGCGAGCGCGTGCGCGATACCCCAATCTCCGAGGCGACCATCGGCGGCGCGGCGGTGGGCGCGGCGATGGCCGGCATGCGCCCCATCGCCGAGATCATGTACGTCGACTTTACCCCGCTGGCGATGGACCAGATCGCCAACCAGGGGGCCAAGAACCGCTACATGTTCGGCGGCAAGACGATCGTGCCGATGGTCATCCGCACCGAGGGAGGCGCGGGGCGCTGCATCGCCGCGCACCACTCCCAGTCACTGGAGGCGCTGTGGACCCACTTCCCCGGCATCTACGTCGTCATGCCCAGCACGCCCTTCGACGCCAAGGGACTGCTCAAGGCGGCCATCCGCGACGACAACCCGGTGATGTTCATCGAGCACAAGATGCTGTACGGCGTCGAGGGGGTCGTGCCGGATGGGGACGATTACGTCATCCCCTTCGGCGTGGCCGACGTCAAGCGCGAGGGCACCGACGTGACGGTGATCACCTACTCGCGCATGGTGCTCAACGCCCTGGACGCCGCCGAGAAGCTGGCCGAGGAGGGCATCAGCGTCGAGGTGATCGACCTGCGCACGCTCAAGCCGCTGGACATGGATACCGTGGCCGCGTCGGTGATCAAGACCGGGCGCGTGGTCGGCGTGAGCGAGGGGTACAAGACCGGATCGTTCATCAGCGAGCTGGCGATGGTGATCCAGGAGCAGTTGTTCGACTGGCTGGATGCGCCCATCGCGCGCGTGTGCGCCGCGGACGTGCCGGTGCCGATGAGCGAGCCGCTGGAGGACGCAGCGATCCCCAGCGTCGAGCGGATTGCCGCCGGTATCCGCGAGGCGCTGAGGTAGGAGGCGCTATGGCAATCAAGGAAGTCATTCTGCCCAAGCTGGGCCAGACGATGGAGTTTGGCACCATCATCGAGTGGCTGAAACAGGAAGGCGATCCGGTGCAACGCGGCGAGGTGCTGTTCACCGTGGAATCGGACAAGGCGACGCTGGAGGTCGAGTCGCCGACCAAGGGCTACCTGCGCAAGATCCTGGTACCTGCCGGCGAGGAGCGGCCGGTGCTCATCCCCGTCGCGCTGATCACCAAGACGCTCGATGAGGACATTTCGGGATACAGCGCCCTCCCCCCCAGCGGGGGGGAGCAAGGAGGGGGGGAGGAAGCTTCGATAGCCTCACAGACTTTCGAAATCTCCGAGACTTCGGAAATCTCACGGGAACGTATCTTCTCCTCTCCC
>JAFGED010000145.1 GCA_016931785.1 Anaerolineae bacterium
GGCTGAGAATGGTCAACAACCTGATCGGCAAGTGCGATAAAGCGGGCTTTTTTGCCAAGGTGGTGGCATTCCGGATTTGGCCCAAGCGCGGGGGGACATCCAGGGAGAACAAGTTCTTCAACAACCTGTTCTATCAATGCGGAGAGGCGGCCATCGTCTTGCCGAACCAACACAATCAGGCTGAAGGTAATGCCTATGCGAAAATGCCCCCCGGTTACCTGCGCGTCATGTATCCCGAACCAGAAATGTGCCTCGACCTGGCCACATGGCAGGAATTCTGCGGGTTTGACAGGAACGGGTGTGTTTGCGATATGGAGATTGATATCAACAGCGATGATTTGACGATGGGGGTTGTATTCAAGGGCGAGCTACCCAAAGTAGAGGCAGACGAAAAAGTTTGCACCGATTATTTCGGGGACAGGGATGATGGTAAACGGGCAGCCGGCCCTATTATCGGGCTGGCCGGCAGGGAAGCCCGTTTTAGCATTGACCCCCGTAAACTTGAATAAATTCAAACTCTAACAAGGAGGAAACCCATGCTCCCTCACTGGACACAAGATGATTTGTTGGTCAATGACGTGCGGCTGCACTACACCCGCACCGGCCTTGGGGATAAGCGTCCCCTGGTGTTAGTACACGGTTTTTCGGATAACGGTCTGTGCTGGACGCCCACGGCGCGCGATCTCGAAGCCGAATATGACGTGATCATGCCGGACATGCGCGGCCACGGCCTCTCGGCGCGCGTGCAGCCGGACGAAGAGGTGGATATGGCCGCCGACCTGGCGGAACTCATCCGCACCCTGGAGTTGGATCGCCCGATTGTGGGCGGGCACTCGATGGGGGCGGGGGTCACCTACGAAATTGGGGTGCGCTTTCCGGAGATGGTCAGCGCCCTGGTGTTGGAAGATCCGGGCTGGCGGCTGTCCTGGCCGGACCAACCCGCTGAGAATCCTATCTCGAAATGGGCCTGGACCCTGCCCGACAAGACCATGGAAGAGTTGCTGGTGGAATACCACAAGGATCACCCCAACTGGTCCGAGGAGATGATTCGCCTGATGTGCGAGTCCAAAAAGCAGCTCGATCCCACAATCGCCGACGTTATGACAAAGAGGAGGCATATCGGCAGATTGGACTGGCTCGCGACCCTCCCCACAATCACCCACCCCGTGCTGCTCATCACGGGCGACTCTGAGCTTGGGGGGCTCGTGACCCCCGAGGCCATCGCGAAGGTGCGCGAGCTGAACCCCAGCGTGACCATCGTCACCATCCCCGACGTGGGTCACCTCATCCGGTTTGACAAGTACACGGCCTTCATGGCGGCCGTGCGGGCGTTCCTGAAACAGATTCCGGCCTGATCCGGCTGACCCCTGTCAGCAGGCGGCCGTCCGGTACCCGCTCACTCGCTGGAGCCGACAGCGCCCATCGGCGCTCGTTGTATCGCGGCTTTTGGGGATTTATCGGTACTTGTTCAGATTGGCGGTTCTGCAAAACCGGCGCGGCGGCTCACGCTAACCGCCGGGCGGTATAGCCATCTGCACAGCCGCCGCCCGCCCCTGCGCCTTCTTGCAGCGTGTCCGGTCGGCGAAGGCCGCAATGAGTCAAAGCGACGTTTCGTGAGAGATAAAGAAGGCAGTGCAGACTGGCGGTCTACACCCTGATCCCGATTTTGACTCCTACGCCAATGCTCACCCGGACGGGTAGGTCGTTACGATGATCGAGCAGTTCCTCTCGGAGGTTGTACAATGGGCCTCGGCTCAGCCAGACATCGTTGCCGTGGCTCTTGTCGGCTCGTATGCTAGGGGTACCGCAAGCCCCACGTCGGATGTGGATCTGGTGATCATTACCAGTTGCCCACAGCGGTATTTGCAGGTTACGGATTGGGCAGCGACGTTCGGCCCAATAGCGAAGCAGGCGATAGAGAACTGGGGCAAGGTTACGTCTCTACGCGTGTGGTACGAGAGGGGAAAAGAGGTAGAGTTCGGGATGACGACCCCTGAGTGGGTAGCGCATCCCATAGATGAGGGGACGTGGAAAGTGATCTCCGATGGGATAAGGATCCTCTTCGACCGCCATGAATACCTCGCTACTGCCATCAGTAGCAGACTTGATATATGGAAACCGTCTTCTTCCGAAGGAGGGACTTCACCTTGAGATTCAATGTACTGCTTGATGACCTCATCAATGACCTCATCAGTCACGTTGCCAGAGCTTGCAGCAAAATAGCCGCGCGCCCACAGGTGCCGTCCCCAAAACTGTCGGCTCAACTCGCCGAACTCTTCCAACATCCTTCGGCTGCTACGTCCCTTGACTCGCTGCATCAACTCGCTTACCGATACCTGCGGCGGTACCGACACCAACAGATGCACATGGTCCACAGCAACATGCCCACTCAGGATGTAGACATCCAACTTGGCACACGTCTGCCGAACCAATTCGCGCAAGCGACGCACTATCTCTCCGCGCAACACTGGCTTGCGATACTTGGTGATCCACACCAGGTGGTATTTCAGATCGTAAACTGCGTGAGATGTCTTGCGGTAGCTCATACCGCGATTGTACTACAGCGGCAACTCTCGTCAACCGAACTGCCACTGTGGTGTTGAAAACCGCCTGCCTGAAAGGCAGGGGTTTCTACCCTATTTACAGACAATGATCGCCAAGTTGCTGAAGCCAGCGCTCTAGTGTCCTTTAGGCTGTCCTGTGGTTAATCTGTCCAGTGCTCTCTCCATCTCTTCTGGAGACAAGTCCTGCACGATTAATAGCGGGGTAGTGCCATAGGCGATGAAATTGAGGGCTACGCTGCCATAGGGCCATCTGGTTTCACCGGTGTAGCCATGGGCACTGAGCACAACCAACTCCGCGTTCTCCTGCACAACGACATCCTGCAGCATCGCTGCCGGGGCATCACCGACGGTGACGTGTGTTTCGACATCCGGCGAGAGCTGAGCTCGCAGTTGCTTCAGGTACTCGCCCGCCCTCATCTGGTTCAACTTTGTGAGCCTGTCGACCAGTTGTCGCTCCTCCTCCGAAAATGGCGTGTGCCGGGGTATCTCCGGCTTCACTACCGCGTGCACCAGGAGGAGTTGGGAATTGTGGAAGGCAGCGAGCTTTTTGGCCAGTGGCAGGGCACATTCGGCTCGCCGTGAGCCATCCAAGGGTACCAGCACTCGCTGATAGCTCATTCGCGCGATGCCTGTAGCGGGGCTTGTTGCGTGGGCGCGCACGATCATCATCGGCACGTGGGCGTGCAGGATGACCTTCTGTACGACACTACTCACGTTCCAGCCACTCAAGCCACTCTGCCCGTGCGTGCTGATTATGATCATACCGATTCCGCGATCTCGCGTAAACTCGATGATACGCTCCTGCGGTAGGCCTTCCAGGATGACCTTTTCTGCTTGCAGGTCGACCCTGTTAAGCCGAGCCACCACGCTGTCAAGGTAGGCTCCAGCCTCGACCCTGCGTATTTGCCATTGCAGAGGATCAATGGCCCGCTTCAGGCCAGTTGACTGGTCGCGTTCTACCACTCGCAGCAGTGTGAGGCGGGTATCAAAAACCTGGGCGAGTGTGACGGCGTGAGAAAGCACGCACTCGGCCAAGAGGGATCCGTCGAGAGGAACCAATATGTGGTTGAGCATGATACTCCTTCCTCCTGCCTTTGGCCTGTGGCGGCAACGGGGGCAATCAGACTTCTGTTGACAGGGGACGAGACGACAGGTGGGAAAGAAAACCCGCACGACTTTGGACCGTGCGGGCGATTGTCAGAACTTGGGCAGGGTAGCCCTAGTAGCGTGAGCTACGGCCTCCCCTTCCCCGATTGCCACCACCATACTCCCTACGGCCACCGCCGTATTGGTTGTCCCGTGGCTTCTGTGGACGAGCTTCTGCCACACTGATCTCCCGCCCATCCAATTCCTTGCTGTTGAGCTGAGCGATGGCCTCCTGAGCGGCGCTATCCTCCGCCATCTCGACGAAGGCAAACCCCTTGGAGCGGCCCGACGAGCGATCCGTAATGAGGCTTACCGAGGCTACCTCTCCCACCGCTCCGAAAAGCTCTGAAAGATTGCTCTCGGTCGTCGCGTAACTCAAATTACCTACGTATAGTTTCTTTGTCATTTTCTTATCCTATCGCAGCACAAAGCTGCCTAAAGGCTACAGGGACCTCACGTGAGTGGCCTGCAACCCCTTGGGACCTTGCTCGACGTTGAACTCGACCTGTTGGCCTTCGTCCAGTGAGCGAAATCCCTCCTCTTCGATCGCCGAATGATGGACGAATACGTCATCTCCGGCTTCGCGGGCAATAAAGCCATACCCTTTTCCCGCGTTGAACCATTTTACGGTTCCGGTTTCTCTTTCTGTCACTTTTTGTACTCCTTATTAAACTAGACAAGTTTTTTGGGTGTGTTTCAAATGAGTTGATAAGATGGCGCGGTAGATAAAGAAAAAGACCGTCCGGTAAGTTGGACGGTCTTTGGTCACATCTACAACAACTCACTTCGTCTGACATACATGTTACCACTCTTTCACCAGAAGTCAAGGCAGCTTTGGGTCGCGCAATACCCGGCTGCTGCTTTGCAGTGGCGCAAATTCACTTCCTCAGGCACCACTCGGTAGACATACGCGTACCTCCACCTGCGTGCCGCGACCCGGTGCGCTCTCGATCTCCAACGCAGCGCCTATTTGGGCAGCGCGTTCCCGCATAGAGCGCAAGCCCAGATGGCCGGGATACTCGCCCTGCGGGTCAAAACCCACGCCATCATCGCACACCTCCAGGGTGATGATTCCATCCTGGGCATGCAGCCGGAGCGAGATTCGAGTGGCCCGGGCATGTTTGAAGGCGTTGTTCATCGATTCGACGGCGATGCGGTAGAGGGCTTCCTTTACGTCGAGAGGCGCCGAGGGTTCCTCGCAAAACGTGGTCTCCACCGCCAGGTGATATCGGGCAAGTATCGCCTCTGCCTGTCTGGAAAGCGCCGCCACTAATCCTTCCTTCTCCAGAGCATCGGGGCGCAGCTCAAAGATCAGGGCGCGCATCTCGGCTAAGGCCGCATCGGCCAGGGAGAGCACGTACTCCAGTGGTCTGGCCGCCCGGGCGGGGTCTTCCCGCTCCAGGAGCGCAAGGGCAGTGTGCGTGCCCAGGGCGATGCTGTAGAGCGCCTGGGAGATCGAATCGTGCAACTCACGCGCCAGCCGCTGCCGCTCCTCCATCACGGCCAGCCGTCTGGCCTGCTTGTAGAGGCGGGCGCTTTCAATAGCGATGGCCGCCTGGTTGGCGATGGCCAGCGCCATCGCGGCCTGGGAGGACGTGTAGGCATGGGGCTGGTCGTGTTCGATGCTCAGCGCGCCGATCGTGTGCCCTCCGACGATCAGCGGGATGCCCATCCAAGTGCGGGCATCGCTGAAATCGCCGCCAAGATGCTGGGTAACCTGCCGATAGGTCTGCGCCAACGGCGTGTCGGCCTGTACGTCGCCGATGATTAAGGTCTCACCTATTGTCATCGTGGCCCATAACTCGCCCCACCGCTCGACCGACAAGCGGTGTTGTGCGGTTGTCTCTTTTGAAGCCGAACCGTTGTGGCAGACGGTTCGCAGTTGCCCATCCTCCAGGATCAAGATGCTGGCTGCCGCATACTCGATAATCCTCTCCATCTCTGTCAGCACCCGCTCCAACAGTTCCTCGAAATCCAGCGTGGACGTCATCTGCTGCGACACCCTGAGAAGTGTCGTCAACTCCTCGGTTCGCTTCTCTACCCGCTGTTCCAGCAGGTATTGTGCGCGCACGTGCTCGGTCACGTCCCGGACGACGGCCAGCAAGTGCGGCTGGCCGTCATAGGAAAACGAGCTTCCCTGGATCTCTATGTGGAATGACGTGCCATCCTGCAGCAGCGCCTCTGCCTGCATAGTCAGTGGCTCTCCCGCTTTGACGCTTTCCAGCAGCATTTCGAAACGCGCGTGATAGGTCGGGTGGATGAAAGAGGTTAGAAGCAAGCCGGCAATCCCTTCCGGGTTTTGGCCGACCATCGCGCAGGCGGCGGGGTTGGCTTTCACGATCCGCCCATCCAGATCGCTGATGATCAACCCGTTGGCTGTGGCATCGAAAATGTTGCGCTGTTGTTCCTCGCTCTCGCTCAGCTGCTCCTTGCTGGTGTGGAGCGCGTTCTCGGTGCGTGCGTGGGTCCGCAGCTCGCCGCGCACCAAGAAGTAGAGCAGCAGTGTAACCGCGACGAGGAAGGCCAATTGCTCGACGGTTTCTACGAGAAGGCGCCGGTCTAGATCTGGGATGAGAATCGTGATAAGCCAACGGGAGAGCAAAATCTGCAGGCTGACAACCAAGGTGCAGAGGATGGCGACGCGCAGGGCAGAGCGGGATGGCTTGAGGCGCTTCACTTCACAGACCCTGCATGATCCAGTGGGGCCAGACCGATGCGGATGGCGTACAGCGCGGCCTGGGTGCGGCTGGAGACGCCCAGCTTGGCGAGGATGTTGCTCACGTGCGTCTTGACCGTCTTTTCGACGATGGACAGATCCGCGGCGATCTCTTTGTTGGACCTCCCCCGCGCCAGCAGCTGCAGCACTTCCGTCTCGCGCCTGGTTAGCTTCTCAGGGCTCTCAGGGGCAGGGACCTCGCGTATCAATCGCTCCGCAACCTGGGGCGAAAGCTGCACCTGTCCGGCGGCGGCGGCTTTCACCGCCTGGCAAAGCGCCCTGGCGTCGGTATCCTTGAGCAGATAGCCGGTTGCGCCAGCGCGCATGGCGTCAAAGACCGCACCGTCCTCCAGTACGCTGGTCAGCGCGATCACCTCGACATCGGGCAGTTCGCTCCGAATGGCTTTCGTCGCGGCGATGCCATCCATCGTTGGCATCAAGAGATCCATCAGGACCACGTCGGGCTCGAGCTCGCGGGCCAGGCGCAGTGCCTCGGCGCCATCGACTGCCTGACCCACGATCTCCAACTCCGGGTCAAGCTCCAGATACATCTCGAGTCCCCGGCGAACAACCCCGTGATCGTCTGCGACCAGGATGCGAATACTCATAATCCCTCCTCGATACCTCTCAGACTAAAGTCTGAGAGAAAACCCATCGTTGGGCCGATGCCGCCGCCAGCCCGCTAGAGTATATTATAGCACAGGAGTCGAGGCGCTTCCAGAAGCTTTCCGAAACAACCCTAAATCAGGCTTGTGCCAAACAGCCCAGGAGATAATGGTGATAAAAATCCTGCTGGTCGACGACCAACCTGCAGTGCGCGACGGGCTGCGGATGCGCCTAGCACTGGAGCCCGATTTGACCATCGTCGGGGAAGCGCATGATGGCCAGGAAGCGGTCATCCTGGCGCAGGCGCTCGTTCCAGACGTAGTGGTGATGGATGTGGAGATGCCAGGGCTGGATGGCATTGAGGCTGCAAGGCAATTGCGAGAACGGGACCCCACAATGGCTATCGTGATGCTCAGCATTCACTGTGATGCAACCACACAATCGCGCGCACGTGAGGCAGGTGCGCGCGCGTTCGTGGAAAAACGTGCGGCGATCGACGTCCTGTTGGCAGAGATTCGTAGAGCGGCATTAGTTTAAGGGCCTGTAAAAGAATAACTTTCCTTGCCGGTACGATGAAAAGCATCTTGGACTTGTCTGAGGACGATTTGGACGAGCTTTTACAGGCCTCAAACGGCAAGATTCGCTACACAGTTATGCACCCTGGAGTGAGGCACAGGAAGTGATTTATTAACGAATTTTAAGGAGTACTGATGAATGTCCTTTTGATTTACCCCGAGTTTCCAGACACGTTCTGGAGTTTCAAGCACGCGCTCAAGTTCGTTCGCAAGAAGGCATCCCTGCCCCCCTTGGGCCTGTTGACGGTGGCGGCGATGCTGCCGCCGGAGTGGGAAAAGCGCCTGGTTGACGTCAATGTGACC
>JAFGED010000018.1 GCA_016931785.1 Anaerolineae bacterium
AATGGACAAAGCCCGTCGACAACGCTCTAGTTTTGGGCACAATCCTGGCTGTCACCCGTAGCAAGTCAGAACTGGTGTTGATCGTACCGGGCTTGATTGCCAGGCAGGCGACAGTGGGTGGCGTGACCATCGGCGGTGACCGGAACCCACTGATGGCGAGCGAGGGCATGGTGTTCGTCACAGAAAATATGCCGCTGATGCCGCCTCAGTTGAGCAAGGACGCCGGCTTTGTCAATGACCTTCGCGAGGCCGCACATGAGGGAGATGTTGAGACCATCATCGCATGGCTGTTCCTTATGCTGCAGTGGTGGATGCCCACGTGCCTGATAGGGACCATCTTTGCGTTCGCTGAGTTAGTTCCTCGGTTATTTGTATTCCACCCGATAGTTTTGGCTGTTCTATGGGCAGCGGTGGCCAGTGTGCTGTCGTGGGGAGTATGGTGGGTTAAGAGAAAGTCGGCACCTATCTGCCAGACCGAAACGTCTCTAGGACGTTGCGAGGCGGAAAAGTGATCGCCTTGGGCTTGCAGACCCTGACACACGAACTGCACCCCACCTGGCACTTGAACGGCTCAGCAACCAAGACCTTGCCATCCTCGGTAGTCTCAAAGACGCCGAACGAGCAGAACTTTAAACATGCCCCACAGCCATCGCACAGGTCCAGGGCAACCGTGGGAAACCAGGGAACCTGCTCGCGCGGGTGCCCACGCCACATGCCATAGTCCACTGGCTTGGGCTTGCAGCCGCATAGCCGCTGCTCCACGTACTTGCGGTATTCGCTCACCATCGCCTGGGCAAAATCGTCGACCGCGGGCTTCGGAATGTAGTTGTGCCGCTGCCGCGCCTGCTCGATCAACGCCGCTCCCAGGCTGGAATCGCCCGGTTGACGACCCTGCTCGTACAGCACATCGAATATCTCATCCAGCCCTTGGATGCTCGCCGGCCGCCCGCCGACGATGATTTGACAATAGTTTCCTCTTGACATCACGATTCACTTTTGGGGGTCTTCCCGCCGGGAAGACGCGTCTTCTGCAAGAAGACGGCATCCTCCGCTCATCAGTCGCCCTCGAAGTAGTAGAGCGACGGGATCTGTTCAAAAGCCTGACGGAACGCCGGCTTGAGTTGGTCATAGGCCCACACCGCCTCCACGTCTCGCATCTGCGGCTCGCCCAATAGATGCTTGACCAACCGATGCATGTTCACCCCGCCTCCTACGTCCTCGCCCTGGCGCATCAGCGTGCGAACGGCATCTTCGACGAACGCCGGCGTCAATTGCGCCTGCACTGTCTCGACTTCTTGCCTCAGCTCCTTGTAACTCATACCTCACCTCCCCACGGCTCACTAAGAATGAGCGAATACCGGCCATAGCCATCAATGTAGAAGGGCTGTTCTGTGGCGCCAGCCTCCAGCTTCTCCAGCAGAGCCCGCGCTACGTAGACCGTCAGGTCCTCGACATCACACCGGACGTACTCTGCCAGGTTGTCGGGCGTTCCCATCCGACCGGACGGGCCGTCGAAGAATGTTCATCACCCCATACAGACCAGCCGCCACGCGACGTTCAACACGCCGCCACGCTTGGGGATGAACTCCTGCATCCAGGACGGGGAGATGGAAATCTTCATCTCTTTTCCATCCATACCTGTGCTGCTATCTGCACTGCATCCCAGGGAGTGCTGAGCGGAGGCGTGTAACTGAGATCTGCATCGTTCAGCGCCGCAACAGCCATTTGATTGAACAGCGCCACAGCAAACGCGTCTATCCGCTTGGAGATCTCTGCTGCACGGTGGCCCACGACCTGCGCGCCCAACAACTGGCCCGATCCACGGTCACCGGTGACGCAGAGGCGGAGTTTGTGCGCGCCGGGGTAGTAGGCCTTGTGATCCCACGTCTCGACTTGTACAGTGAGCGGTTCGAAACCCGCCTCGCGTGCCTCGGCTTCCCGCAGCCCCGTGCGCGCAGCGACCAGGTCGAACACCTTGACGACCTGCGTGCCCAGCGTCCCGGCAAAGACAGCCTGCCCGCCGGCGGCGTTCTCCCCGGCCACGCGCCCCTGCTTGTGCGCCGTGGAGCCCAAGGGTAGATAGACGTGCCGCTGCAGCAATCGGTGATAGGTCTCGGCGCAGTCGCCGGCGGCGTAAATGTGTGGCACGCTCGTCTCCATCACACGGTTGACGCAGATCGCGCCCCAGTGCCCCACCTCGACGCCGGCTGCGGTAGCCAGGTTTGCATCGGGCCGCACGCCGGCCGCCACCAGCACGAGATCTGTCTCGACGTGGAATCCCCCGGAGCCGGTCACAGTCAGATGTCCCCCCTGCCGGTCAATCGCCTCTACAGCCACGCCGGTGGTGATCGTGACGCCGTGCCGGTTCAGTTCCTCACCCACGAGGGTACCCAGCGGTGAGTCGAGCGTGGTCAGCACGGAGGGGAGATACTCAACAAGCGTGACCTGTATCCCACGACGGCTCAGGGCCTCGGCCATCTCCAGGCCGATGTACCCGCCGCCCACCACCACGGCGGAGGCCGGCGACCGCACCGCCAGGTCATCGCGCAGAGCAAAGCCATCGGCCATCGTGCGCAGGAAAAAGACCCCCGGCTGCTCCAACCCTTTGATAGGCGGGCGAGTCGGAACAGCGCCCGTGCCGATCACGAGGCTGTCGTAGGGTATCTGCTGCGACTCTCCGGCCTTGTCCACGACCGTGACCGCCTTGCCTGCCGGGTCGATGGCCTGGGCAGTATGTTCCAGCAACAAATAGATGCCCTGGGCTTCAATGTCCTCGGCCTTGCGGTGGGCCAGGTCGTGCCAGTCGGCAATCTCCCCGCCCAGCCAGAACGGCAGGCCGCAGATGGAATAGTTGGGGTAACGATCTGCCACGACGACAGTGACGTCGCAGGCTGGGTCTACCTCCCGCGCGCGCAGCGCGGCGCTGATACCGGCGTCGCTGCCGCCGACAATCAACAGGTGAGAAGAGGCTACCATCCCAAGCTCCTCCAAAGACCTACAACTGGCCGAGCCGATGGCCGCTGATATCTATCGCGCCGCCCCGGGCGCTTCGATCATCACCTTTCAACCGCCCTCCAATGCCCGGTGGACTTGCTTCTTGAGGTGCTGGTCGAGGAACGCGAGTGCCCCGGCCTCATCTCGATCCATCAGGATGCGGCACAGGTCCAATAGTTCTTCATCGAAGAGCACGAGCGTTAGTCCCTTTTTCATCATTCACTCACAGGATGCCAAAGGTGTATGCCAGACTGTAATAGATCCCGACCCCAAGGAAAATACACCCCGTGATCTGGCGCGCCCACTGCCCAATCAGGGCCAGCTTGTCCAGTGTCTTACCCACGGCGTGCGCACCCGACGCGATGAGTACAGCGACAGCGAACACAGGAAGCCCCGTCCCCACGCCGTAGAGAGCAGGCAACAACACGCTGGAGCTATTATCGATGGCCAGGGGGATCAGACTGCCAAAGAACAGCGCCGCCGAAACGGGGCAGAAAGAGAGCGCAAACACGATGCCAAGCGCACCGGCTCCCCAAACGCCCCAGGCCTCGATCCGTTCCTGAATCCCCTTTCCGATGCCAGAGCCGGGCAGATTGATCTTGATCATGTCCAGAAGGAACATACCCACCAGCACCATGAGCGGCCCAAGCAGCTTGTTCATGTACGTTTGAAGAACCAGAGACACGCGCGGCATGGAGAGGAGGCTGCCGACCAGCAATACGCCCAGAACCAGGTAGGCCAACGACCTGCCCATGGTATATAGAAGGCCCGCCAGAAAGACCTGCCTCGGACTTGCGATACGCCGTCCCACGAAAGAGATCGCGGCAACGTTCGTCGCCAGGGGGCACGGGCTGACGGAGGTCAGGATCCCCAGCCACAGCGCCGACGCGCCGACGAGCAGCCGATTCTCCATCAGTCTCCCTCCAAGTAGGTCCTGGTTTCCTCTTGCACGTATGAGATGAATGCATTCCTGTTGCTGACGAGCACCCATATCTGATCGAGGTTCTTCCACCGGACCCGAGTTTCGCCATCCATCTCAACCAGGATCAAGGACTTGGTACTCAGTTGATAGTCGTCGATGAAATGCTGGTGCTCGGGATCCTCCACGTTCACCGTGTGCCACTCCAACGCGCCCGATTGCAGCGCTGCCGGGAACCCGGCTTCCAGCGCTTCGTGGGCATATTGCTCGATTGCAAGACAAGTTGGACAGCGTGCCGTGCCGTGGAAATAGTAGGCGACCACCCGGTGTCCGGCTCCGCCTTCTTCATCCGCACCTTTGACTTGAGTGTGGAAGCTACTTACAATCACATATACCACACTCGCTGCGACGAACAATAGAAGAATCGGTGTGAGCACGCTTTTCAGCTTCATAGATGCTTATCTCCGTGTTTTCATCTCTTTGCAGCGTTGTCAAGCTATGCGCGGAGCCAGCGTACGTGCGCCAGCTCAGGTCCGACACTTGATGCCCCGGACTCGTTCCAGGTCGTCAAGGTTCCTCGCGTGAATTGCTCGTACTTTCTACAAAAGGCTCGATCAGCCGCCGGGCGCAAGCCGTCATGCAGCAGCGGTTGACGCTGTAAAAGACATATCGGCCCTTCTTTTGAGTCAACACTACCCCCGCGCGGCGCAGCAGTCCCAGGTGGTGGGAAATGGTCGGCTGGCTCAGATCGAAGTGGGCCGCAATCTCGCTCACATTCAGCTCTTGGTCTGTTAGCAGCTCCAGGATAGCCTGGCGGGTCTCGTCGGCCAGGGCCCGGGCAAAGTCTTCGTACCGGCAGCAGATGATCTCATCCATCTCTTCCAGCCAGGGTAAGCTCTGTCCTTATGTGACGCACAGCAGGATTCAACCGCCAGATCGTCGAGCGCAGCCCTTGGTCTACGGGACCGCGGTGCCCTTCTTCTCGCACTCAAAACACAGGTCCGTGTCTCGATTGGTCCGGTAGACCAGCCCGCAGCCGGGACAGGTCACCTGACGTAGGTCATTCTTCTTCTGCGGGCGTGGGCGCATCTCCGGCGGCAGGGCAGCGAACCCGTCGCCCATGCACGAACAAGGCTTCTGCTGTGCCTTGGTTTTTGCCGACACAATGGCCTCCTACGACCCCCGTGCCGCGCCGATCCACTCGGCGATCTCTTCCTTGCGCGGGATGCGACCCGACGACTTGACTTCTTCGTCGATCACCAACGCGGGCGTGCTCATGACATCGTAGGCCATGATAGCGTCCATGTCCTTGACCTTGGTGAACGTCGCCTCGACGCCCAGGTCGCCGGCTGCCTCGCGAGCCAGTTCCTCCAATCGCTTGCACTTGGGGCATCCCATACCCAAAATCTTGATTTCCATCGAATACCTCCTGCTCGATGTGGTGTACGCATCTGACTAGATGTTGAAAAAGTCCGTCAAGGTCGCACGACTGCCCTGGTACTAAGATGACGGGCAACATCCAGAGCTTTTTGGCGATCCCGCGGGTGAACAACAAGGGCTACGAGATTCGCTCTGAAGCAATTGGGCACCTGCAAGTAGTCCTGCCTTGACGATCAGTTCGGCAGGAATGGCCTCATAAGTCTTGCCGTCGACCGTTACAGTTCTGCAATCAGAATCTCCGCAAGCAGAACAACACTTGCTTTGGCCGCTTGTAGCTGATAGCCATTCCTCGATCGGCTCTCCGGCGATCCAAATACGATTCGACTCCAGCGGATCCTCGAGGAATGTAGAGGGGGTGAGAGCTTTCTTCTCAAGAACAACATCTATCCCCAGTCCTTGCAGGGAACACTTGAGCTTCTGGACCGCTTCCTCCACGGCCGTTTCGGTTGTGCCACAGCGGTCACATGTCTGTCTGCCCTCGTCAACGAGGCGCTGCCAAAGAATTTCCAACGTTTTCATCCATTCCTCCAAAAACTCGTAATGATGGTTACTACCCCATCCTGATGGCTTCATCCACAACACGGTGGACGTCAGCCAGACATCAGCGCCCTTCAGGGTGCAAGGTAACACACTGGCAATTGCCGGCTTTCTTCTCGGCCGCGATTCTTTCCAGGATGAGAGAGCGACCATTGTTGGCGATCACGTCCTCCCGGATATCCGCAGCGGAAAAGCCAAAACAGTAGCAGATGAGATCGGCCATATCAAGTCTCCCCCTGGCGAATCTGCCGCCCCTTTCTAGCGCACGAACCACCCAAAAATCAACCCTGAAAGCGTGCTAAAGATCGTCACCAGCACTACGTATACCGCCGTCTTCTTCCTGCCAATCACCGAGTTAGTGATGAGGATCGATTGCAGGCTCAGCTCCGGGTCGGCCAGCAGGTAGGCCAGCAGCGGGCCACGGTGCATGCCCAGCGAGAGGAACGTCTGCGCGATGGGCACCTCGACCAACGTGGGAAAGTACATAAAGACGCCGAACAGTACGCCGACCAGGTTGGCCCACACGGTGTTGCTCCCGGCGATGGCCTGGATCCAGGTCGCGGGGATGATGGCGCGTGCCATCCCGGCCAGGAAGACACCTACCAATAGCAGCGGGATGATCTGCTTGACGAAGCGCCACATTTCCCACAGCCATTCCTGCATCTCGTGCGTCTCGAAGGACTTGACCGCCATCCACCACACGGCGGCGATGAGCGCGATCTCTGCGATCAGCTTGCCCGTGATGCCCACACTCAGGCCCTCTTCGACCGCCGCGACCTTGAACGCGGCCACCACCAGCGTCAGCGTGATCAGCCCCAACGCCGCATAGGTCCAGCCATTGAATCCCTCGTCGACCTTGTTCAGCCCCAGCCAGGCAGTGACGGCAATCAGGATCAGCAGGACGATTAGCAACACACCGTGGACGCTCACTCCCTCGATGCCCAGGCTGGGGTTCGGCGGCACGATGCCATCCAACCAGCCCTGGAACGAATCGGCCCACGCGCCTGGAAGCGTGAAGGTGGCGTAGCTATTGGTCAGCAATCCCACTTGCAAGGTGCCCGCGATCAGCACGGCCAGCAGTAGCACGAAGAAAACCCACGTGCGGCCCGGCACCTTGGCGCTCTGGGCGAACATACGGCTGCCGTTGGTGGCCTGGCTGTGCTCCTCATCATCCTTGCGGAAGAACCAGGACATCAACAGACCAATGCCGACGCCAAAGACGATGGAGAGGATGATGCGGGCCAGGGCAATGTCCATTCCAATTTGCACGCCGGTGAAGGAGATGGCCAGGATGTTGACCGCCGGACCGACGAAGAGGAACGTGATCGCCGGTCCCAGCCCGGCGCCCTTCTTGTAGATGCTGGCAAAGAGCGGCATGATGGTACACGAGCAGACCGCCAACACGAACCCACCCAAGGCCGACGCCGGATACGAGATCCACTTGGGCGCGTCCCGGCCCAGGTACTTGGTGATGGCCTCCTTGGGAATCAGCGCCGCCAGCGCACCGGCGATGAAAAAGGCC
Source organism: Anaerolineae bacterium (assembly GCA_016931785.1). Taxonomy (GTDB): domain Bacteria; phylum Chloroflexota; class Anaerolineae; order B4-G1; family B4-G1; genus JAFGED01. The sequence continues at coordinate 7,413 of JAFGED010000018.1, forward strand.
GGCAGCAAACACAACAGCACGTGGGCTGCTAGATAGGCGGCCAGGCTGCCCAGGCCTGTCTGCAACAGCTCTCCGATGTATTCTAAAACGTTCACTACATACCTCCAAACCACCCAGTTTATATGCGCAATAGTGCATACAGTTCTTCCGGGGAAAAGGCCGCGTTTTACACGGCCTTGAAATCAGTACAAGATCGGTTCTCCCCGTTCCTCACACACTCAATCTGATTCTGTGGCCTCTACCGCTACCTTGGCCGGCTGTCCGGCTTGTATATCCTTCCCAGTCCAGAAGCCTCTTCTCATCAAGGCCTTTCCCAGGTAAACCAGACCGAGCATGATCGGCACCTCCCAGAATAGCCCCATCGTCGTTCCCAATGCGGCGTACGAACCTACGCCATACATCGCCACCGCCGTAGCAATGGCGATCTCAAAGTGGCTGGAAGAGCCGATGATGATGGTGGTTATCGCCTCCTTATACGCCAGGCCGAAAAACCTGGTCATCAAGAGATTGAAGCCAACCACGATGACGAAGCCGAGCAGCAGCGGCGCCGAGACCAACAAGAGTTGGTCAAAGTGATCGAGTAGCACTTGCCCGTTCAGCGAGAAGAGCACGACCAGCGTCATCAGGAGGGCGCCGATGGCGATCTTGCCCACGATGGGCCGATATACACTCTCGAACCACGCCTCTCCCTTGGCCCTAATCAAGAGTCGTTTACTCACAATGCCGAGGATGAGGGGTAGCCCGATAAAGACGAGGGCTGAGATTGCCAAGAGCCCGCGATCTATCGGGATGCCCTGAATGCCCGTCAATAGCGACACCAGCGGCACGTAGAGAAACATGATCGTAATCGTGTTCAGGCTCGTGTTCACAACGTTCTGCTCCTGATTCCCTTCGGCCAGCCTGCCCCACACAAGCACCATCGCAGTACAGGGGCTGGCGCCCAGCAGGATCACGGCGACGATCAACTGCTCGTTGCCCCGCAGGAACAGATTGGCCAGCAGCACTGCGACCAGGGGCGCGACGATCCAATTGGAGAACAGGGTCATGAGAATCGGCTTGGGGTTGTCCTTCAGTTTCTTCAGCTCCGCGAGCTGCAGATTCAGCAGAGCCGGGTACATCATCAAGAAAAGGCAGATGCCGATGGGGATCGAAATCCCGCGGATCTGCCACGAATCGATGGTCTCGCTTATGCCGGGTACCGTTTGCGACAGCACAACGCCGACGACCATACACAGCGCAACCCACAGAGCCAGGTACTTTTCAAACTTGCTCATCACATTGTCTCCTTTGTCCAAAGTTTGGGTGATTCTCACCCCGAGCACGCAGTCCCTCCGCAACGTGGGCATTCGCAGCCGGACACGGGAGCGGATTCGCCGGCGGATCCCAGGGCTTCTGCCAGGAGTCGCTCTACTAGCGGCTCGGTCAACCGGTAGAAGACAAAGGTGCCTTCACTTCGGCTCTCTATCACGCCGGCTTCGCGCAGCACCCGCAGTTGTTGGGAAACGTATACCTGCGGTCGCCCTAGAGCGGCCTGGAGATGGCACACACACGCTTCACCCCGGCGCAACTCGTCCAGGATACGCAGGCGCGCCTGATGTGAAAGTATGTGGAACAATTCCGTTGCCTGTTTATACGATCCAGTTTCCATAGCATTCTCTTTCCTATTGCATACAGCGGAGAATATATACAATCTATTGCATATTATATCCAGAAAGCCACGTATGTCAAGGAGGTGGAAACAGGTGTGTCACCTTTTGGCATCCCAACCCCGCAAATTCGGTTGTCGCTAATAGCTTGCTCTATCCGATCGCTTAGAATTGTCAGGCCTTGACACCGATGGTCGCAGTTGGTACACTGATCTTGACTCGCCCCGGCGGGTCACACCGTGACGGCACTCTGCCCATTAGAAAGGCAGAGACAACCAAATAGCCAATGCGCGGCGCAACGCCGTGTGGTGGCACGTAATCCAACGTGACGTCCCGCCCTCCGGCGGGAGCAGTGACGCCAACGAGCCCTCGATTCAGTTCGACGAGGGAGCGGGCGTCTTTTTTGTTGTCCAAATCATTCACTTCAAGGAGGAAGCTTAACGTGAAAACAGTACGCATACCCAAGAGAAAGCTGCTCTTCGCAGCACTCGCCGTCGTCGCCATCATCGGCATCGCCCTCGTCGTCATCGATATCGAGGCCAGCTCCGGTGATGGAGAGACCAACACTGCGACCAAAGCTGCGGCCGATGGTCCCCCATCAAATACCGGCGTCACACTGACAGAGGCCGAGGTCGAAGCCGCCACCACTGCCGCAGGCCAGGCTCTGAGCGAGATCATGAGTTTGGATTACGCCGAAGGCCGGGAAGCGTGGGAGGCGCGCATCGAGCCGCTGTGCACCGAGAACGGACTGTCGTTCTGGACCGGGCCGATGTTCGGCGACCAAGTGTGGCCTACAGTGGTCGAGCGGGAGTACACCACGCAAGAGATCGAAGTGGTCGATGCAAAGGTGATCAGCGAAGGGGACTCGCCAGACTCGATAGTCGTCGAGGTCACCCTGACGCTCACCTACGTCCTGGGGGAAAGCGATGAACCCATCCAGAAAGAGAGCGTCAACCAGGTCGTGATGGTGAACCAAAATGGCGATTGGCTGACCGATGGCCCGCCTGCGCCATCCTACTGGTCCAGCGAGAAATAGAGGAGGAGAACGACAATGAGTGCAAAACATCC
>JAFGED010000146.1 GCA_016931785.1 Anaerolineae bacterium
AGTCCGCTTGAGCCCCGCAAGGGGCTTTCTTTCTAATTCGGCAGATGATGGATGGTACAAACCTCTAGCGCCTCAAGGCGCCGCGATCTATGGCGATTGATCTGGCAGATCGTGACCGGCAACGGCCTGCTGGTGATCCTATTGCTGGCTGCAGCGGCCGGCTCGTTAGCCACGGCGTGGCTGCCCCAGGCGCCCACTGCTGACCCGCAGGCCTATGCCCGGTGGTTCTCCGAAACGCAAGCCCGCTTCGGAAAGGCAGTCCAGACAATGCAGGCTCTAGGCCTGTTTGGGATCGCACGCTCCTTTGGCTTTCGCGCGCTGCTGGCGCTGCTCGCCGCGACCCTTCTGCTGCGGCTGGTAGAGCGCGGAGATAGGCTGCTCTCCGGCGCTGCTCGCTGGAAGTGGGTAGAGCTGTTCCCACTGCTGGCCCACGGCGGTGGCCTGCTATTGCTGACCGGCCTGCTCATTACCCACTTGTGGAGCTGGCGGGTCGAAGGGCTGATCGTTCAAAGCGGTGAACAACTGCCGGTACCCGGCACCGAGAGCTGGATCGCACTGCAAGAAGACGCCTCCAGGGTCACGCACAGCCCGGGCATCGTGGTTTCCATCGAAGCGCTTGGGCCAGGCGTGCGCGTCAGCGCTGCCGATGGCGCAGGGAACGCCCTCGCCATCGGGCAAGCTGCGGAGGCCGATCTCCACACGGAACTCACCCTGGCCCTCGCCAAGGATCAACACTTTGCCATCCCCGATGCCCAACTGATCGTCCAATTGACGCCACAGAGCGGCCATCCTGCCGGGGCCCAAACCCCTGTGCGTGTCCAGGTCTACCGCTACCCGCCTGTCCAGTTGGAAACCGAGACGGTCGTCACGGGAGATGCCGAGCTTGGAATAGACGACGTGACATTGAACCTCGTCAGCCAGCCCTATGCGCAGGTGACCGCCACGTTCAACCCCGGCATGTCGCCCACCGGCATCGGGATCGCGCTCGCCATCGCCGGGCTGGTGGGAAGCGTTGTTCGCTCAGCGCACAAACCAAGGACGGATGAGGAGGACTGACGTGATTCCCGTCACGCCCATCATTGGATTGAGCGTCGGTATGTTGCTGACAGCGTTCGGATTGGCGCTGTGGAATGGATTCCGGCAAACAGCAGGGCTTGATCGTGCAGCACAAGTGATCAGTTGGATAGCAGGCGGGCTCTTGCTGATCGCATTTCCACTCCTGTGGAGCGAGGCGCACGGTCATTATACTCACGCCTTGCATCTAATCCTGATGGCAGCCGTTGCCGCACCTTCCATCAACCGCCGACATCACCTCCCCTGGAACGACGCAATCCGCATGCTGCCAGCGTTGGCGCTATCGGGAATTGGACTGGCGCTCGTCGCAGAGAATTTTCGCGGTGCGCACTACACTGACCTGCCGGCCCTGCCCACTTGGATAATCCAGGAAGGACTGTTTGCTCAACCACCAACGATCTCGCTTGCAGGACCTTCGATACCTCTAGGTATGGCGTTCATGCTGTGCGACGGACTGGTTGCGCGCGTCCTGGGCGAGGCGTTGGGAACATTAGTGACCCCCACCGCAACATCGAGCCGTTTATTCGACATTCTCTACATGCTGCTGACGCTGTTGGTCGGTGCCATCACGCTGGCGACCCTGTGGCAGCGAGGCGTGGTGTGGGAAAAAAGCCCCGCAGAAAGCGGCCTGCTGGGCGTGTGGCTGGCGTGGAGTGCGGCTTGGTTGAGCCCGCGCGAGCATCCGCGTCTGCGGGCAGCGCTGATTGCCACAGCGACGCTGTCGCTCGTGCTGCTGGCGCTGGAAGGATGAGATGAGATCCATGCGCTACATCACGCCAGAGGCCATCATGCGCAGCCGATTCGGGGATAACGCGCGTCCACAATGGGACGCAGCAGTGCTGTGTTTTCGCAGCCACGAGGGATCTCGCCTCGTCGCCCAGATGCTGGGGGCCAAGCCGCTGGGCTACAAGGTGCTCTGGGGAATGGACGAGGTCCCGGCTTACCCGCTGGCCCACGAGTTCGCCGTCGGGAAGGCGCGGGTGGGCCTGATCGCGCGCTGCCTGTGGGGCGGCCCGCAGACGGCGGTCCTGGTCGAGGAATTGGCCTATCTGGGTGTAAGACACCTGATCGGCATCGGGGCGGCGGGCAGCATCGCCGCCGACCTACCGCGAGGCACACAGATCGTGGCCACGGCGGCCCTGACCACCGACGGCACGAGCCGCGCGTACACCGACGGGACCGAGGTGCACGTCAATCCGGCCATCTACGCCGCCATCCAGCGGGTCGAGCGCGTGCGCCCGTGGCGGCTGCGCGCAGTGAAGGTCGCCACCATAGATGCGATCTACAGGGAGACCGACACACTGATCCAGGCCCTGGCCGGGCGCGGGGCGGAGACGGTCAACATGGAAGTAACCCCGTTTTACGCCGCGTCCGCCGTCTGCGGCGTCGAAAGCGTCTGGATCGGCCACGTCAGCGACTGCCTGGTGAACCACACGTGGGAGTCCTGGGATAACCTGGAGCAGATGACCGCGCAAAGCGCCCAGATCGGCCTGGATGTGCTGGAAGAGCTGCTGCGCCAGGAACGGATCGCCGGAGGGAACGTATGAAACCCATCGTCATAGGTGTGGCCGGGGGGACAGGTTCGGGCAAGACTACGGTGGCGGAAAAGATTCTGCACCGCGTGGGGGCCGAGCACGCGGCCTACATTCCCCACGACGCCTACTACCGCGAGATCGGTCACCTGCCGCCAGAGGAACGCGCCAGGGTCAACTTTGATCATCCCGACTCGTTGGAGACCTCGCTGCTGATCGAACAGCTCAAAGCGCTACGGAAGGGACAGGTCGTCGAAATCCCGATCTATGACTTTACCAAACACATGCGCACCAGGGAGACGCGCCGCGTGGAGCCTGCCCCCGTGATCCTGGTCGAGGGCATCTTGATCTTTGTCGAGCCCGAACTGCGCGCGCTGCTCGACGTCAAGCTCTACGTGGACACCGACGCCGACGTGCGCTTTATCCGCCGTCTGCAACGCGATATCCGCGAGCGCGGCCGCAGCGTCGAGTCGGTCTGCGAGCAATATCTCTCGACGGTGCGCCCGATGCACCAAGAGTTCGTCGAGCCCAGCAAGCGCCACGCCGACGTCATCATCCCCGAGGGCGGGTTCAACGAGGTGGCCATCGAGATGGTCGCCGCCCGTTTGCGGGGTATGCTATACGACAACGGACAAGTGAGGCATAAGTGAAACTTTCGGCAGTCATCCCGGTCTACAACGAGGCAACCACCATCACCCAGGTCGTCGAGCAGGTTTTGGCGGTGTCACTCGACCACACGCTGGGCGGCATCGATAAGGAAATCGTCATCGTCAACGACGGCTCGACCGACGAGACGGCTTCGGTCCTGAATGCCCTCGCTGCCCGCTGGCCCCGCCAACTGAAAATCGTGCACCACGAGGAAAACCGGGGCAAGGGAGCCGCCATCCGCACGGCGTTAGAGCACGTCACGGGCGACCTGGTCATCACCCAGGACGCCGATCTGGAATACGACCCGCAGGACTATCCCGCCCTGCTGGCTCCCTTCAAGGACCCGGCGGTGCAAGTGGTCTACGGATCGCGCAACCTGCACAAGAACCCGCGCTCGACGTGGAGCTTTTATTGGGGCGGACGGCTGGTAAGCTGGATCGCCAACTTCCTATACGGGGCGCACCTCACCGACGAGGCGACCGGTTACAAGGTCTTTCGCACCGACCTGCTGCGCAGCCTCGACCTGGAATCGACCCGCTTCGAGTTCTGCCCGGAGGCGACCGGCAAGGTTCTGCGGCGAGGCATCGAGATCCACGAGGTTCCCATCTCATACCAACCCCGATCCTTCGCCGAGGGCAAAAAGATCGACTGGCATGATGGCCTAGATGCAATCTGGACGCTGCTGGAATACCGGGTGCGCCGCAGCCCGTGAAGCTCCCCGGCGCTTTGCGCCGGGGCTTCCGGGAAGTCTCCCCTTCGGGGAGATTCCTAAGGGAAAAGCCCGTGCGAGCTTTGCCATTCACCCCCACCGCAACGCGGTTGCCAACCGCGAAGCGGTGGGACGTTCTCTGGCTTTTCCCCATAGCGGAGGGCGCTTTCCCTCGAACGCGACCCGGCCAAAGGGGAATCTCTGGAGATTCACAAACTGGCAGTCCCCACGTCAAGCTTTGACGCCGAGGACAAATTGTGCTAACATAGACAGCAATTATACGGAGAAGAAACTATGCTCAAACCTGGTGACAGGCTCCAAAATCGCTATCGCATCGAGTCCCTCCTGGGTGAGGGAGGCATGGGCGCGGTCTACAAAGCCTGGGACGAACGGCTCAAGCTGAACGTGGCGCTCAAGGAAATGGTGCCCCAACCCGGGTTGGACGAACACACGCTCAACCAACTCTACCAGCAGTTCGAGCAGGAGGCCACGATCCTGGCCCCGTTGAATCACCCTCACCTGGTACGGGTTGGCGACTATTTCGAAGAAGGCGGCAACACCTACCTGGTGATGGACTTTGTCGCGGGCGAGAGCCTGATCGACCTCATCAAGAAAGAGGGGACGCTGCCGGAGGCACGCGTGCTGGCCTGGGCGCTACAACTGTTGGACGCGCTGGCCTACTGTCACAGCCGCGGCGTCATCCACCGCGACATAAAACCGCAGAACGTCATCATCACGCCCGAAGGTCGGGCGGTGCTGGTCGATTTTGGCCTGGTCAAGCTGTGGGACCCCGAAGATCCACAGACAAAGACGGCCATGCGCGGTGTGGGCACCCCGGAGTACGCCCCGCCGGAGCAATACAGCTCCCAGGAAGGACACACCGACCCTCGCAGCGATCTATACGGCCTGGCGGCGACGATGTACCACGCGCTGGCCGGCGAGCCCCCGTTGGGCGCCGCCGAGCGCATGGCCGATCCAGAGCAATTCGTCGCAGTGCGAGAGATCGCGCCAGACGTGAGCACAAGAACGAGCATAGCCGTGATGAAGGCCATGGCCTTGGCCCGCTCCCAACGCTGGGAAAGCGCCAAGGAGATGGCAGAGGCGCTGCTAGAAGGCGAGACCGCGCCTCTCGAGCCGACTCCGGAAAGGCCTTCTGCCCCTAAAAAGGCAATCCTACCCGCCTATACAAAGGAACTGCCAAAAGAGATCGATGTGGCGCCGTCCAAGAGAAAGTGGGGATGGATTGTGGCGTTGGTCGTGATCCTGCCGGCGCTCGCCGCGGCGGGATGGTGGCTGTACCAATCAGGCCTCCTGACGGGAGGACAAGGGATAGCAATAGGTCAAGCCACACAAACCCCAGCGGTCACAGTAGCGGAGACAGACGTACCCTCGCCGGCCACGCCTAACCCCACAGAGGAGCCGCAACCCACCGTCACCCCCCGACCCTCGGCCAGCGACGAAGCCCGCGCATTCGCCGAGCCCATTCTGGCTGCTATCGCCGACCGGTCGCCGGACTATGCGGACGACTTTAGCGACCCCGACAGCGGCTGGACGCTCATCAAGACCACGGACATCGAGGCCGGATGCCAGGATGGGAAATATGTCATCATCGTGGAGCCGGATTACTCGACCTCTGTTGATTCCACATCGCTTCCGACGTTTGCCGATTTTGCGGTAGAGATCGACGGAGAATTTGCCTCCGGCGAAAGCGGGTACTGGGGCGTCTCGTGGCACTGGGGAGAGAACCAGATCACAGGGGTGTTGATCCCCTTCTCGGGCCTGGTGCAGATGGTACACTGCGAAGAAGAGTGTTCCTCACTGGGCGAGATTCGCAAGCCGCCCCTCAATCCCGGTTATGAAACCAACCACCTGCAGATCGTCGTCAAGGGTTCCGAGATGGCGATAGCCCTCAACGGAGAGTGGCAGATACTCGCCACCGACCTCTACTACACGGAGGCCGAAGGACGCCAAATCCGCCTGGAGATACAGAACCGTGGCGACGAGCCTCTAGAGGTGCGGTGGGATAACATCAAGGTCTGGGACATCAGCGACTCTTAGGATTTGTTAGAGAACAACTTCCCTCGCCCAAGCTCAAGCGGCATAACCATCTGGACATTCTTGCCTGTTGAGACCCGTAAAAGCTTATCAGAATCACCAAATGGCGAGAGTAAATTTCTTTTCGGTAACGTAACTACTCAGCCTTGCTTCGCAGCTGCCTTTCGCGTGTGAAAAGAGAGGGAGACTGCTCGGGCGAATAGCCTGAGTAGTTACTCGGTAACAACACCGCGGGAGATTATTCTTTTACGGGTCCCTAGTGTTTCGCGGCGTAAATACCACCCTGGCTTGTGA
>JAFGED010000147.1 GCA_016931785.1 Anaerolineae bacterium
GCTATGGTTTCAGACCGTGTTTTTTGAGAAATCTCTATGGAGGATACGTTGCTATGACAGAAAATAGGTGCTTGATCGCAACAAGGTTAATTGTCGCTGTCTGTTTGGCGCTTGTCGGCGTGATGGCGCTACTGCTGCTGTCGCCGATAGTGGCACGAGCCGACTATGTGGACGTCCCTGTCGGTTCGAGCCTGCAGACGGCAATTGACAATGCTGATCCAGGCGACGTGATCCGGGTGGAGGCTGGCACGTTTACCGAGAATCTTGTGATCACCAAGAGCCTGACGCTGGAGGGAGGGTATAACAGCGGTTTTACCAGCCGGACGCCGCGTGCGACCGCCATCGCTCCTATGTCCGGCAGGGCTATCTCCATTGTCGAGTCGGGGATCACGGTGACGATCGACGGGTTCGAGATCCGTGGGGGCGATGCTGGTAGCGGAAACGGCGGCGGCATCTATGTCGCCGTGGAGGCGGGCAGCAGTGTGACGATTACGGACAACTTTATCCACGATAACGCCGCGGCGGATGGCGGCGGCATCTATGCCGAGGCGGATGTATCGACCCTGGTCATCACGGGTAACGACGTGATGACCAACACCACGACCGACGACTATGCCGGCATCTACGCGCGCGTTTACACGGGCACGTTTGCGCTGGTGGATAACGATATCGTGGGCAATGCCTCCGGTGATTATTACGGCGGCTTTTCTGTCCTGGTGAGGTTTGGCAGTGTCTTTACGGTAGATGACAATGAGGTGATGAGCAACACAGCCACTACCACTGGCTCTGATGATTATGGCGGCTTTCGTTTTGTAGCTGGAGACAATACCCATGGTACCTTTGACCGCAACCGGGTCATTGGTAATCAAGCGGGCGATTCGGTAGGAGGGGGCCGCGTCCTTATTGATCAGAATTCTAGTACTTCCTTCGATGACAACGAGTTTCAAGGCAGTATAGCTGATTTGTATGGTGGGCTGCGTCTTGAGGCACAGGCAGGAAGCCAGATCAATGGCAGTGATCTTTGGTTGGAAGGTAATGAGTCGAGTTCCGATGGAGGGGGAGGATTAGTATTTGTTGATAATGCTTCTGTAATTCTGTCTGGCGTCCGGGTAATAGATAACCAGTCTACTGGCGGTGATGCCGGTGGCATTCGCGTGGATATCATGACAGGTGCCTTTTTAGAGATAAGTGGTAGTCGCTTTGAGCGAAATTCGGCCAGCACCGGTGGTGGGGGAATATATATTGGCGATGTGAATGGAGGAACGGTCCGACTTGTTCAGAGCGAGGTCTTGACTAATACAGCGGGAAGCAATGGTGGAGGGATAGGTTCTTCCCTGTGTGCTCGTAACAACGGCAGGGTGGAATTGGATCAGGTTCAGATTTCCGGCAACGAGGCCTCAGGCGACGGGGGCGGGTTGTATCTCACCGGGATCGACGCCACCAGCGCCGTGACCGTGACCGACAGCGTGATCGAGGGCAACACCGCCGACGGCGACTATGGCGGGATGTACGCCAACAGCGCCGGGGACGTGATCGTGCAGACCAGCGCCATCTCTGGCAACGTGGCCCAGGGATGCGGGGGTGGGCTGGGGCTCGACGGCAGCGGGACGTACGCGCTGGAGCGAAACCGGATACTGGACAACGATGCGGGGGGCTGGTGCGGAGATGGACTCCTGGTCAATGGCCTGGAAGACGTCTCTAGCGAGAACAACCTGATCGCCGACAACGGAGGCAGTGGCATTTACCTGGTGGATGCCGATTTTGATAGCGTGAACGACACCATCGCTTACAACGGGCAGTACGGGGTGGTGATGACGGGCACGGTGCCCTCGTCGGCCGAGCTGACCGGTTCCATCATCTGGGGGCAAAACGTCTCCCTGTGGCGCTCCTCCGCCGTGACCTTTGATTTTGCGCCTGACTATTGCCTCATCCAGAACGGCTGGCCGACGGGTGTGGGGAACATTGCCGAGTCGCCGCGGTTCGTCAATGTTGCTGCGGGCGACTATCACTTGCAGCCGGGATCGCCTGCGCTCGACACGCTCGATCCCGGGGGGATGTACGTGCCCGCGCTTGATCTGGAGGGCAATACGCGGCCGTTTCCCTCTGGCGGCCTGGGCGATATGGGATGCTACGAGGCGCGGTGGCTGATGGTGTACTCGCCACTGTTGCTGAGGAACTACTGAGCCTGGTGACGTGGGGTGCAGCCTACAAAAATTGCCTTATAAATTTCGGACATCTTTGGACTTTTCCCCCCGATTCTGCGGTAAAATACTCTAATAGACGTTGTACAGCGGATATCTGCCGGCTCTCGGTGTGTGAATGGGTAACCCCGACGACTCCCAAGTACAAGCTAAGAAACGGCGAGAATACCAGCGGGTGGCGCGCAAGCCGGAGGTTCAGGATGCGGCGCACAAGCCGCGCGTTGGCCCTGCGGTCGCTACACTTGGCGCATCGCGAGTTGGTGCTCTCCATCGCGCGGAGAATGGCGGGCGTGGCGAGAACGGTGGTCAGCCTGATCTGGCCTTTGACGCTGGGATGCTCTTCGAGGGAGGGACGGTTGAGGCGCAGGCGGAGCTCTTGCAGCGCCTGGATGGGACGCAGCGACAGCGAGCGATCCAGCGCATCGCCCAGGTACAGGGAAACCGGCATGTGCAGCGTGTGGTGGCTGCGTATGGAGGCAACGGCGCGGGCCGAGTTTCCCCGGCTGGTGCTGTGCAGGCCAAGTTGGAAGTCGGCCAGCCGGATGACGAGTACGAGCAGGAGGCGGACGCCGTCGCCGAGGCGGTGATGCGCAGCCCGGCGCTCGTAAAAGATCCGCCTGCGGTGGGTTCCCCTGGAGAGGGAGGAGGCAATGGTGCCTCTTCTCATGCCTCGACGATTGATCGCTTCCCTTCTTCGGACGGTTCAAGCGTAACTGCAAAGGGCAACGGCGCCGCGCGTGCGGCGGCCGGCTTGCTCACGCGTGCGACGGAAGGGGAAGAGGCGTACGAAGAGGAGGAGAAAGAGCCGGGCGAGGAGGAACGGTTGAGCCTGGCAGCGGCACCGCCTCCACCACCGGATGGCGAGGGTGGGGGCAGTGGCGCTCCAACTGTAAGCTCCGATCTGGAAGGGCGCATCGGGCAGTTGAAGGGCAGCGGCAGTCCGCTGCCGCCTTCGGAGCGCGAGTTCTTCGAGTCGCGCTTTGGGGCCGATTTCAGCAACGTGCGGGTGCACACCGGCGAGACGGCAGTGCAGACGGCGCAGGATTTGAGCGCGCGAGCCTACACGGTGGGCTCGGATATTGCATTTGGGGCAGGCGAGTACACACCGGGGACGGAGCGCGGGCGTCAGTTAATGGCGCACGAGTTGACGCACGTGGTGCAGCAAGGTGGAGCAGGCGCTTTGCCGCCTCAGCGTCAGAGTAGGGTGAATCGCTGTACGTCGCCCGACTGTTTGACGCAGACGGCGCTGATGAAGTCTCAATTGCAACGACAGGCAGCAGGCTCGGGGCAGGCGCTTCCTCGGCTGCAGGCCAAGGTAAACAGTTGCGTGTCCCCAGACTGCCTGGCGCAGACGGCGCTGATGAAGTCAATTGTTCAGCGTGAGGCTATTGATCGACCTGAGCAGACTGCGCCTTCTCACGTGCTGGCTCCTGTGGTGGATCAGCCGGCGCCGACACCTGCTGTGGTGGGGCCCGGCCCCGTACAAGCTGACGAAGCAGGGCTCGAGCACGCAGATTCTGTTGCTACGCCGGTACCTGCCGGGGTCGGGCCTGTGCAAGCTGACATCACAAAACCCCGGTCTGCAGATTCTGCTGCGGTGCCGGTCCCTGTCGAGAGCCGTCAGGAGGCTGCCCCTCAGGTGGCCAAGGGTGAGTTGTCTGCCCTAGACGAGGTATCTGCTGAGGGCGGGGCCGGGCCTGTGCAAGCTGACGTCGCAAAGCCCGAATCTGCGGATTCTGCTGCGGCGCTGGAACTGAAGGAAGAAGGGCCGACCCTCGGAGTGGCTTGGCAGGCGTATCGTCAGGAAGTGTCTGACACAGCTGGTTCCGCAGGCTCGGAGGCGGACTCTTTGCTCGACACCTGGGAGGCCGCGCGAGTACACGCAGCAGAGGTCAAGGCGATGTCTCAGGCTGCCGCTCAGGTTGGCCTGTCTCCTGGCGCGGCTCAGATACAATCTCCGCAAGATCCTCCACAGGCAGGCTCGCCGCCGGAGCTCAAGTCCGAAACACCTGCGGTAGATAAACCGGTGACTGAGCATCCCCCAAGCGTTGGACAACAGGCACCACCATCTCAGGCGTCTGCAAGCAAGGCCGAGGCTGACTCATTCAAGGTCGAGTCGTCGGCGCCTGATGCTGTTGGGCCAACGGTCGTGGGGGCGTTTGACTCGTTGGTTGCTGTGGATGAGCCGGGCAGCAATGGAAAGAGTGCGTCAACTGCATCCGCTATGGACGAGGGAGGTGGAGATATCCTCGTCCAGATGTCGACGGTCCCTGGGGTGCAGCGCTTTAACCTGGAGGACGTGATACCGGATTGGGCCAAGGACTTGTTGAACGGACTGCGCGGTGACGCCGGCGCCAAGAAGGGCGAACTGCGCGACGCGGGCACAGAGAAGGGTGGCGAAATTGACGGGGGCGCCCAAAGCAAGGGACAAGAGCTCGAAGCGGCGGGGACTGCGAAGGGCAGTGAGCTTGAACAGGATGGCGAGTCCAAAGACACAGAGTTGCGTGGTCAAGGGGAATCACGAGCCGGTGAACTGGAGAGAGAGGCGCAAGGAGAGCAAGAGAATCTTGGTGCTGACGGAGAATCCAAGGGCCAGGAGCTTGAGCAAGCTCAACAGGAAAAAGGCACCGAGCTGGAGACTGATGCTGATCAGAAAGGCTCTGAGCTGCAGTCTGAGGCGGAGGAGAAGGGATCTGAGCTAGAGGCCGGGGCAGAGGAAAAAGGTTCTGAACTAGAATCTGATGCGGATGACAAGGTCTCTGAGCTTGACCAAGGGGCTGAGGAAAAGGCCCAGGAACTGGAAGGACAGTGGACCGAAGCTGAGGCTGAAGGGGAAACGCTCGAGGCCGATCTGTCCGGTGAGGTGGAGGTTAAATCTTCTGAACTAGAGAGCGAAGCGGCAGAGGCCGATCTGCAGATTCAGGAGAGATGGGGTGAGCTTCAGTCAGAGGCTGCCGAATTGGTCATCGAGCTCGACAATCGGGCGGGTGAGCTCTGCGTTCTCTGTCAGACCAAGGTGGACGAGTTCCTGGCTGGTCAGGTGGATCCATTCATCAATAATCTCCAGGAGGATTGGCAACAGGTCCAGGACACCGTCAAAGGATGGTGGAATGACTTTATGGAATGGGCCAAGCCAGGATTGACATGGCTGGGCGAAAGGTGGAACGAGTTCTCTTCCTGGGCCAGTGAGAACATCTGGGAGCCGCTTAAGGAAAAGGCCGGTGCAATAGCGACTTGGGTCGGTGAAAAGATCAGCCAGGCTTGGCAATGGGCTCAGGATACCTGGGGCAAGCTTCAACAAGCGTGGGCATCGGCAAAGGAATGGTTGGCCGGTAGTGCGGATAGAGCGCGCGATTGGATTCAGGGGCGAGCTCAGGCAGCCCGCGAGTGGGTGACTGGGAAAGCTGAGGATGCCCGCAATTGGATCAATGGCAAGGCGGATGCCGCGATTACATGGATCGGCGAACGGGCTGACAAGGCGCGCGGTTGGATCGGCGAAAGGACGGACGCGGCGAAGAATTGGATTAATACGCGGGCCGACAAGGCGCTCGACTGGGTATCGGGAAAGGCGGATGCTGCGCGGGAGTGGATTGGCGGAAAAGCGGATGCGGCTCGCGGTTGGATCTCTGGCAAATCGGCCGATGCGCGAGCCTGGATGCAAAAGACGGCGGACACGGGTGTTAACTGGTTCAGGAATACGGGCCAATCGGCAGTCTCCGGTTTGGCCAGTCTGGGGCGCAGCGCTGCCTCGGCGATCGGCAGCCGGGGAGGCGCGATTGGGCGCTGGTTCGGTGGTATCATCAATGGGCTGGTTGGCGGCGTTGAGAAAGCGGGCAATTGGGCCGTCTCTTTTGCCAGCAAGGCGTTGGATGGTGGGCTCAAGTTAGTCACTCGTATGGCTTCGGCTGCCGTCAGGGGCGTCGAGAAAATGGGCACCTGGGCGACGACCCTGGTGGAAAAAGCCTCGACGGGCGTGGTGAATTTGATGCAGCGGGTATCCTCTGGAGCCATCAATGGGATTCGGGCCGCCGGAAACGGCGTGGTCAACTTGGTAGGTAACGCGGCCACCGGCGCGGTCAATTGGATCGAGGGCAAAGCCACCGGTGGAGTGAATTTCCTGAGGAATGTGGCGGTCGGGGCCGTGAACGTGTTCGAGGGCGTTGCGACGCGGGCGATCAACTGGGTGGAGAGTAAAGCCACGGCTGCGGTCACGTGGGTCGAGAACGCGATCAAGGCGGCCATCGATTTCGTCAAGGGGGCCTGGCAGGCGATCAAGGATGGCTGGGAAACTTTCAAGGGATGGATGGGCGCGGCGTTCAGTTGGATCGGCGAAAAGGTCGGGCAACTGGCCACCTGGGTTAACGAGAACGTCATACAACCGGCCACCGCGTGGGTCAAGGACCAGTGGGAGAACCTGAAGCAGACGTTCAAGGATGCATTCCCAGGGTTGGTGGCCTGCTGGGAGGCGTTCACGACGATCGCCGGCCAGATCTGGGATCGGATCAACCAGCTTCCGATTATCAAGGACATCATCTATGCCGTCGGTGAGATCATCGAAGGGGCCGTCCTGGGTGACTTTGTCGAGAATCCCAATATCTGGAACATCATCGGGCAGATAGCCATCGGTTTCGTGCCCTATGCCGGACAGATCGCCGACATTCGAGACATCATCGCGGCGATCAAGAAAGTGAAAGAGGGCCAGCCGGGTGCTTGGTTCGATCTGTGCCTGAACGTCATCGCCTTCATCCCGGGCCTCGGCGATCTGGTCAAGTCGGGTGGTAAGTATATTGACGATGTCGCTGCCGGAGCAAAGGGCGTTGCAAATTGGTTGAGCGGCGCCGATGAAATTCTCGGGCCGCTTGTCAAAGAACTTGGACCGGAGTTGTTGCAGGAGCTCGGACCGGACCTGGTCAAGGAGCTGGGTCCTGCGCTGCTGAAGGAACTTGGGCCGGACTTGATCAAGGAGCTTGGGCCGGCGGTATTGAAGGAGCTCGGACCGGACCTGGTCAAGGAGCTGGGACCGGCGCTGCTGAA
>JAFGED010000148.1 GCA_016931785.1 Anaerolineae bacterium
GATGCCCGGCAGGTGGTCCTCCAGCCGATCCAGTATCTCTTCCGCCAGGCGCGCCTTTGCCTCCTCGTAGCGGGCGCGGTCTTTTTGCAGCGCATCCCACCAGTCATAGTCGGTCTGGATATAGGCCTGCACCACCGTCTTGCCCGCGGGGGCCAGCGTGTCGTCGTAGTTGAACACGCGGTAGACGATGCGCGCCTCCTCCCGTCCGGCGATGGTCAGCGGGCGCTGCAGCCGGACGACGTTCGTCGGCGGCATGCCGGGGAACCGGCGCGCCACGCCGTAGCTGACCAGGAGCAGTGGGGCAAACAGCGGCCAGCGCCCGTACCGCGCGCGCATCTTGGGGCTCGCGTACCGCCCGCCCAGCAGCTTGAAGAGCGTGCTGTAGCCATCGGCGGCGGAGATGACGAGATCGGCGTGGCGCGTGGTCCCATCGGAGAGCCGCACGCCCACCGCGCGGTCGTCTCGGACCAGTATCTCCTCGACGTCGGCCCGGTACGCGATTTGCCCGCCGAGGGACTCGTACCGCCGCGCCATTGCCTGGGAAAAGTTCAGCGAGCCGCCCTCGACCACCGCCAGTTCGCCCATCGTCAGTTGGGCCAGCACGGCAAAGATAAAGGGCGCCGGCGCCTGCGGCACGAACAGGTTCCCCATCGCCCAGCCCACGAACGGGTCGCGCAAGCGCTGGCCCAGCGCCTCCAGTGAGATGCGATTGCGGGCAAAGTGCTTGATCAGGTGGCGCGCACTCCAGACGTGCCTGGGCGCGGGGATGGGGCGCATCAGCGAGCGGGCCTGCATCACGTCCACGTCGAACCCCTGCATCGCGCGCACGCCGGCGGTGAACGCGTCGATAAAGCGGCCGTCGGCCGGTGCAAGTGCCCTCAGGTCCTGCTCCAGCCGCTCCAGGTCGCGCGTGATGCGCAGGCTGCGCTCCGTTGATTCGTCGAAAAAGTGCAGATAGTCGTCGGCGTGGATCAGCCGGTTCCCCTCCAGCGCGCCCACTTCGTCGTAGCGCTGGTAGAAGCCGCGCTCCGGGTGGCAGCCCATCAAAAAGTGGATGCAGCCGTCGAGCGTGTAGTCCTTTCGTTTCCAGGCAGTGCACACGCCGCCGGGGATGGCGTGCTGCTCAAAGATGCGCGTGTGATAGCCGTGAATCTGGGCGTAGCAGCCCGTTGCAAGACCGGCTACGCCCGCGCCGATGATGATGACCGATTTTTCGGGCATGATGATGATCTTCCTTGGGATGAAGCGCTCGTGTGACTCACCACAGAGACACGGAGCGCACTGAGAAAACCACAAATCCTCCGTGTGTATCTTATCAATAATCCGGGGGGCGGGGGGTGTGAGGGCGGCACAGCCGCCCTCACACCCCCCATTTTCCCCTATTTATTGAGAAGATACATCCGTGTTCTCCGTGGTGAAATCCGAGTCTTGCGAGACCGTCAGTAAACAGTATAGATGAACGACTCTGTTTTGGGAAACAGCGTGTCCACCAGCAGCCGCGACCCGGGTGCGACGTCCACATCCGGGAAGGCGGCCTTGAGCTCCTGCCACGTGCGGTAC
This sequence comes from Anaerolineae bacterium, assembly GCA_016931785.1. Lineage (GTDB taxonomy): Bacteria > Chloroflexota > Anaerolineae > B4-G1 > B4-G1 > JAFGED01. The sequence continues at coordinate 1,561 of JAFGED010000148.1, forward strand.
CCCAGCACCAGCGGAACGAACTGCAGCGGCGGGAAGCGGATGGGCTCCGCGTGCCAGGTGGTAAAGCCCACGTTGGCGACCTCGGTCACTTTGCCCGCCGCAAAGCGCAGCCGGATCGTCTCGCGGTACAGGCACATGCGCACGTCCTGCGTCAGCCCGGCCAGGGGCGACGCGGCCACCCTGCGCTCCAGCACCGGTGCGAGCGCACGCAGCAGCGCGGCCACGTCTGGGACGTGAATCTGCCAGGCGTACGCGCCGTCGTCGCGGCCTCCAAGCGAGAGCGCGACCTGCGCCAGCGTGCAGCCGAGGGCTAAGTTGAGGCGGATGCCGGGCTTTTGACGTTCTATGCATAGCTGCTTGACGTGTTGCAGCGTCGCCAGCGCCGCGTCGTAGCTCAAGCGTGAGACCTCGTTCACGTTCAGATCCTCGCCAAAGTGATGGTGCGGGATGCACGCGTATCCGGCAGTCTGGCCGCCGGGATATTGTATGAGGAGTGTATCCCGCTCCATCTCCGTCCCTTTCGTGTTTGCCAGCAGGTACCGCCAGATGGCCTCGTCGCGGGCGGCGTGGATGGCGAGGTCCTGCGCAGCCTCGTCGTAGAGGCGCACCAGGGTGGAAACGTCATCGAGGGCGGCCTGGCGGAAGGTGAAGGCGGGCTCCGGCGGATCGGGGATCTGGCGCGCCTGCAGCGTCAGCCATGGCTCCAGCGGCAGCGCGTACTCGTACCCGAACTGCCGGTAGTAGTACGGGATGCCCTGGATCTGGGAGAGCAGGCAGCCGCGCTCGCGCAGCCGCTGCTTGAACACCTCCACCTGCTTGCGGATCAGGCCGCGACCGCGATAGCCCTCCAGCGTGCCGACGATGCCCATCTCTCCGGCGGGAATCTCGACGTCTTCGCAGCGCCACGTCCACGGGATCAGGCACAGCGACGAGACGACCTCGCCGCTCTGCTCGTCTTCGACAAAGATCAGGTCGTCGAGATGTGTGTTGGGGTGGTGGAGGAATAGCCGGCTAGTCATCGTCTCGACCAGCTCGCCGTGAATTTTGCCGTTGAATGCCGCGACGCGCTCGACGTCGTCTGCATTGGCGGTGCGTAGGATTAAACCATTTTCTAGGGTTAGCATCTTCTTCATATCACCCCTTTCTTGTCAGTGCACTAATTATACCACTCAGCGGGTCCGTCGCTTCGTCTGGCGGATGGCTTTTTCGCCACTACAGGTCATCCGGCATCACGTAGCGACGCCACAGCGCTTCTGTGACTGCGGCAGGCTCGCTCTGCACTCCCTGCTGGGCAAAGTACTCGCACACGCGCGCGATGTCGCGCCCCAGGATGGTGTAGGCGTCGTGGTTGGCAAGGCTGTTTGTCGCCTGGGGAAAGTCGATGATCGTAATCTCGCCTGCCCAGTACAGGATGTTGTAGGCGGATAGATCGCCGTGGACCAGGTTGTGCTGCAGCATCAACTCGACGTTGTCCAGCACCTCCCGATACAGTGTTGCTGCTTCGTCCGGGTCGAGATCGACTTGGTTCAGCGTCGGTGCTCCCCATCCCGCTTCGCCGCAGTAGCCCATCAGGATGGCATTCTCGCTCACGGCGACGGGCCGGGGCACGGTGCCGCCAGCCTGATAAAGCTGCTCCATCGTCACGTACTCGTGCATCAGCCACGAGGTTTGCATGACCTGCGCGCCGAACCTCGTCTTTTTGCCGATGGCGCGCATGATGCGATGGTCGGTTTTCTTCACCGCGCGCCCGGTGGCGGTCAGTACGTCGCGTCCCTGGCGATACAGGGCGTCGTTGCGTACGGCGCGGAACTGCTGTGGTCGGTATACCTTGGCTGCCAGCAGGTCCACTCCGATGGCGGGATCGGCAGCACAGCAGTAGACGTTTGCCTCCTTGCCGCCTTTCACCAGCGCCAGCACGTCGGTGATCAGCTCCCGGTCGTAGAAAGAGCGCAGCGATTCGAGCAGCCATTCTGCTTCGTGGCGGGACGGTTGGTAGGTGGTATCGAAGCCACCTTCGTACCCTTCGGCGTCGTCGACCAACTCGGCCACGATCTGCTGCTGCGATTTCTTGGGCGTGTGCTGTGGTTTTGCCTTGTGCCCGCGCGCTCTGTGCGCCCTGCGACCGCCGCTCGCTAACGGATCGAACAGCTCCTCATAGCGCTCGTACTCGTCTATGTAAAAGTCGTCTGGTATAGACGTCATTGCTGAATCCTCCGTAAAAACAGACGAGGCCATGAACGCTCATGGCCTCGTAACTGGCATATCCTGCGCGGCGCAGCCGGAAGCCGGCTTTTGTCACGCAACAAAAAACCATGAGCCTGGGGCGATCCGCCCGCCAGCTCATGGCCTGGGTGCTTTGAAGTTTTGGCGCGTAGGGCCCGCGTTAAGCGCGTGCTTGCGCTCCCTACCCCGCGTGAACCAGGCGTGCAGGATCGCTGTTGACAACGACAATTTCCACTTGAGCCATCATGCACACCTCCTCATAGGGTAAGATGACGGTATCATCTCAATAATCCGGGGGCGGGGGGTGTGAGGGCGGCGTAGCCGCCCTCACACCCCCCATTTTCACCTGATCATTGAAAAGATACGGGTGCGTTTCAAATGAGTTGTAAGGATGGGGGGAGCGGGCGGCGAAGCCGCCCGCTCCCCCCGTTCTCTAACTGAGATGAAACAC
>JAFGED010000149.1 GCA_016931785.1 Anaerolineae bacterium
AAAAGCTTGTCAGAATCATCAAATAGCGAGAGCAAATCCTTTTTCGGTAACAACACCGCGGGAGATTATTCTTTTACGGGTCCTTAGATCACCAGCCTCCCGCAGCAAGGAGGCTGGTTGCTTTTAGAGACTTTGCGGCGGTGCCCGAATCTTGATCGGATGTTAAAGCAGCATTAACGAACATGTGCCAGGTAATGGTGACATTTGGCCTGTCGACGACGCGGGATCTCGAGAATCTTGCTGGAATTACACGGGGAAGAACCAAATGTCAACACGGCCTAGCCTCCAAAATTATACACCCTCATTTTCGTACTCATGCTTTAGGAAACAGGAGGTGGAAGATGAAGACCGAAGTAATGGAAGGCCTGAGAGATGTAATCGTTGCCAATACCTCGATATGCATCATCGATGGTGTGGAGGGAAGTCTACGCTATAGGGGCATCGACGTCGGAGAGTTCGCCCGGCACTCGACCTATGCAGAGACAGCATACCTGCTCTGGTTTGGAGAGCTTCCCACGCAAGCGCAACTGGAAAAGCTGCAAAACCGGCTGGTAGCGGAGCGGGAGTTGGATTGGGGCGTCCGCAAGGTGATCCAGGCGCTGCCCAAGACGCTGCAGCCAATGGAGGCCCTCAGAACCGTAGTTTCGGTACTGCCATCCTCTGACCCACAAGCGAATGATTACCATTACGCCGCCAACATCGAGAAGGCCATCCGCATGACGGCCAAGTTCCCGACGATCGTGGCCTATTACCAGCGTCACCTGGATGACCTGGAATTCGTGCCCCCCAATCCAGAGCTGAGCCACGCGGCGAATTTCCTCTACATGCTGCACGGCCAGGAGCCCACACCGCTGGAAGCAGAGACGATGAACCAGACCCTGGTGCTGATGGCCGAGCACGACTTTAACGCCTCCACCTTTGCCGCGCGCGTCACCGCCAGCACGCTCTCCGACATGTATTCCGCCATCACGACCGCCGTCGGCACGCTCAAGGGGCCGCTACACGGCGGGGCCAATCAGCGGACGATGGAGATGATGCTCAAGATCGGCGCTCTGGAGAACGTCGAGACGTACATCACACAGGAGCTGGAGGCCAAACGGCGCATCCCGGGCTTTGGACATCGCGTCTATCGCAAGATGGCCGATCCCCGAGCCGCTTATTTCGCGGAAAAACTTCAAGCCCTGTGCAAGGAAGCAGGGGATATGCACTGGTACAACATGGCGGTCAAGACCGCCCAGTTTGTCGGAGAGGCCAAGGGACTGTATCCCAACGTCGATTATTTCTGCGGACCGCTGCTCTACACGCTAGGCATCCCGATGGAGCTCTTTACGCCGATCTTTGCCATCAGCCGCATCGCGGGATGGGCAGCTCACATGATCGAGCAGTACGAGGATAACCAACTACTGCGCCCGCTTTCGCGCTATACAGGCGAGCTGGTCAAGGAGTACGTGCCCATCGACGCTCGCCGTGGCACTCCCAATCCATTTTTTGGAGAATAGGACCTATGGCACAGAATCTGGCGCGCAAGATCATCGCCGCGCACCTCGTGGGTGGCGAGATGGTCGTAGGGCAAGAGATCGCCCTCAAGATCGACCAGACGCTCACCCAGGATACCACCGGCACGATGGTGTGGCTCGAGTTCGAGGCGATGGGGCTGCCTCGCGTGCGCACCGAGTGCGCGGTGGCCTACATAGACCACGGGTTGATCCAGGTCGATTTCCGCAATCCCGACGACCACCGCTACTTGCAGACAGTGTCGACCAAGCACGGCGCGTATTGCTCCCGCCCCGGCAACGGCATCTGCCACCAGGTGCACCTGGAGCGCTTCGCCGCGCCGGGCAAGACGCTATTGGGCTCCGATAGTCACACGCCCAACGCCGGCGGCCTGGGGATGCTGGCAATCGGCGCGGGCGGCCTGGACGTAGCGGCGGCGATGGGCGGCGCTCCGTTCTACCTAACGATGCCAAGGATCGTGGGCGTCGAGCTGACCGGCGAGCTGGGGCCGTGGGTCACGGCCCGCGACGTCGTCCTCGAACTGCTGAGACGCCTTTCAGTAAAGGGTGGCGTGGGCAAGATCATGGAGTATTACGGCCCCGGCGCCGCCGCGCTCACCGTAGACCAGCGATCCACCATCTGCAATTTCGGCGCCGAGCTGGGCGCAACCACGTCCATCTTCCCCAGCGACGAGCAGACCAGAATCTACCTGGAGGCCCAGGTGCGCGGCGATGTGTGGCAGCCGCTGGCAGCCGATCCCGATGCCGAATACGACGAGATCATCGAGTTGGACCTGAGTGCGCTGGAGCCCCTCATCGCCAAGCCGTCGATGCCGGACAAGGTGGTCAAGGTGAGCGAGATCGAGGGGACGCCGGTAGCCCAGGTGTTTGTGGGCGCGTGCGTCAACTCCTCCTACGAGGACCTGATGACGCTGGCAATGGTGCTCAGGGGCAGGACGGTTCATCCCAGCGTCAGCCTGGTGGTGGGGCCGGGCTCCAAGCAGGTCTATACGATGATCGCCGAGAACGGCGCGTTGGCCGACCTGATCGCCGCCGGGGCGCGGGTGCTGGAATCGAGCTGCGGGCCGTGCATCGGCATGGGGCAGGCCCCGGCGACGGGCACCGTCTCGGTGCGCACCTCGACCCGCAATTTCAAGGGGCGCAGCGGCACGGCTGACGACCAGGTCTACCTGGCCAGCCCGGCCGTGGCCGCGGCCGCGGCCATCTACGGCGAGATCACCGACCCACGCAAGCTGGGCGAGCCTTTGCAGATCGTGTACCCGGCCCGCTTTGCGGTGAACGATAACATGATCCTGCCGCCGGCTGAGAACCCGGGCGAGGTGGCGGTCATCCGCGGGCCGAACATCAAGCCACTGCCCGAGTTCCACCCGCTTTCCGATACGCTCAGCGGGCGGGTGCTGATCAAGGTGGGCGATAACATCACCACCGACGACATCTCTCCAGCCGGGGCCAACATCCTGCCGCTGCGCTCCAACCTGCCCGCGATCTCGGAATTCGTCTTTAGCCTCGTCGATCCCGACTTTGTGCGGCGGGCCAGGGAGTGGGACGGCGGATTCATCGTCGGCGGCGCCAACTACGGCCAGGGCTCCAGCCGCGAGCACGCGGCCCTCTCGCCGATGTACCTGGGCGTCGAGGCCGTCATCGCCAAGTCCTTCTCCCGCATCCACCACGCGAATCTGATCAACATGGGCATCCTGCCCCTCGTCTTTACCGACGGGGCCGACTATGAAGCCCTTGAGCAGGGCGACGCGTGGGAGATTGCGGGCGTGCACGCAGCGCTGGAGGCAGAGCAAGACCTGACCGTCCGCAACCTTACTCAGGGCACGACCTTCGAGGTGACGTATAGCTTGACCGAACGCCAGGTGGCGATTATACTGGCGGGCGGGTTGTTGAATTACATCAAATATAGTGTATAGGAGTGTGGGGGTGTGGAAAAAGACCTCTCCCATACACCCACACTCTCCTACTTCCTACGACGAAGCAATCTGCTTTAGGAGAAAGTGCATGACATATCGTGTGACACTCATCCCCGGCGACGGCACTGGGCCGGAGCTGGTAGAGGCCACACGCCGGGTGCTGGAGGCCACCGGCGTCACGTTCGATTGGGACGTGCAGGAGGCCGGCGCCGACGTGATGGACAAGTACGGCACGCCGCTGCCGGAGGTGGTGCTCGACTCGATCCGCGAGAACAAGGTCGGCCTCAAGGGGCCGATCACCACGCCGGTTGGAACCGGCTTTCGCAGCGTCAACGTCGCCATCCGCATGGCGCTGGACCTGTACGCCAATCTGCGCCCGGCGCGCTTTATGCGCGGCATCCGCGGCCCTTACGAGGATGTGGACATCGTCGTCGTGCGCGAGAACACCGAGGGGTTGTACGCCGGCATCGAGCACGACGTGATCCCCGGCGAGGCTGCCGAGACGATCCGCATCATCACCCGCAAGGCCAGCGAGCGGATCGTGCGCTTCGCCTTCGAGTATGCCCGCGCCAACGGCCGGCGCAAGGTGACGGCGGTGCACAAGGCCAACATCCTCAAGGCCACCGATGGGTTGTTCCTGAGCGTGGCCCGCGAGGTGGCGAAGCGATACCCCGACATTGCGTTCGAGGACCGCATCGTCGATAACATGTGTATGCAGCTCGTCCAGCGGCCCCACGAGTACGACGTGTTGGTGCTGCCCAACCTGTTCGGCGACATCGTCAGCGATCTGTGCTCCGGGCTGGTGGGAGGCCTGGGCGTCGCGCCGGGGGCGAACATCGGCGACGAGCTGGCCGTGTTCGAGCCGGTGCACGGCTCCGCGCCCAAGTACGCCGGGCAGAACAAGGTCAATCCCACGGCCACCATCCTCAGCGGCATGCTGATGCTGCGTCACTTGGGCGAAAAGGAGGCGGCCGATAAGGTGCAAAACGCCGTCGCCGCCGTCATCGCCGAGGGCAAGGACGTGACCTACGATATGAAACCCACGCGCGACGACCCGACCGCCGTCGGCACGCAGGAGATGGCCGACGCGATCATTGCCGCGATGGACGCCCGGTGAGCTCTGCCTGAGAAAGCGTAGGCCACGCTTTTAGCGTGACCTACAGGATCTATTCTGAGAATGTGATCTCATGCAAAGACGCCAAGGCAAAGATTCAGAGCTTGGGTAACTACTCTGCCTTGCTTCGCAGTTGCCTTTCGCGTGTGAAAAGAGAGGTGGGCGGGGGTTTGGAGAGCGGCGAAGCCGCTCTCCAAACCCCATCTCTCCCTTTTTCGAGCGAGGGAGACTGCTCGGGCGAATAGCCTGAGTAGTTACGAGCTTGGCGTCTTTGCGAGAGAGGATTTGTTTTGAAGATCGACTTGCACGTGCACGCCAAAGAGCGCTCCGCCTGCGGAGAATCCGGAGAAGAGGAGATGCTTCGGGCGGCGGTGGCCTATGGGCTCGACGGCCTGGTGTTTACCGACCATCATCGGTTTATCTCCCTGGATCGACTGGAAGAGTTGAACCGCAAATACGCACCGTTTCGCGTCTTTGGCGGGATCGAAATCTCGGTGGACGAGGGCGAGGATGTGCTCGTCCTGGGCGCCCGCGACTCGAAGCTCGAGACGAGAGATTGGTCGTACGCCAGACTCTTTGCATTCGTGCGCGAGCGAGGTGGCTATCTGGCCCTGGCCCACCCCTTTCGCTACCACGACAGGATCACTGTCGATATCGATACATACCCTCCCGATGCGATAGAACTCCATTCCAAGAACACCGGCGCCTGTGACGCGCCGCTGATTCTCGCGGTTCTGGAGCGTCTAAAGCTGCCGCCCATCTGCAATTCGGACGCCCACAGAGCCGAGCACGTCGGCGTCTATTACAACCAGCTCGCGCGCGAGCCCGGCGACGAGCGGGAACTGATCCAGATCCTGAAAGCCGGCGAGTACACGTGTGCCAGCATGGAGAAACGCATCGCCGCGATCAACAGAGAAGTCGAGGAACGCGAGCGCTTGATCCGCGGTATGATCGCCAGGGGACAGAGCCGGGACGACTACCGGCGAGAGACGGGTCACTGGCCGGGCCACTACGATCGCGTGGCAGAGGGAAAGTCGTACCGGATTTGATTGTGCAAAGGCAAAGTTTGAGGGCGATCAAGCGTTTTCTGTGGTTCTGGCTTCCACCTTTGGCCTGGATGGGGACGCTCTT
>JAFGED010000150.1 GCA_016931785.1 Anaerolineae bacterium
ACGTACGTGATCGGCATCTGAAACAAGAGGATCGCCAAGAATGCCGGGAGAACGGTATTGACCCAAGCCTGGCCTATCGACACAGAGGGCGGCCCCTCCAGCGCCTGGGGATAAGCACCGGGCGATCCAAGTGAAGCCACAACGTTCCACATCCGGGGAAAGATGCTGAGCAAGCAGCCGATGCAGCCAATGAACACCACCGCCAAAAGTAGCAGGACAGCGATAACCTTGCGCCGTCCCCCACGGGTGACCAGACCTACCTCCTTACCCCAACTCACCCGCTCCAAACGCAGTCCGGTAAACACAACCAGCAATCCCGTGCCCAGACCACAAAGGATCGCCACGATCAGGCTCAGTGCAGACAGGGCCGCGCCAGCTCCGACCATAAACCTGCCAAAAGACATCACGTACTGATACAGCGCCAGCGTCATTATACCGCTCATAAAGCCACCCCCCGTCAGCACAAAGCTCAATGTGAACGACTGGGGAGTAAGAGCAATCGTAGCCAGTAACCCTACCATCCAACTGACGATCAACGGTTTGCGCACCTCTTTCCAGGAAGGCGCCTCCGCGCCCTGACCACGCAAAGCAGCTAGATAGAGAATCAGCCCTAACCCGCAGGCCAGTCCAAAGGTGGTCAGCCCATCGATAGAAAGAGCGATGCGCTTCACCACCTCTGGATCCGCCAACAGCGACCTCGGCGGCATATCTAGGCCTCGCAACAGGGTGCCTATCATGAAGCTATCGCCCGGAACGAACGCCAACCTCCAGACCAAGGCGGTGACCACCGGCGCAAAAAGGGCCAGGGGAATCGTAAAGAGCAGCCGCACAGGAATGCGCACGACGCGGCCAAACTCGTTGACGGCCAGCGCCAGCAACAGCGGCACAACCGCGACCACGGCCACGCGCACCGCGACCGAGGACAACGTAAATCCTAACACCTCGGAAAAGCGCCGGTCCTGAAACAGATACGTATAATTATCTACTCCCCAACTTAGCACGGCCATCCCATCAGCACCGAACAAGCTCTGGATGATCGTGCCGAGCGTGGGCAAGACCAGCACGCTGATGCAGCACACGATGGCCGGGAGCAAGAGCCCCAAACCCGCGAGCACGCGAAGCCAAGACCTGTTTCCCGATTTACCCTCATTCATCTCCATCCTCCTTAATACAGGATATCGCATCGCCTATCCGGATCGCCCAATCACGTACACCCTGGCCTGCTGCCCCAGGACCGTGATCGAGTACCCGCGCAAGATCTGAAGTCCCCTTAGCTTCCTGACCGTGTCCTTGATCAGCTCCGCCTCGCTGCTGAGCACCACGGCGCTCCCGTCCGAACACAGAACCCGGTCGATCTCGGCAAAGACGGCGCGATACAGCCGCCGGTTCCCTTGCGGGCTGCCGATCTGCTTGCCGAAGGGCAGGTTGGTGGCGATCTTGTCGACGCTGGCATCGGCCAGGGGCAGGCGGCCCGCGTCCCACCTCAGGAGCTGCCTTGGCTTGTGCCTGGGCCCGACGTTCTGCGCCGCCGCACGGAGCGCCCCAGCGTCTATATCGCCGCCCAAGAGCAGCGCGTGGCGCTCGATCGTCCCACGCTCGACCAACAGCGTCCCGGCCCCGCACAGCGGGTCGAGAAACACATCGCCGGGACGGGGATCGGTCAGCCACGCCATCGCCGCCGCCACCGAGGGGCGCAGCGAGGCGGCGACGTGCGCCTGCTTGTACTCGCGGTGGCGCATACTTGCGTCGGAGAGGCGCAGGCCGCACACAAACTCGAGGCCGATCAGGTTGGCCCAGATTTCGACGTCCTCCCCCTCCTCGACGGCGCGCCACTGCCGGCCCAATCGCTTCTTGAGCGCGCCCTCCGCCGCCCGCTCGAAATCGATGCGCCGGTAAGGCTGGCGCCCGCCGGCCATACGCGAGATGACGCGAAAGGTGCCGCCCCGCCCGCTGCGCCGGCGGGAGACCTGGCCGTGCAGCCCCAGACCGGCTTCGAGGAACCTATCTCGCGCGAGGAGCTGGTAGATCTGCGAAAGCCCCTCGCGCCCCCACGCGACCTTGGGGATGCGCACGACCAGGAAAAAAACGTCCTCCACGGCGCGCAGCTTCAGCAGGTCGGCAGCCTGGCCGGCGTAACGGAAAAAGACGAGTCCGTTCTTGCCGGGCAGCGTCTTGGAGCCCTCGAAAGATGCCCCATCAAGCCGGCTGCGCATCTCGATCCAGGCCACCTCTTCCAAACCGGGCATCGTGTGCGCATAATACAGATACCCCTTTCCACTCATACCTGCCCCTCGGCAGAGGTCTGCCCTTCGGCAGAGGCCTGCCCTTCGGCAGAGGCCTGCCCTTCGGCAGAAGGCACGATGGGAAGGGTGACTGTAAAGAGCACGCCCCGGTCCCGCAGATTTTCCACGTCGATCGTCCCGCCATGATCCTCGACGATGTTCTGGCTGATGTAAAGTCCCAGCCCGACGTCCCCAGACTTGGTAGTAAAGAATGGATCAAAGACGTACGCGATGTGTTCCGACGGGATGGGAGGGCCGTCGTTGGTCAGTGTGAGCACCGCCACATCCGCGTCCTGGCGGGCGGCGATTTGCACGTGCCCGCCATCAGGCATCGCTTCGATGGCGTTGATCATCAAATTGAGCAAGGCCTGCACGATCTGCTCTGGCACGACCAGAACGGGATAAAGGCCGGCAGGAAAATCCGTGTCCGTCTGGATATTGGCGCGCCGCAATGGTCTATCGAGCAGAGCCAGCGCCTGCCCTACCAGATCCTCGATGGCAGCCGGGCGGCGCACATCCTCGAGTGGTTGAGCGAGCCCGAGCACAGGCTCGGCGATCTCGGCCAGTTGATCGATCTCCTGCTGGCAAGCGCGCAGGCGTTCCTCGCGCTCGTGGGGCTCCAGGGCGGGATCGAGCGCCAGCTTCAAGTGATCGCTGATGGCTTGCAGCGGCGCCTTGATCTCGTGAGCCAGAGCCGCCGCCATGTGCCCCATAGCCGCCAAGCGCTCGGTGCGGATCATGTGCTTGCGCTCGGTGATATCGCGCGCCGCTCCATAGATGCACACGACACGACCTCGGTCCTCGTCCAACTCTGGCCTTCCATAGTCGCGCAGCCAGCGCACGCTGCCGTCTTTGGTCACGATGCGATACTCGGCCATATTCCGCTGACCAGAGAGGCGCTCTTCCAAATGAGCCAGAACCATCGGCAAGTCATCGGGATAGATCACGCTCTGCCACCCACCGCGCGCGTCCACTTCGTCGGTGGTAAAACCGGTGATATGGGTAAAAGCCTCGGTCACCCAATCAAACTCGATCGTCTCATCCGGATCGACGCGGATCGCGTAGGCAAAGTCAGAGGCAAGTTCAGAGACGGCGCGGTAGCGCGTCTCGGATTCGCGCAGCGCTTCGTACAGCCGCGCGTTCTCGATCGCCACGGCGATCTGGTTGGCCAGAGTCTCTTTCACCAGCACGTCATTCCCGTCAAAGGCATTGGACTCCGGACTTTGGATATCGAGCACCCCTACGACTTCCCCGCCCACGCAGACGGGCACGCTCAATTCCGACCGGGTTGGCACCACGTCCGGATAGAGATTCACGTACCTGGGCTCATCATCCACATCGTTGGCCAGCAGGCTCTCGCAGCTCTGTCCAACCCAACCGACCATCCCCTGCCCCACCTTCAGCCGGTGTCCAGGGGGGTAGAGATCGGTAAAATCACCGGCCTTGGCCCGCATCACCAACTCCTGCTGGTCGCGATCCAAGGTAAAGAGACCAACGTGGTGATAGCCAAAGCTCTCCCGGACCAGATGAGCTGCCCTGTCCAGCACACTATCCAGGTCCAACACTGCAGCGATCTTTCCACCCACATCGTTGAGCATCGCCAGCTGCGCTGCCCGCCGCTCCAACACTGCCTCGGCCCGCCTGCGCTCGGCCAGCTCTCGCTGCAGCGCCTCGTACAGGCGCGCGTTCTCGATCGCCGCCGCAATCTGGTCGGCCAGGGTCTCTATCACCACTACGTCGTTTTCGTCAAAGGCGTTCAACTCTGGACTCTGAACGTCGAGCACTCCCACAATCTCGTCACCCGCCCGAATGGGCACACTCAACTCGGAACAGGTCGGTACGATGTCGGGATAGAGATTGACGTAATACGGCTCGACGCATACGTCGTTAGCCAGGAGCAGCTTGCCACTCTGCCCCACCCAGCCTACCATCCCCTGCCCCAGCTCCAGCCGATGCTCGGCCGGATAGAGGTCGGCAAAATCACCGGACTTGGCCCGCATCACCAACTGCCCCTGCTCGCGATCCAGGGTAAAGAGACCGACGTGATGGTAACCAAAGCTTTCCTGTACCAGCCGAGCCGCCCTATCCAGCACGCCATCCAGGTCCAGCACAGCGACGATCTTGCCACCCACGTCGTTGAGCAGCGCCAGTTGCGCTGCCCGCCGCTTCAGCGCCTCCTCCGCGCGCTTGCGCTCGGTGATATCGGTGGTCACCACGAGCCGCGAGTCGGACGCCTCCCCCCGGCGAATGTAGGAATAGCGGTTTCGAATGCACCGGCGCGTGCCGTCCTTACGAATGATCCAACACTCGAGTTCTTTCGGGAATGTGCCTGCCTGCCTGATCTCTTTCACGATCTGCTCCAGCCGCGGGATTTCCTCTGGAGCGGCGAAATCCAGGCTGGTCATCCTCACGTATTCCTCCCTGGGGTAGCCGTAAATCTCGCAGGCACGATCGTTGACATAGACCGTCCTACCATCCTCAATGATCGTCAGGCCATCCTGCGTGCTGTCGACGATCGTCCGGTACCGCTCCTCGCTCTCCTGGAGCGCCTCCTCCGCCCATTTACGCTGAGTGACATCCCGCAGCAGCCAGCGCAGGCCAACCGGCTCATCAAGAGTGCCGGGCACAGAAGCCACGGATACCGCGGCCCAAAAGGGAACCCCATCGTGTGCACGCATCGGCAGCACCCAGTACGGCACCTTGTCCACCCGCCCGTCACGCAGTTGAGCCAAGCGAGCGTCGAAAGCGTCACGCTCCTCGGACGCTACAAAATCCGCCATCCGCCTGCCCAGCAGAGACCCCTGGCGCATGTGAAGCAAACTCGCCACAGCCCGGTTGGCTTCCTGAACAACCCCCTCACCATCGGTCACCTCATACCCATCCGGGGCCGAGTCAAACAGATGGTGATAACGCTGGCGTTCAGACTCCAAGCTCGAGCATGCGACCGCCATCTCTTCGTTCTGCCGACGCAGCTCTTCGCCAATCGCTCCCAAATCCTGCAGAGCAGCGGAGAGCTCCTCCCAGGCTGTCAAGGCCTCCAATCTCTGCCGCGCCGAGCGCCCATCGGGCAACCGGATCAGCTCATCCAGTCGCCGGCGCACGGCCTCAACCTGCTCGTCAAAAGCCTGTCCCTCTCTCATCTCGCACCCTCTTCCAGCGCCCGCGGCCGCCGCCGCAAGTTCCGCTCACAAGTATCGCCGCCCCATCATCAACACACGCACCGTATGCTTCTTCCCATCATCCGCCAAGGGGATCGCGTCGCCCGGCAGAACCGCGCCATCCAACACCACTTGCTTCACCCCGCGATTGACGCCGTCCGGGTTCTCCACAGAGATCTTGTAGGTGGTCTCGCCATAACGATAAGCCAGCTCATAGCCCGGCCAATGCCGGGGAATGCAGGGATCGACCCGCAGCGCCTGGCGATCCCCATCTATCCCCACTTTGCGCAGTCCTAGAATGGCCTCAGTGCCCAGCCGATACATCCAGCCGGCCGAGCCGGTGTACCACGTCCAACCGCCACGCCCGACGTGCGGTGGCACGCTATAGATATCGGCTGCCACCACGTACGGCTCGACCCGGTAGCGCGCCGCCCTCTCCGGTGTATCGCTGTGATAGACGGGATTGAGCACCCGGAACAACTCCTCGGCCTGGTCGCCTTGCCCCAACTCCGCAAAAGCCCACACCGTCCAGATGGCGGCGTGTGTGTACTGCCCGCCGTTCTCCCTGATGCCCGGAGGGTAGCCCTTGATGTAGCCGGGGTCGCGCTCCGTTTTATCGAATGGCGGAGTAAAGAGCAGAATCAACCGATCATCTTTGCGCACGAGACGCCGGGCCACCGCCGCCATCGCCTGGGTCGCTCGCTTGCGATCGGCCGCTTCCGATAGCACGGCCCACGACTGGGCTATGGCGTCGAGCTGGCACTCGTCATTCTCAGACGACCCCAGAGAGGTGCCGTCGTCATAGTATGCGCGCCGGTACCACCCCCAATCCCAGGCATTGTCCTCCAATGCCTGGCGCAAAGCCGCGGCGCGCTTCCGATATACCGCAGCCTGCTTCCCATCGTCCATACGCTCGCACAAATCGGCAAAACGGGTCAAGGTCGTATGCAGGAACCAGCCCAACCACACGCTCTCCCCCGAGCCGCCAATACCCACCCGATTCATGCCATCGTTCCAATCACCGCCGCCCATCAACGGGATGCCGTGTGGCCCTGCGGTCGTTCCCTTGTCCAGCGCCCGGCGGCAGTGCTCGTAGAGGGAAAACCCTTTCTTACCGGACTCGTAGTAACCATACCGCTCCACCTCCTCCGGCCCCAGAGGATCACCCTTCACGAACGGCGCGCTCTCCTCCAAGATCTTTTCATCGCCGGTCGCGGCGACATAGTGCGCGGCGGCAAAAGGAAGCCACAAGAGGTCGTCGGTGTAGCGCGTGCGCACCCCGCGCCCTGAAGGCGGATGCCACCAGTGAAGCACGTCCCCTGCCTCAAACTGATGGCGCGCTGCCTCCACGATGTGGTCGCGCACGATCGCGGGGGCAGCGTGCACCAAAGCCATCACGTCCTGCAACTGGTCGCGATATCCAAAAGCGCCGGATGACTGGTAGAGCGCTGACCGTCCCCACACCCGGCACGACAGCGCCTGGTAGAGCAGCCAGCGGTTCAGCAGCAGGTCCATCGCCGGATCGGGCGTTCGCACGGTGACGGTGGACAGCAGATCGTCCCAGAACTCGGGCACGTCCTCCCAAGCCGCGGCGACCTGCTTAGGATCGCGATACTGTTTGACCAGCCTGAGCGCCTCCTTACGATCCGCCCCCTGACCAAGCAGGAAAAAGACCTCCTGCACCCCGCCGGCCTCGATATCCAGGTGAACCTGCAGGGCCGCACAGGGGTCGAGCCCGGCCCTCACCATCCCGGCCAAACCGATGCGGTCGAGCGCAGCCGGGCGGTCGTACCGCCCGTTGCGACCCAAGAACTCGGCGCGATCGGCGGTGAGCCCGTGCGGGTCCCTGTTGGAAGCCACAAAGGCCACTCGCTCACCAAACTCTTCATTGTAGGGGTTGGTGGCCAAAAGCGCCTTACCGGCGGTGTCGAACTCGGGCACGACGTACTGCTGCGTTGCATCCCGTGTGGTACCCAACACCCATTCGGCGTAAAAAGTCGCCGTGATGCGCCGCCCCTGGCTCCGCGTGTTCTCCAGCCGCAACTGCGCCACTTTCACCGGCGCGTCGCGAACGGCAAAGAGACGCAAGCGCTGCTTGAGGCCGTGGCTATAATGCTCAAAGATAGAGTAGCCGGCGCCGTGGCGGACCAGGTAAGGAGACGACGCGGGAGCAGGCAGAGGCGTGGGCGACCAGACCTGCGCCGTCTCCTCGTCGCGCAGGTAAAGCGCTTCGCCGGGCGTGTCTGATAGCGGATCGTTACGCCAGGGAGTCAGCCTATTCTCACCGCTGTTCTCTGCCCAGGTGTAACCAGAGCCCGTCTCAGAGACCAGAAAACCAAAGCCCGGGTTCGCGACGACGTTGATCCAGGGGGCCGGCGTCGATTGACCAGCCCCCAGATAAATCACGTACTCGCGCCCGTCTGGGCTAAAGCCACCCAGCCCGTTATCGAAGAGAAGATCGCCAGGTCGAGCCAACACGAATGCGGGATCCTCAATACCTCCACCGTCCTCCGACGACTTGACCTCCTCCAACTCGGATGGGGATATCGGGGATGATGGCGAGGGAACGAAACGCGGCAGGCGAACCGGTTGTTCATGCAGGCGGCCCAGTTGTTCGGCCAGCGGGCCATCCTCTCCGCCAAGAACGGCCCGAGCCGCCGTCGCCAACAAAACCCGATCGACGTCGCCCATCTGGTCGGAGCGCAGGATGAAAATACCACCACGTCGATTCAGCCAGGCGTCGCTGTCCATGTGCGTGATCAGGCGGTGTATCTGGCCCTGGAGCTCCTGATCGTAGCCAGACTCCCGCTCGTTGAGAATGACCAAGTCGATCTGCAGGCCGTGGTTGCGCCAATAGGTGTGGGCCTGGAGCACCTCGCGCAGCAGCTCTATCCCTTCCTGCTCGCCGATGCGCACCAGGAGGATCGGATAGTCCCCAGAGATCGCGTGCGGCCACAGCCCGGGCTGTCCCCTGCTGTTGGCCGCCAACGTCGCAGGGGCAGCGCGCAGGGAAGCATGAGGATAAAGAAGCACGGACAGCAGACACTGAATATGCTCCAATTGCGGTGTGGAGAGGTTGAGCCGATGCAGTTCGAGCTCGCTGCTCGAGTGAGCCAGGCTAAAGGCCCGGGTGATCCTGGGCCACGCCTGGTAACGGCGGGCCAATTCCGTCACTTCTTGAAGCGAGCCGCCCGCTAACGTGATGTATGCCAGTTCTGCCCTGGCATGCGGCCGCAGCTCGACATCCTGCCCCAAAGCCATGATCGGGTCCAAGGTGGCACCTGTGGTTCCAGAAAGCCAGCCATCCTTCCCATCATTCGCCAAGGCTGCGGGGGAGCGGGGCGTCCTACCCCGCCCCAAGAAACAAGCTCGATCTGTCTCATAAGCTCCCGTAGCCTCCCGGTTATCTCCGACGACCACCATGTGGATCAGATAGACCGGCTCCTCTTCTGGAGAACGCGGGCGGCGGCGAAACAGCAGACCGTTCAGATCGGAGAGATACTCGCTCTCGACGAACAGCTTGTTAAAAGCCTGATGGCGCTGATCGTTACCCCGCGGCGCAAGCACCACCTCACCGTAACTGGTCAGCGCCAGGTGACGCGTGCGGTCGCCGTGGTTGACGAGCGTGACGCGCCGAACCTCGACATCGTCATCGGGCGGAACGGTGACCTCCACCCGCAACGAGATGTCGCGATCCCGACGCCCAAACTCGGCCTTGTGCGCGAAGAAGAGTGTTTCCTGACTTTCCGGCGGCGTGGCGACCGGCTGATAGGTGGCCGACCAGAGCTCGCCGCTATCCCGATCCTGCACATAGATCCACGCACCCCAGCAGTCGAGGGTGGTATCGGCGCACCAGCGAGTGAGGTCCGTATCCTGCCAACGACTGTAGCCACTGCCTGCACCGGTGACGAGCGTGCTGTAACGGCCGTTAGAGAGCACGTGCACGTGAGGCACCTGGGCATCTGCCGACACGCTCCACGGCGACAGGGCCACCAAGGGCTCGGCGCGGTGAACAGTGTGGGCTTCTTCAGGATGTGGAATCTCTACGGGCGCCCGCCGCGGCACTTGCTCCTGCAAGAGCAACTGGACGCTCTGCACGCGAGGATCGGCGTGGGCACGACGCACCATCACATCATCATAGAGATAGTTTGTCAGCGCCAGCAGCGCCATGCCCTGGTGATGCACCATATAGGAACGCACGATGGCGCTTTTCTGCCCCTTGGACAGTCGAGAACGCGTGTAGTCGATCGCCTCGTAGAAACCATAGCGTCCAAGCATTCGCTCTCCAGAGAGACGCTCGACGTTCCGCATCACGGCCTGCGGACGAATTGACATAGCGAGCAGCGAGGCATACGGAGCGATTACCAGGTCCTCACCCAGATCGCGCTTGAATCCCAACCCAGGCACGCCAAATCCCCGATACTGGTAATGCATCCCGGCGTCAAAGCGATAGTATCCCGACTCTGAAATGCCCCAGGGCACACCCTGCTGGTGGCCGTAGGTGATCTGGTGATCGACAGCCGCACGGGTTGTCTCGTCCAGAAGCGTTCCCTCATAGGTATGCAATAACAGCGGAGGCATCAAATACTCGAACATCGTGCCGCCCCAGGAGAGCAGCGCCCGCATGCCGTTAACCCGGGTGATAGGACGGGAAAGATGCAGCCAGTGGCTCTGGGGAACATCGCCCTTGCCGATCGCCAGCAGGCTGGCAATCCGCGCCTCGGAGGCCAAAAGGTCGTAGTAGTTGCCGTCCAAGGCCCCGACCTCCACGTTGTAGCCGATGTGAAACACCTGGCGATAGGAATCGAACAAGAACCTGAAATCCATGGCCTGGAAATAGGCCTCAGCCTGCGCGCCCAGATCACTCAAACCGATCAACAAGCTCTCAGCAGCCATCTGAGCCGAGTACAACTCCTCTCCCAGACGCACACACCAATCGCAGGCTTCCTGCAACTGCTCGGCTGACTTTTGCAAAGGGCCTTCAGAAGGCTGCCCGGACGAAGCGCGCTTGTCGGAAAGCAGAGCCTGCAACTCGCCCACCCTTGTCCGCGCCGTTCTACAGATACCGGGCACCTCTTCCAGCCGCGGCATGACGGGCAGGGTGTCGGCCAGCGCCCGCCATGCGCCGGCGATGTCGGCATCCCCGATGTATCGCCGGGCCAGCAGCGCCGGCAGATCACTCATCGGCAGCAACCAGGGCAGCAAAATATCCACCTCGCTCTGCATGCTGAACAATTGCGCGCTCACCCGTTCCGACCAGATACGCAGGTCGTGCAGGGTTTCGGCCTCCAGGGCACGGGAGCCTACCTCGACCAACGCGATCAGTAGGCGCTCCAATTCCTGCCAGCCTTCGTCCACCAGTTCGGCCAGCAGCGACGCCCAAGCGTCCGGGGTATCCCGCACCGCCAACACCCGCTTGCAAACGTCCATCAGGTAATCCTGCAACGCCGCGACGGCCGTCTCGACGCCTGGCTCGCCCGTTACGTCTTGCACGGTTTTGCATAGGACGCACAGCGTATCGAACAAGCCCTGCCAGCGCTGCCAGCGCAGAATAGGCGTTCCAGACATGGCAAAACATCCCTGCCGAAGGGCCAGCAGACAGGCCGCGAGGTTGCCGCTGTCCACAGCGGACACGTAACGCGGAGGCAAGGGGTGCAGGCTGCGTGTGTCGTACCAGTTCAAAAGGTGGCCCCGATGCCGTTCCAGCTTGCCCATCGTCTCCAGCGTGGGACGCAGCCGCAAAACCAAATCCAACGGGCCGATATAGCCCATATCGTAGGCAGCCAGGGTGGAAAGCAGCAAAAGGCCGATGTTGGTAGGCGAGGTGCGGTGCGCGACGAGCCCTAAAGGATCCTCTTGAAAGTGATCCGGGGGCAGCCACTGATCGTCCGGGCCGATAAACTGCTCGAAATAGAGCCACATGCGGCGCGCCAGGCCACGCAGGTCCCGGCACTGCTCTTCGGAAAGCCGCTCCTGCTCGCGGACCACCGGCCGGCTGATCCAATAAGCGACGAGGGGAGAAATCATCCACAAGAGCAGCAGCGGTGCAGCGACCACAACCGCCGCCGGATTGAGCAGCACCACCAGCACGTCCAACAAAAAGGCAAGCACCACGGCAGGGCCCATCTGCCTCCAGAGAATCCCCACTTTCACAGTCCTGCCAAACACCCGGACCGTGTGCGCGGCCGTCGTCCACTGCAACAACCGCTTGTGGCTAAAGAGCAGGCGGTGCAAGGTAGCGGCGATGGCGTCCAGTGTGATCAAACTTTCATAGGGCAGAAACACGAACGCCAGCAACCAGCGAAGGGTGGCCAGCCACACCGAGTGCACGGCCCCCTTGAACGACATCCCACGCATCGTCTCCCTGAACACGGAGAACAAGCTGGAGAAGACGATCACTGCCACGGCCAGAAATCCCGCCAACGTCCACACCAGCGTCGAGCCAGGCAGCCAAAGCCAGCCGGCAACCAATAGAGCCAGCAGCGCCGGCCCGAGCAAGCTACGGCGCAGGTTATCGAATATCTTCCACCGATCGATCGCCGATAGGACGTTCGGAACCGTCCCCCTGCCCACGTGAGGGACTCGAGGGAACAACCAGGGGATCAACTGCCAGTCGCCGCGCACCCAGCGATGTAATCGGCGCGTATGAGCAAGATAGTGCGCGGGATAGTCCTCGTACAGCACTACATCCGTCACCAACCCGGCCCTTCCATGCACGCCCTCAAAAAGGTCATGGCTGAGCAACGCGTTATTGGGCACCCGCCCCTCCAAGCTGCGCTCAAAAGCGGCGACGCCGTAGATACCCTTGCCGGCATAGATTCCCTCGCCAAACAGGTCGTTGTAAACATCGGACACTGCGTGCGTGTAAAGATCCAGCCCGACGTCGCCGGAGAAAATCTGGGCGAAACGCGAGTGGCCCGCGCTGGTAGGCTTGATCTCCACCCGTGGCTGGAGCACGGTGTACCCGGCGATCACCTCGCCGGTTTGGGGGTCGAACTCGGCCTGGTTCAGAGGATGCGCTAGGGTGGCGACGAGGCGCCGCGCGCCCTCGCGCGGCAGGAGTGTGTCGGCGTCCAGCGTGATGACGTATCTGATCTCGGACAGGATGTCAAGATCGCCGATCTGCACGCTGAAGGAGGATTCCCCGCTGTTGATCAAGCGATTAAAGTCGGCCAGCTTACCCCGCTTGCGCTCCCACCCCATCCAGCAGTCCTCGGACAAGTTCCACTCTCGCTCGCGGTGGAAAAGATAAAACGGCCCCACACCATCCTGGCCATACTTTCTATTGAGTGCTTGCACCCCCTCCGTGGATTGCTCAAGCAGCGCGTCATCGTCCGGCATGTGCTTCCGCGGCGCGTCGCTAAAATCGGCGAGCAGGGCGAAATGCAAATACGGATCCGTATTGCCCAAATAGTGCAACTCCAACTGGTGCAACAGGGACGCCACTTCTTTGTGGTCGGCCAGGAGGGCCGGAATGGCGACCATCGTGCGATACCTTGACGGAATACCCTTCTGAAAATCCAGCCTGGGCAACAAACGAGGCGGCACAGTACGCGTGATGATCCAGTTGAGCAAGTTGACGGCTACCGCCAAGGTTGGTGAGATGGTCAACAACCCAACACCGATCAACTGTCCAAGTGATCCACCCATCCTCCATGCATAGCCAAGCAGGATAGACAAAAAGACCAGCGTGAACAGGCATACACCGCCGAGGTACACCACCATGGGATGGCCCGTCAGCCAGCGAGACAGACGCCTGAGGAAAGAAGGACGGAAACCCAACCGCCCCTCAAGTTGCGCGCGACCGGCATCTATGAGATAGAAGCCGATGTGGGTGGTACGCGGCCGCCTCTTCCCCAAGTGCGCCGCCTGCGCCTCCTTGGCCAGACGAACTGCCTCTTGGGCGACCTTTTCCTCGTCGAGCCCGGTTGCCAAGGCCAAGTTCTCGACCACGCCGCGATATTGGTCGCGTGTGCCAAAGTCCATGTGGGAATAGGTATCTGCCGGATCGTCGCACAACACGCGCTCCACCAAGCTGACGCTCTCAAAAAAGGTCTTCCAGTCCTGAGTCGCCAGCATGCGCAGACTTTGAATGCAACTGGCGACGATGGCCTCATCCTCCAAACCCTGGACCAACGACCGGCCAAACGCACCAGCATCCCCAGCGCCCTCCTTTTCCTGCGGCTGCACGATGCTGGCGACCGCCCGCGCCAGGTTCTCCAGAGTGCCTATGCGCAACATCGTCGGCAGGGCCCACAATTCACCCATCGCCAGTGGAGTGACACGTTGATAGGAGCGCACGGAACTCGTTACCCGATCGATGTCCAATTGATTCTCATAGTACTCGATGATCTTGCGAGCCAGTGCATAGACCCTGGGGGATCCTTCCAGAGCAGTAGACTCAAGCTTTGGCAACTGGCGGTAGTAGCCAACCGGCATGTGCTCGCGGATCTGGCGCAAAGCCTGTTCCACGAGGTAAAAGTTGTCCAGCAGCCACTCCGCTGCGTAAGAGATGGCCAGTTGCACCTCGGACGCCTGAGCAAAGTGCTGATAGGCAGCGCGCAAGATCTTTTCCTGATCTTGAAGTCGATCCAGGAGAGAAGGCAGGTGCCTGGCAGGACGCGTGGGGCCGACACTGGCCGTCTGGCGCGCCAGTGTCTCCAATTGATCCTGCAACAGCACGTCGTCGGAGCGAGTCTGGGGCATGCGCTAGTGTCCCTTGCGTTCTCTTGCCAACATCTCCGCCCTGGTGCGTTCCACTTCGTCGGGCGAGAGATCCTGGACAATCATCAGGGGTGTGGTACCGTAACCGATAAAGTTGACCACAGTGCTGCCATAGGGCCACTTTGTGCCGCCGGAATAGCCATGGGCGCTCAGAATCACCAAGTCTGCGTTTGCCTGCTCCACCAGGTCGTGTAGCGTCTCTGCGGTATGATCGCTGAGCAGCACGCTCGTCCGGACGTGCACGTCCAGCCGAGACTGCAACTGCTTCAAGTATCGAGTCGCCTCCAGGCGGTTGCGCTCCACGATCCGATTCGCCAATTCGACATCCTCCTGCGTGGGGGGCGACCAGCGAGGCATTTGAGGCCTGACCACGACGTGCGCCGCCAGCAAATCGGCTTCGTGATGGCGGGCCAGCGTCGTAGATAACGAAAGGACGCACTCAGCCCGCCGCGAGCAGTCCAGCGGAACCAACAATCGCCGGTAGCGCAGATCTCCCAAACCGCCGGTGACGGGCTGATAGGCGCGCACGATCATGATCGGCAGATATGCCCGCAGGATAATCTTGAGCACGATGCTACTAACATTCCAGCCGCTCAAGCCGCTCCGGCCGTGGCTGCTGAGAATAATCAGGTCGATGCCGTTCTCGTACGCATACTCGATGATGCGCTCCGCCGCCTGGCCCTCCAGGAGCGCGCTCTGCACCCGCAGGCCGACATCCTGCAGCCGCGTACGCACTCCCTCCAAAGAAGCTTCGGCCTCGGCCTTACGAATGTGCCAGCCCAGAGGATCGACGGACTGCACCCGACCTGCAGTGTCGCCGCGCTCCAAAACACCCAGCAAAGTGACTTGGGACCCAAGGGCTTGTGCCACCGCTACCACGTGAGGCAGCACACACTCGGCCAGGGCAGACCCATCCAGAGGAACAAGAATGTGGTCAAACATGGTGCATCCTCCCTTCATCGAGGCGACCAGTGTCGCGGCTGCGACGAGCACACAAACTAGCGTTCTATTTACTTGCGTCGAGAAGCAGCAGTACACGCCTCAAGACAACCGCAGTTTGAGAAGTAGAGATGATTTCCACCCGACTTGAAGCAGGACTGACGATACATCAGCCTTCTTGCTCATCGTCCATTTCCACTTGTTCGAAAACAGGCAAGATCACGGTAAAGACACTCCCCACGTCAAGCTGACTCTCCACCATCACCCGTCCGTTGTGCAGCTCCACCAACTCCTTGACCAACGCCAGCCCTAGCCCCACACCGCCGTACCTCCGCCGAAGAGAGCCGTCAACCTGGTAAAAACGATCGAAAATACGCGTCAGTTGATCGGCGGGGATGCCGATGCCAGTATCCCTCACTTCCAACATGACCTCTTCACCCTCCTGCCGCACGCTCACGGTGATCGTCCCGCCCTCGGGTGTGAATTTGATCGCGTTATTCAACAGATTGTCCAGCACTCGCCGCAGATAAGTGAGAGACCCAGTCACAGAAGCCACGTCGGCTATATCTGATTGCAACGTCAATCCCATCTCGTTGGTTCGTATACGGAACTCTTCCACCGCCGTCCGAGCCATCTCACCTAATGCAATCGGCGACCACTCCGGCGGACGCGTCTCCGCCCCCAGAATCAGTGTGATATCCTCCACCAGATCGCTCAGCATACGAGAGCGCCGAGCGATGACGGTAACCGGGTGCTGTTGATCGGGCTGCAGCTCGCCCAACTCTCCCTCATCCAGCATCTCGGCATACCCGCGTATGAGCGCCAGCGGCAAGCGCAGCTCGTGAGACACGTTCTGAATGAACTCACCCTTCAGGCGATCCAGTTCCTCCTGCTGCGCCAGAGCGACAGCCAGATCGTCCGCATGGGCGCGTACCCGTTGGTGCATGCGCGCGTTGTGAATAGCCACGGCAGCTTGATCCGCCAGTAACTCGAGCACGTTCAACTCGCTCTCGGTGAAAGGATGTGGCTGCTCAAAGGCGATGTTCATGACCCCACACACCTCGTTCCCCACACGCAGAGGGAGCCCCGCCACCGCCCCACCCCATCGCCGATCCTTGAACAGTGGATGAACATCGACATTGGGGATCACGACCTGTTCCCCCGTGCGAGCGACCATGTGCGTCAAACCGTTTGTCCGAGGCTTAGCATAGGGCTCCCGTTGGAATCCACCTGCCCACATCGCGGCGCCAAAAGTCAATTCCTCGCCATCGTAGAGAAAAATGTGCGTATTATCGGCGGAAACCAAACGCAGGGCATGCTCTATGATCGCCTCCAGAACCGGCTGCGGATCCAGGCTAGAGGTCACGTGCAGGCTGGCTTGACGCAGAGCCTCTAGCTCCGCACCCCGCCTGCGCTCGGCATCCAACAGCCGGGCATTCTCAATGGCGATAGCCACCTGGTCAGCCATCGTCTGCAAAATAGCGACATCTTCCTCGGCAAAGGCGTTCGGCTCGGTGCTCTGCACCGACAGAGCGCCGATGCAATGCCCCCGACTGACCAGCGGCAAAGCCATTTCGGAACGCGTCTGAGGCAGCAGCGGATTATCAAAGCGGACGACTTCTCCCCCGGTGTCGAGAGCAATTCGCGCCTCCCCACAAGCCGTACACTGGCCGATCATCGAGGGCCCACCCACCTCAAGCCTGTGCCCCGCTTCGAGCATCTGGTTGAACACCTCTCCCGTGCCTGCCTGAAGCACAGCATACTCGCCAGCCTCGTCCAGCAAAAACAGACCGACGTAATAAAAATCGAAACGCTCCTGAATCAAATGCACAGTTTGATTGATAAGCGTTTCAGGGTCGAGGATCATGCTGGCCGACTTGGAAACCTCGACGGCTGTTTGGAGTTGGTTACT
Organism: Anaerolineae bacterium; assembly: GCA_016931785.1. Lineage (GTDB taxonomy): Bacteria > Chloroflexota > Anaerolineae > B4-G1 > B4-G1 > JAFGED01. Next base: position 17,016 of record JAFGED010000150.1, read on the forward strand.
GCGATGCTGAAGCGTGCGCAGCAGCGCCGCCCGCTCAGCCTCAACCCGCTTGCGCTCGGCGATCTCTCGCTGCAACTCGGCGGTCCGCTCATCGACCCACCTCTCAACCTCCGCATAAGCTCTCTCAACCTCTCTGTAAGCCTCTTCCAGCTCCCACGTCTGTTCTTGCACCTGATTCTCCAAGTCGGCGACCCGTTCCCGGAGGGGATTCAACAGCTGCCGGCCAACGACGCCAAACCCAAGAACGATAACACTGACGAGAGTAGCCAGGGATATGGCTGAGAACCACGAATGTAGGACTCCTCCCAGGGCCATCCCCACTAACAAAACCAGCACGCTGACGGCAAAATACCCCCCACCATTCTGGCGGTGACCGCACCAAAGCAAAAAGGACCAGACAAGGTACGTAGCGGATAACAAGGCCGCCAGATATCCCCATACACTAACGTCAAAATCCAGGAGATTTTCCATCAGGTGAAGATTGAAAGCGATCTGGTGACGGAAGAGAGGAACGGCAAACACACCAAACACTACCAACCCCAAAACCGCAGCGCGGTCGGGCCAAAGAGTACGACAACCGACGTGCCGGGCGGCGATTAACAGGAGAAGGGGACTCGCCACAGCAAAAGCCAGAACGGTCAATTCTAGCGTAAAAGCAGGAGCACCCACATTCAGCCAAAAAGTCAATACCAGGAAAAAGCCTGAAGCAGCCCAAACCGCCTCTAGCAAGACGAAGAGAGCAAAGAGCCGATTGAGTGTGTACTTTGGCCCGACTGCCAACACCGTCAGCGCCAGTGACACGGCAATCACTGTGGAAGCGAGGTAGGCGACAATAGCCAGCCAGAACAATGGCGACACAGGTTGCTCTCCTACCCTCCTCTGTCCAAAAATCCCATCAGGCGTATGCCTGAGTAGTAGCCTACACGATATGTGACACGATTATAGCACAACGGCCAATCGCTGACAAAAAACGTACAAATGCGGCAGCGCATCTTTCGGCGAGCCCACCAGAGAAGAATGCGCGATCGCGCACCGACTACAGTTGGTGAGATGCCCGAGATACTGTATAATCCTGACCGATGAACGCGCTTCGAATCCTCGCGAGTGCCAAACAAAGACGAGATTGGCTGCACGCCTTCGCTCCAGCTACCCTGGCCGCCATCCTGGCCGCCGTGCCACGTCTCTACCGGCTCAACCTGGCCGAGTTCAGACTGGACGAGGCTAACCATTACCGCATGGCCTACTTTCTGACCCGCGGCGATTGGCGCTGGGTTGGTTCCACGTCTTCGATCGGCTTTCCCAAGCCGCCGCTCTTCGTCTACGCCCTATCCCTGCCGCTGGCGATAAGCGGCGATCCCCGGATCGCTACCGGCTTTCTGGGCATACTCGCCGCGCTGGCCGCCGGGACCTTTTACCTCGTCCTGCACCGTTTCTGGAGCAAAAGAGCCGCGTCCTGCGCGGCCCTGCTTTTTGCCTTCACGCCCCAGGCGATCCTCCACGCCCGCAAGCTCTTCACCGCCGACCTGCTCCCCCCATTATGCACCCTGTTCCTGGCCGCCGGCATCGCCTACCTGAAAAGCAAACCCAAGCACGCCGGTCGGCTGGCGGCCTGCGCCACGTTCGCCTTTGCGCTCTTGCTCATGACGACCTTCTCCCCGCTGCTGCTCCTACCCACCCTGGGACTGCTTCTCCTGGAGCGCCGCCGCGATCTCAGGCCGCGGCACTGGATTGTGGCAGCCGCCGCCCTCGCCCTGCCATTCGGACCCTACCTGATTGCCGCCCAAGACCGCATCCCCGCCGCACTCGCCGGTGCAGGCAGCCCCCCAACACCCGTGAGCCCTGGAACCCTGCTGGACTGGATATGGGGATTGAGCGGCGCGCCCCAACCCGAAAACATAGTGAGCATCGCGGGCTTGGCAACAGTGTTGTGGGCGGTTCTCTCTCTGGTCGGACTGGTTTTCCTCGTGAAACAGGCACGAAAGAGGCACGAAGGCGGCCCGGCGCGCTTCCTCCTGAGCTGGCTGTGTCTACCCACCCTCCTCACGTTCGTTGCGCCGGTCGAGATCCAACCGCACTACCTCGTCATCCTCTACCCGCCCCTGTTCGCGCTGCCCGCGGCGGGGATCGAGCTTCTCTCACGCCAGGCCCGCGCATGGGCACGGGCTGTCCGCGTACTGAGCTGGGTCGCCCTGCTATTCTTGACAGTCACCGCTGTTTGGCAAGCCCGGGATTGGGCCGACGCCCTGCCCGAAAAGATAGCGCCCCAGGCATCGCTGGGTTACCGGTGGCGCGTCGCCGAGCGCACCCGCCTCCTCGTCGCACGAGAGGGCGCGGCGGAGGCGCTCCTGCTCCTGCCCGACGACAGTCTCTGGAGCGAAGAGGCCAACGTCCTCGACGCCTTGCTGAGCGACACCCCGCACCGGCTGGTGGATGGCAGCGTCGCCACCGTCTATCCGCATCACGCCGCCGTGTTGACCATCGCCCCGGAGGTCGAAGCGGCTGCGTCGATCGCCCGCCCCTGCACCCAAGACCTGGGCGGCGATGGGTACGCCTATCGCCTGTGGGACCCCGCCGGAGCCAGCGCCGCCGCGTGCGCAGATGATCTCCTGCCCGCCGAGGCGCAGTGGGCTTCAGGCGTCCGGCTCTTGGGGTACGGCGTGAGCGGCTCGCCCAGGCCCGGCGAGACGCTGCACATCGTGCTTCACGTGGAGACGACGCAGGGCCCACTGGAGGCAGACGTGCACTGGTTCAACCAGTTGGAGGATCAGGGGGGCCAGCGCTGGGGGCAGTTCGATCACGCCGGGTGGCCGGCGGAGCGCTGGCAGCCGGGCGAAAGGGTGCTGCTGCACTTTGACCTGCCCATCGCGGAGGACGCAGCGCCCGGCCCGTACATCCTGCGCGTGGGGCAGTACGTCTATCACTCCCCGGAAAACATCGAGAACGTCCCCGTGGTCGACGTCGCCGGGAACCCGGCAGACTATGCCGTGGCGCTGCCAATCCCGGAATGAGCGCCTCGCAGATGCCCCCTCACTGGGAGGGAGCTATCACAAACTGCTGCCCGACGCCCGCCAGCGTGCAGTCGTCGACGTAGGCCTCGGCGAACATCTGCCGCGCCAGGTCGCCCGTGCAGTGACACGGCGCGACCTGCTGCACCCCCAGCTCGCGGAAATCGGCGATGATGGCCTCGATCTGGTCGCGGCCGGCGCCCCCCAGGTGAAAGCCCCCCATCACCAGCCTCACCTCACCACCGACCGCCGCCTTGGCCCGGCGCACCATCTCGACGACGCCCGGATGGGCGCAGCCTGTGACGACGACCAGCCCCGCGCCGGTCTCGACCACCAGCGCCTGTTCGACGATGCTCGATCCCACCTCTCCGGTGGTATGGACGCCCGGCAGAACCTCCACCGGATCGGTCGCCTCCACCAACTCGGTCTGGACGCGCACGGGCGCTTTGAAAGACTCGGGAAACGAAGCCGGCACGTACACCACGGGCCTGGCGCCCGTATCCAGTAGACCCTTCAGCCCGCCGGTATGGTCGCCGTGAATGTGCGAGAGCACGACGGCGTCGATCACCTGGGGATCAAAGCCCAGTTCCTCCATATTGTCCAGCAGGATCGTCCCGTTGCCGCCGGTGTCAAAGAGCACCACTGCATCGCCGGTCTCCACCACACAGGAGAAACCCCAATCGGTGCGTAGAGACGGAACATAGGTATTATTATCATAGACAATCGTGAACGTCACCGGTCCGATCACCTCCACCAGAGCCGTAGCCTGTGCAGCATACGTGGGCTCAACCCCCAGAGTGGACACCTCGGTAGACACGGGCGCCATCGTAACTGCCACAGCTTTGCCAGAGCCGGTCGGCGCCACGCTCGACACGCCGCATCCCAGCACCAGCAAGCCCGCACTCACCGCCAGTCCAGCCGCTCTCCACCGCAATCTGCGCCATCCTATCTAGCGAAAGAACGCCCGCCCCCGGTACGCGAACGCATCCCGCACCTTGGCGACACAGCAGGGACGCATAGGAGGCAGCACGTCGTCGGGGCCAAAATAGCGGGCATCCAATATCTCTTCCTGATCAGGCTGCAGGTCGCCGCCGATGACGCGGCACTCGAAGAAAACAGTCACCGGCTGCACGCGGTCGCCGTTGGGATAGGCAAAGGCAAACTCGGGAGCAGAGTAGACGCCGATCAGCTCCACAGGCTCGACCGCCAGGCCGATCTCCTCACGCACCTCGCGCGCGACGGCATCGGCCGCCCGCTCGTCCGGCTCTATCGCTCCGCCGGGAAAACCCCACAGGTTCTGCCCATCGCTGCGCCGCAGGAGCAGGATGCGCCCTGCCTCATCCCGAATGCAGGCTCCCGTGACAGGGACCAGCAGCAGATCGTGCCCCACGCACTCTCGCAATCTGGCCATGTAGGCGCTCAGGCCCATCTCAATCGCCCTCCGCCTGCTGCTTGAAGCGCCAGCTGAACATCGCGTTCTGAAACGTGCTCACCGCCAGCTCCGCGCAGTGGAAATGCTCCTCCGGCAAACCATCCAGCGCGTCGACGATCTGCTCTGGCAAAATGTCGCCCGCCTGATCAAGCGTCAGCCCTTCGATCATGCGCGCGAGCACATTGCCGCAAGCGAGCGTCGGCCCGCAGCCATCGGTCATGAACCTGACCTCCTCGATGCGCTCGCCGTCCAACCGCAGGTAGAACTCGATCATGTCGCCACACCAGCCCATCGATCGACCGTAGGCGTCCGGCGCTTTCATCCGTCCAACGTGGTCGGGGTAGCTCGCTTCCTCTATCAACCTAGCCGAATAGATGGCCCGGGCCTGCCGGTCGACCTCCTGCTGCAGGCCCTCCACAAAGCGATCAAATTCATCAGTTGCTTTTCGACTATCAGCCATATTGCTCCACCAAGTCAGCAATTCGACCTATATCATCGCAGTCAAAAACGGGCACGTCCAAGGCACCGACCTGATCCGTCGGCCCAACGGCGGCGATGGTATGCGCGTCAAGCAGGTCGCCATCATCCGGTTCGGCCCGCAGGCACGCGATCTTGGGATACCCCTTTTCTCCCTTGAAGCCCTCGACCAACACGACGTCGGCATCGAGATAGGCCAGAAGGTCATCCAGATTCATCGCCTTCCGCCAAAAGACGCCTGTCGCATCCGCCGAGACGATAGCCACCTGCTCAGCGGCCTCCAGCAGTGTCGCCGTGTCCTTCCCGGCCAAGTCAATCTGGTGCGACGTGTGCTTGACAGCAGCCACCCGGTGCCCGCGCGCGGTCAGTTCCCGGACCAGCGCGCGCGCCAGCGTGGTCTTGCCGCTATCCTTGTACCCGATGATGCCGATGAGTTTCATCAGATCCACCACCACCAGAAGATATTGACACCAAACAGAAACACAAGCACAGCCGCCAACGCCGCGGCCATGGTGCACGCCAGCAGCGCCGCAGCACACATCACGGCGACGATGACGACCGTTTGTTCCTTGCCCTCAGGCATGTGCCCTCCCCAAAAAACGAATTACCGCCCGTGCATCATCGTCAGCAGCCGCAACCCACCCCCGCGCTTGATCTGCCGGAACGTCGCCCCCTGTCCCACCAGCCGGAGCACAGCCTGAGGATCGATGACGCGCGTGCCGCTGATGGCGCTGACCCCCACATCGAACAGCACCGGCGTGAGCGGCGCGCTCGCTCCCAAGAGCAGGACAAAGGCATCGGGACGGCACAGCGCGATCAAGTCGTCGAAGGTGTGGTTGATCAGCGAGGTGCCCGTCATCGCCACCACCTCCGCCTGGGGCAGCAGCTCGGCAGCACGCTCGGCGGGCACGTCGCCAGGGCGAGGGGCCAGTTCCAGCACCCAGCACTCGCCCGCAGCCTGGCGCACCCGTTCGACGAAGGGAAAGTGCCCTACAACCGCTACCTTCCGACCGCGCCCGCGCTCGAGAATGACGTCTTCGGCGTTGATTTCAGAAACGTCCCATCCTTCGACAAGCTCAGGACGCAACGCCAGCAGAGCGTTGAACGCCGCCATCCCAATGCTGGCCTCAAGCACACTCTCAGAACGCAGCCATTCGGCCAGTTCGCGGCCGCCGCGTGCCAACAAGTCCCCCGCCTCGGGCAGCGGCGGGCCGGAGAGGTGATGCTCCTGATGTCCACCGTGCAGTGTGGAAGCCAGGCCGCAGCGCGGGGGAGCGGCGTCGAGCACCACCGCCGTCCAAAAAGCCCCGACCAGCACCTGCGCCACCGGTGCATCGACGGAGAGGCTTTTCAAAAGCGCATCAATGGTGCTAACCATCACCTTCCGCCACATGTCGGTCGTAGAGGCCCAGCAGGTGATCGATCCGCGCCCGTCCCTCCCGCAACTCCTGCGCCCACGACCTCAGCGCCTCGTCGCCTGCAGCCGTGATATGGTACACCCGCCGGGGCGGTCCCTGCGTCTCCTCCTCATCCCAGGTGGAGCTGACCCAGCCCCATTCCTCCATATCCCGCAGGGAACGATAAACGATGCTGGGATTCAAGTTCTCCAGGCCAAACTCGTCCAACTGCTCCAAGAAGGTATAGCCGTGCGCCTCGCCCTGGTGCAGCAACAGAAGCAGCACCGGCTCCAACATGCGCACCGCACGCCGCCTGCGTCCTCCTCCCATACCCCATCCCCCACCTGGCATGTGCACACCACCTCCAAATCGGATTTTACCACACTAAGTGCGTACTGCAAATAGCCACACTTTTACGGGTGCATTTGCCCCCTTGGGCAGCGGGCGCTCGGTTTCCGGCGAAATAGGCATAACACACGCTTTAGCGTTCATCAG
>JAFGED010000151.1 GCA_016931785.1 Anaerolineae bacterium
ATCCTCCCCCCGCGTAGCGGGGGGAGTTAGAGGGGGGAATTCGACGCACAAACAAGCTCGAATCTAACATTGTCGAAGTAGTTACTGCTATCAAACCTTCGCGAGGTTGCCTGAAAATGATCAAGAAATCGGGGGAGGAATTTGCTATGGCTACTCCAATGCCAAATGTCGCCTTCAGTGGCATGTCGTTGATTTTCAAGGTGCGCGATCTTGTCTCACCGCCCCGGAAAAGCTTGGAGGAGGCGGGGCTCGTGCTCGGCGACCGGGTGCTGGACTATGGATGCGGCCCCGGCGGGTACGTCACCGACGCTGCCGAGATGGTGGGGGAATCGGGCAAGGTCTATGCGCTGGACATCCATCCGCTGGCCATCGAGCGCGTGCGGTCCATCGCTGCGAAGAAGGGCCTGTCCAACGTAGAGACCATCCGCTCGGATTGCCGCACCGGCCTACCGGATGGGAGTCTGGACGTCGTCCTCTTGTACGATATTTTTCACATGCTGGATAATTCGCAGGCCGTGCTGGCGGAGATGCACCGCGTGCTAAAGCCCGATGGTCTGCTCTCTTTTAGCGATCATCATATGCACGAGGACGACATCGTCGCCGGGGTCACGGGCGACCGGCTCTTTACGCTGGTGGAGAAAGGTGAGAAAACGTACACCTTTGTGCCTCGCAGGATACGGGGAGGAAGCTGAATGAGCGGGAATACGAAAATTACCCGGCGGCGGTTCCTGGCGCTGGCCGGGGGAACTGCCGGTTTGGCGGCGCTGGCCTGCTGTGGACTGACCGGGCTGGCCGGGCGGCAACCGGCCGTCGAGTTTATCGAATCGAGTTGTGGGGAGGGAGATGACGTGGAGAACAGGGTGTTGAAGGGCTGCGCTTGATTTTGGAAGGCTCTGTCCATCTCCACAAAGGGAAACCCCCTCGTGGGCCACACGAGGGGGTGGAGTGACGAGATAACCCGACGGTCACGACGGCGTCACAAAAGCGCCTTCAACTCCTTCATCACCTGGCGCACGCTGGCCTTTTTCTTGGCGACGCAGGGGACAACGAGGACATCGTCCTTGAATCCCAGGGCCTTTTTGACCCTCTCCACCGGCCAGGCGCCTTCCAGGTCCTGCTTGTTTGCGACCACCAGGAAGGGGGCCTTGCGCTTGTGACTCAGGCGGCGGAAGGTGCGGATCAGCGACTTGGCTTCCAGCAACGTGTCGCGGTTGCAGCTATCGACCAGCACGAGGAAGGCGTTCATCTCCTTGGACAGGATTTCCCACATGAAATCAAAGCGCGATTGTCCTGGCGTGCCGTACAGGTGAAACATATCGCCGTCCAGCTTGACCTGACCATAGTCCATCGCCACCGTGGTCTCTTCCTTGGTGGATTTGAGATCGTCGGTGATGCGCCGTTCGGTGGTGACGATCGGAATATCTGAGAGCGTGCGGACAAACTCGGTCTTGCCGACGTTGAAAGGGCCCGTTATCACGACCTTGACGGTAGCCATATTGTCTCCTCCCTACGTGTCCTCTTCTTGCGCCTTGGCGGGCTGCTTCTCGCGAAAGTCCACGAATCGATATCCGACCCCACGCTCGGTGAGGATGTAGTGGGGGTTGGATGGATCTTGCTCGATTTTCTGCCGCAGGTAGGTGATGTATAACCGGAGGTAGTGCACCTCCTCCTGATATTCATAGCCCCAGACTTTGGCCAACAAGGTCTCGTGCGGCACCACCCAGCCCGCGTTTTCCACCAAGTGGTACAGCAGGCGATACTCGGTCGGACGCAGCTTGATGCGCTCGTCTTCAACGATGACCTCACGGCTGTTAAAGTCGATGCTCAAACGATCGTCGATGCGGAGTATGGCCTCCTCCGGCTTTCCCTCCCCTTGTGTGCGGCGCAGCACTGCCCTGACGCGGCTGACGAGTTCTCGGGCGCCGAAGGGCTTGGTCACGTAATCGTCGGCCCCTAATTCCAGCCCGCGTACCTTATCGTCCTCGTCGGCCCTGACGGTGAGCATGATTACCGGCACAGCCGAGATCTCGCGCAGCATCTCCAGCGTCTCAAAGCCGTCCAGCTCGGGCATCATCACGTCCAGGATGACCAAGTCCGGTAGATCGGTGCGCACCTTTTCGAGAGCCTCCAACCCGTTGTGGGCTTCGACGACCTGGAATCCCTCCAGCTCCAGGTTCATGCGGATGAACCTGGTCATACGCGGTTCGTCGTCCACGACAAGGATGGGTTTACGTCGCTCGGACATAGTCAGGTATGGATAGCTCGGGCGCGAGAGCTGTCTGTTCCGGGGAATCACTCCCGGATGAAGCTGACGACTTCCTCCTCTGCTTCGCTGGGCAAGATCTCCACACAGTGGACGCGCGTCCAGGGATAGACAACGGTGTTGGTTTCCGGCAGAACGTAGGAGACGTCACGGCCATCGCGTCTGCGCACGTTGTTCACGATGATAATTTGATCGCCCGGCTCGGGCAAGTTTTCCACTTCGCCAACGACGGCGTCCTCGTTTAGCACGTGAATCATCACGGTATAGGGCATGTAATCCTCCGCTAGGTCTCATCCTCATCTAGGATCACCTGCAGTTTGATGGTGCCCAACTGGAGATCGTCCTTGTCCTTGAGCACGTGAGGCAGGTAGGGAGTCAGGCGCTGCCCGTTGAGGAACGTCCCATTGGCGCTGCCAACGTCTTCGACGAGGTAGGTTGCCCCACGCTGGTGGATCTTGCAGTGGCGGCGAGAGACACCGCCCTCCAGCCCGCCGTCGGCAGTCAGGTCTAGGTCGGGAAAGATGCCGTGGGCCGCGTCGAGGCGGCCGACGTGTACCTCTGCGGCAGAGGGCAGCCGGATCTCGCGGTCCGTGGCAAGCACCTTGAGGTGTAAGGGAGCCGGAGCCGTTTTATCTTCCTCGACTTGCTCGCTGACCCACGGATTGGCGCGCGAGACGGGCAGCTCTTCGTCGGGCAGCGGTTCCGTTCGCAGCGGCCCGCCGGTGGGCAAATACACGCCACACTCACTGCAGAATAACGTGCCGGGACGATGTTTGCGCCCGCAAGATGGACATTCAATCATGAGACTTTCTCCTTGAAGCAATGGTCAGACCACGCGTGCCATACTTTAGCTCTTTGCGCCCTTTTTCAGTTGCCGCTCCACCTTTCGCGATGCGCCCGGCTTCCAGCATGGCTGCCCGGGCCAATCGGGATTCCCCCAAATCGAACAGGCGGGTGGCGATCATTTCCAATTGCCGGGTTGCCTCTTCGACGTTTCCGTCGTCGAGGGTATCCCAAGCGCGTTCTTGCATGCGGTAGACCGTGATCTTGGTCAGTGCGCTCAAAATAGCTGGTTGTATCGCCTCTGGCGGTGTCTCTTCCGGCGTGAAAGTGATCGAGATATTGCGCCGCAGCCTCTCTAGCTTGTGGTTTAGAGACTGTATCTCGGCTTCGAGTTCGAGCTGCATCAGCCGATGCTCTCCCGGAGGACGCTTGGAAACGCCTGTTTCCATTACAATAGCTATCGGTACGTCAGCCTGCAACGCTCCTAAACTGATTGTCCCTTCCTCTGACTTGAGACGGTCGAGATAAGGCAAGATGCGGAATGCGCTTTCCAGCCACACCCCTTCGGTGAACCGGGGCCTTAGCGTCAAACCCTGGGCAAAAACGGTCCCCAGCCCGCGCACTTTTTTTTGCAATAACGTGCGCACCTGGCTCGGTGAGGCGATATAGGCTGAGGTACCGCCGCTTTGAGTAGCGACATCGTCGAGCAGCGCGTCGTTCCAGTCCTCGCCTATGCCCATCGCCGTGATGCCGATGCGACGTGCGCCTGCCTGTCGAGCCTCGGCTATACAATCTTTCTCGTCGCCGTACGTTTGGCCGTCGGTGAGCAGGATCAGGTGGCTGGTGACCTGTTTGCTATGATGTTTTTCGATCTCTGCCAGGCCGGCCTGGATGCCTTTTAGGATCTCTGTCCCGCCGCTGGCCCAGATGGTGGAAATCTGGGCCTTGGCTCGGGCGCGGTTGATGCCCGATTGGCTAGGCAGTATGACCTCGGCGCGGTCATTGAAAGTGACCACTGCCAACGTATCGTTGTCCTGTAGTTCGTCGATGATCTGATGGGCAGCTCCCTTGACGTTGTCCAGGCGTGCACCCTGCATTGAGGTGCTGCGGTCGATCACCAGGCAAAGATTGAGCGGCAGTCGCTCTCCTGGTATAGAAGCAACCGGCTTCATCTCCATGAGGAGGTAGAGCACCTGTTCTTCGTATTGAGAACAGAGCTGCTCCTGGCTCAGGTGAATATCCCAGGAGAGCGCCGCTTTCTCGCTCAACCCGGCGTCTTCACGTTGCCGATCGTAGGCGCGCCGCTGATGCGGGTCACTCAGAACCGCATAGGCGGCTTGAACGTCGTGGAACAGCGTCGTCGGCGCTGCTTCCGTTCGGCTATCAGGATGGTAACGTCTCGCGAGTGTGCGATAGGCGCTTCGGATCTCCTCGTCCGTCGCGGACTGGGGAACCCCTAGAATCGCATAATAATCCTTTTCGATTTCGATGTTACACTCCTTTAACCCGCCGGTGGCTCAGCCAGGATGACGGTGATATTGTCACGCCCTCCGGCTTGATTGGCAGCGGCGACTAGTTTTTCACACGCTGCCTGGAGCGCAGAGGAGGAGGTGATGATCTTTGCCATCTTGGCTTCATCAACTATACCCCACAACCCGTCACTGCACAGCAACAGTTTCTCGCCTGCAGAGATTGTACGCATGTAGGTGTCTACGTCCAAATCGCCGCCCTGGCCCACCGCGCGATAGAGCACGTTCTTTTGCGGGTGGATGGCGGCTTCGTCGGGCGTTAGCTGCCCCAATTCGACCAGACGGTCGACCAGCGAATGATCGTGGGTGATCTGGTCCAGCTTCCCTTCGGTGGTGACGATATAGGCTCGGCTGTCGCCTACGTGAGCGATGTAGGCGCGCAAGTCGAGCATCAGCGCGCAGGTCAACGTCGTTCCTCCTCCGGGCACCCGTTCAGCGACAATATCGTTGGCGGCCCGCACCGCGTCTATGAGGACGTCCCTGAGGGCCGGCTGGTTCGTGTCTCGGTCCTGTCCGATGAGAGCCGGCAGATAGAATTCGCGCGTGATGTAGTGGGCTACGGCGCGTGCAGCCAGAGAGCTGGCGACTTCGCCGGATTGGTGTCCCCCCATGCCATCTGCCAGGACAAAGAGCCCAACCTCCGGCAGCGTGCTATAACCGTCGTGAGCGGCGGTGATGACCAGCGCGGTGTCCTCGTTGTGGCTGCGCACTCTTCCCACATCGGTAGCCCAACCGACTTTGAGCCGGGATTGCGGCTGGACGACCTCCTTGGATGCCGGAGGTTCGGCGTCAGGCTCGGCTTTCCCGAGTCTCAGAAGTCTGTGTAGAAATTGCATGACGTTGTCCTTTTTCTATCTGTCTCTTGCCCGGAAGCGGTCGCTATCACGACCGTGATTCTCAAGCAGGAAGCGCATAGACGTAGCGATCGGTTGAACCGATATAGACTAAGCTGTTTACAACCGTGGGTGATGATGTCACCGGGCCGTCGGTCTGGAAGCGCCACCGCAGATTCCCGGTTTTGGCATCGAGGCTGTAGACAGCTCCGTCCACTGAGCCAAAGTACACTGCTCCCTCGGCTGCAGCTGGCGAGGAGGAAACTTGATCCTCCGTCTTGTACCGCCAGACGAGTCGCCCGTTATCTGCATCTAGAGCGTACAAGTAGTTGTCGGACGATCCTATAAAGACGAGCCCATCGTCGGCGGTGGGCGAGGACACAATCGGGCCGCCGGTTCGATAGCGCCAAACCGACCATCCTGAGCGAATATCCAGGCTGTAGACAAACCAGTCTTGACAACCTACATAGGCCATGTCTGCGGTGATGGCAGGGGAGGAGGTCACGCCGCGCCGAGCCCGGAAGCGCCAGCGTGCTTGCCCACTGGTATCTATTGCATACACCACGCCTCCCTCACTCCCTATGTAAATCGCGTCTTCGCCGACGGTGGGCGACGAGCGTATCGCTCCCTCTCCCTCAAAGCTCCAGACGACACGCCCGCTGTGGATGTTGGCTGCGTAAAGGCGGTGATCGTCGGAGCCGAAGAACACGTGACCGAACGCGACCTGGGGTGACGACCATATTTTGTCCTGGGTGGGACAGGTCCACAGGATGCGCCCGGTATCTGTGCTGATGGCGTAGAGCAACTTGTCTGAGGAGCCTACGAACACCTGCCCTTCGTATACGCACGGAGACGAGGCGATGCCTCCCTCGGTGGCGTATTTCCACAAGAACTTGCCGTCCTTGGCATCGAGGGCGTAGAGGTTGTTGTCGTAGGCCCCGATGTACAAAGAGCCCTCGTGTACTGCTGGTGAGGAACGGACCTCATCTTCGCAGGCAAAGCGCCACAGGGCCATGACCTGACCGCTGCCGATGGACGTCGTGCCAAAGGCCGTCGTTCCGCCTATACCGCGGGCGGAACTGAGGCTGAACAGGGCGCGTTGCAGCTCCTCGGCTGATCCGTAGCGCTTGTTGATATCGTACTCCAACGCCCGGCCAATGGCCTCGGTCAGTTCGCGGGAGACGATCGGGTTTGTCTTGTGAATGGGACGCTCGTGGAAGGAAAAAGGCGGTTCCAGGCGAGGGTCTTGCTTGCTTAGCAAGTGGTGCATCGTGGCCCCGAGTGCATAGACGTCTACCCGTGGCTCGGCGATGCCACGGTATTGTTCCGGCGGTGAGTAACCCTCCGTGCCGATCATGGTGCCCTTCTGCCCGCTCTGGAAAAGCCGGGCGATTCCAAAGTCCACCAGTCGAATGCGATTGCGGCTATCGAGCATGATGTTGGAGGGCTTGATGTCGCGGAAGATGATGGGGCGCGGCTCATGGCCGTGCAGGTAGCTCAGCACCTCGCAAACTTGGATTGCCCAGCTGATCACCTGGGATTCGGGCAGGAATCCCTCGGTATCTGCCAGGACCGCCTCCAGATCATGGCCGTCCACGTACTCTTCAACCAGGTAACTGCGGTCGTTCTCGCTGAAATAGTCAAAGATTTGGACGATGCCGGGATGGCTCAAGGTGGCCAGGATGTTGGCCTCGCGCTCAAAGTTGCGTTCGATCATCGCCCGCACCTGGGGGTCGGTGGCGGTGTTCAGCATCTCCTTGACAACACACAGCCGGACGACCTTGGGAAAGCGCATGTCCTGGGCTTTGTAGACGGCGCTCATGCCGCCGAATCCCAAGATCCCCAGGATGCGGTAGCGGTTTTGGAGCATGTGACCGTCGGGCAGCCGCCCTTCGGAATGATCGGTCGCCTGGGGCTGAGGTGGAGCGCTCCCCGGCCGCATCGCCTCCGCTGGAGGGGTGATGTGCCGCGTTCCTAATTCGCCCGCAGATGACGGTGCAGCGCTTTCCTCTAGGGCCTTTGGTTCGCGCTCGGCGACCTCTTTTGGATGAATCTCTGCTTGTTCCAAGTGCTGGGTTCCAAACTTGTTCATTCTGACTCTGTTGGATGCCAATCTTGCATAGATGGGCCCGCTTTACGGCGCCTAGACCTCTTCATCATCGAGATCTTTTGCGAATGAGACAAGATTTCGCAGCGCCTAATCGTGCGAGCAGCAGTTTCGGCGGCGCAAGGCGCCGAAACTGCCATGCCTTTCGCGCTCTGCGCGAAAGGCCCTAGTACGCAGTGCGGCCTATTTTTGGTCAGACTCTAGACAAATTATAGACCAAACGGGCAAACGCGCAATTTTGTGCACGGGGTCATGCTGCTGTTGAACGGCTCGTTTTTCTCCCGCTGGCGGGAAAAGCGTTATTGTGTTGGATTGAAGTAGTTGTAGGTCGCTTTGGCGATTTTGGCAGCCAGGCTGGAACTCTCTGCCCATTCAAGATACTGTGGGCTATCGAGGTAGATGACGATGACAAAGTCGCCGCCCGGGCTGAAAACGATCCCCGCGTCGGCGTGGGGCCCCTCATTCCCAAAGCCATGCTTATGCGCCACCACCGTTCCCCCTGGCAGCTCTGCTTCGATGAGATTATCAAAGCTGTTCTTGGTCATCCAGTTGATCATCTCGCTGCACTCTTCGGCGGTAAAAGCGCCGGGATAGGCGACCGTCAGAGCGCCTCCACCACTCTGGCTGCATTGGTAGATCATCTCCAGCAGCAGCCCCATGTCCAGCGGTGTGGTCTGCATACAATAGTCGGGATTGGTAGTGATGTCGGTGCGGGAATTGGCAGGGGTTGGAATGGTATAGGGGCAATCCGCATCGTACGGGGCTACCATGAACGTGTTGGGCAAGCCCAGATAGTTCATCGAGGCCGTGAGCCTTTCGGCACCCGCGTAGCCATCGCCTTCACCGATGACATCGCGCAACAGCAGGTTGGCCTTGAAATTGCTGCTGGTGATGCCCAGTGATTCACTTATCCAGTCGGCGGCCTCGACATCGAGGGGGACATCCAAAGCGCGGTAGGTTTCTTCCAGAATAGCGATCTTGAGCACGCTCAACCCGGCGAATGCGACTTCGTCGTTGATCCCTAGTTCCTCCCCGGTCTGCAGATCCTTGATAAAAATTCCCGGTATTATGTGCGGATAGTCGTCCGTCAGGGACCGGATCATCTGATCGAGCACCGTTATTTCCAAGAGGGGGGCCTCGCTGGACTTGACGACCAACTCGGTCTGCCGCCCGTCTGCCGAGACGAGGGCAGCGGCGAGTAAGGTGCGGGATGCTTCCACGTCCAACTCCTGGCCGGGACGACCGGCGCGGAAGATCAAGTTGTCTGGGAGCGGAACCGGAGCTTGGGGCGGACGGTCATACTGCCTCGCGATGCGGGCCAGGAAGCCGTCGAGCCGTTCCTCTGAGTAGGTGATGGCAACGGGGACCTCCTCTGGTTCAGGGGGTTGGCGCAATACGTGAGTGACAAAGCCATCGACCCCTATTCTTGCAGCCAAGGCGGCATCAAGGTTGGCCGCCGTCTTTTCTGCATCAAAACGCAACTCGACAGCGTCGGGGGATAGCAAAAGTCGCTCGCCCTGGTAGGTCACTTCGACGGGTGTGGCGAACGCAACTTCAAGCTTATTCAGTGCCTGTTCGCGCGTATCTCCTTCTACAGGCAGATTGGCCATCGTCATACCGGCGGGCAGCGTGCGGCTCGCTGTACGATAGTCAAGGTACTGCCAGGCGAGGAGAAATGCGATGACAGCGGCGATAACGATGAGCCATGCGAAAAGTCCGGTTCTACGCCGCAAGGGGTATCCTCCAAGTTGATGTGCCAGGATTATAACATAGGTACAGGTGTGCGCCAAGTGTCGATTTTGGAGTTTCGAGTTCCCGTTAGGGTTTGTCAAAGGGTGACTTCCCTCGCCCAAGCCCAAGCGGCATAACGGGCGCATTTCAGTCTTGGCGAAAATTGCCCCTTTTTAGCTGATGTGTTAGTAACTACCAGCCTTGCCTCGCAGTTGCCTTTCGCGTGTGAAAAGAGAGGGGGCGGGGGTTTGGAGAGAGGCGATCCTTCGGCTTCGCCCCGCGACTCGCTCGGGCGAACAGCCTGAGTAGATACTATGGGCCCTTAATCGGGTGCATTTGCCCCCTGGGGCAGCGGGCGCTCGGTTTCCAGCGAAATAGGAATAACACACGCTTTAGCGTTCATCAGACAGCAGCAAATGCCCCCCGGCAGTTTGGGCTTGCGCCCAAACTACACCTTGGTAACACCA
>JAFGED010000152.1 GCA_016931785.1 Anaerolineae bacterium
CGGGCGTCATCCTGGCCCTCGTCGTAGACTTTATCCTGGTGCTGCTCATCATCATGGAGATGCGCCCGCCCAAAGTCAAGTTCATCCGCGTCGAAAAGGCTGCCGGTGGGGAGGTGCAGGTCAGCGTTGCCTCCATCGTCGACCGGCTGAGACACGAGGTGGACGCCCTCCCCGGCGTCTTGAAAGTCAGTCCTCACGTATCGGGCAGGAGAGGTGGCGTCGCGGTCAAGTTGGATGTGGACATCGCAGCCGGGCTCGACGTGCCGGTGCAGGCCGGGCAGATCGTGGAAACGGTCCGGCAAGCGGTGGAGGAAAAGATGGGGCTCAAAATGGCCAAGTCACCCAAGGTCGACCTGCGCACCGTGCCCTATCCTCAGAGAATTGTGTCGAACACTCACGTCGAGGAAAAGAAACGACCACCCGCCGAGCCCCTGCCAGGCGTTTTTTCCGAACCGAAAAAGAATGCGCCCATCGGCCTGGAGGAACCATCGTTCGGCTCACCGGAGGAGTAGAGGCCTTTAGAATATTTTCCCGGCCGTCGGCCTAGTCCAGCACCTGACCAAAGATGGTCGCCTTCTTGTCACCAATCCTGATGGCGGTGATCACATAGTCGGACTTTGCTCAAGATCCATGTATCCAACGCTTCAGTGAGCATTTCAGTCACCGGCTCTGTCAGTGACTCGGGGATGGGCAGCGGCCCGAGGTCTATTTTCTCGCGCGTGACGACGATCTCGCCATCCAGTATATCGACGGTGAAGGCCAGCATACCCGGCACCTCTGTTGAACCGGTTGCGTGTATGGTGGCATATGCTTCGATGCGGTCGTTGCGAAACAGGACTTGCGGCTGGCTTATGGGAGATGGGTCGTCCATATCCTCAAGCACCAGGACGGCGAGAGAGGTCATTTCCTCTTCGGAGACGACTATGCTGAAACTGCCGTCGTCCTCAACCTCTATCTCCCTCATCCGCTCTTGGAGACGTTCGAGGGCCTCGTCTGAGGGATCAACGGCGGAGGGCGGTTTTGGGCCGAGGATGGAGCAACAGCAAACGGCCTGTGCGGCAACGGCTAGGACGGCGAGCACGGCGAGAGCTTTTTAGGATATGATACCCTCTACCAGGACGTTTCGAATTGACGATTACAGGAACAGCACAGGCGGCGGCTCATTCACGCGTTGCCTGGCCAAAGACAGTCATCTCCTTATCGCCGATCCTTACATCAGTGACCACGGCACCGGCATCTTCGCCTGAGAAGACCTCTTCGAATGACTCGTTGAGCAGATCGGTCATTACCTCTGAGAAAGACTGTGGCAGAGGGATCGGCCCGACGGCCATCTCCTCAACGGCGAAGACGACTTTATCATCTTGAGCGTCGACGGTAAAGGCGATCATGCCCGGCGACTCGAACGCGTCGCTAAAATGTATGATCATGTAAAACTCGATACGCCCGTTGCGAAAGTGTACCTGGGGCTGGCTGATGGGAGGTGGCTCCTCCATTTCGTCGAGCCACTGCACCATCAGCGAGGTCATCTCCTCCTCGGTGACGGTGACGCTGAATGTACCGTCTGCGTCCGGCTCTGTCGACTTTATTCGCTCCTCGAGACGCGTAACGGCCTCATCCGAAGGAGTGATGGTGTAGGGGGGCTGCGAGCCGCCCAGGATGGTGCAACAACAACAAGCCTGCGCAGCGACGATCAGCGCAATAGACACGACTAGGAGTTTCGAATGCATCGTTACCTCCTTACAGTGAGATTGTCGGTTTCACAACCCGCGATTTGATATTTGACGTGAGGTGAGATTTTTTGGATTATAACACAAGCAACGACAGTGAGAAAGAGGTCTCGGCGCAGCCAATTCCCAGTCTAGAAGCGGCGGTGGAGGCTCTGCTTTTCGTAGCCGATTCCCCAGTCTCTGCCGGAAGGCTGGCGGAGGCATTACAGGTCACCCAAGGACAGGTCGAGCGGGCGCTCGACGACCTGGAGGCGACCTACGCCGAGCGCGGCCTGCGTTTGCAGCGCGCCGGGAGCCGCTTCCAGCTCATCACCGCGCCCGAGATTGCCCCCTCCATCGAGCGTTTCCTGGGCCTGGAGGTGCGCACGCACCTATCCCGGGCCGCGTTGGAGACGCTGGCCATCATCGCCTACCGCCAGCCGATCACCCGGCCCGAGATTGAAACCATCCGGGGCGTTGGCTCCGATAGCGTCCTGCGCACTCTGGTGAGCCTTGGCCTGATCGATGAAGTGGGCCGCGCGTCGACGGTTGGGCATCCCATCCTCTACGGCACCACCTTCGAGTTTCTGCAGCACTTTGGCCTGCGCAGCCTGGAGGAAATGCCTTCACTGGAGGAGCTGCCAATTGAAGCAGAAAGCGACGAGCCAGATATCTAGGAAACGAGACCCCGCCGCGACTGTGCATCTGGAGAACGCTGGCAAAAATATCGGGTTTCTGGTAAAATGCGTTTAGTAAACAACAGGAACAACTATCGAAACAGGCGATACCAGCAAAAAAGCTCTCCACTCCAATAGACCTGGTATAGCACGGAGCAAAACGACAATCCTCTCAAGACCCCAAGAGATAGCTTTTGCCGGACTCGTAACTGCACACGGTGCAGCTTGTGTTGTC
This sequence comes from Anaerolineae bacterium, assembly GCA_016931785.1. Classification (GTDB taxonomy): domain Bacteria; phylum Chloroflexota; class Anaerolineae; order B4-G1; family B4-G1; genus JAFGED01. The sequence goes on from JAFGED010000152.1 coordinate 2,619, forward strand.
GGGTAGAAGGGCAATAACCACGAGCGCGAACCAACAATTTGATACCGCCGCAACCGGATGGCCAGACACGCAAATCCTCATTTGTGCGCTGCGGGGGTATACAGTCACGCCCTGGAAGAGGGCCGCGCGATTTATGGGGAACTCGCAAACGGCCAGCTCCGGGAACGCGGCGCACGTTTGCCACAGCGCAAGCAATGCCTGGTAATATGGGGCCTTTCAGTTTAGGGGCGGCTAAGAGAATAATCTCCTGCGGTGTTGTTACCGAAAAAGGATTTGCTCTCGCTATTTGACGATTCTGACAAGCTTTTACGGGTCCCAACTGGCAAGGATGTCTAAATGATTAGGGTGTGTTTCATCTCAGTTAGAGAACGGGGGGAGCGGGCGGCTTCGCCGCCCTCAACCCCTCCATCTCTCCTTTTTTTGAGCGCGGGCCACTGCTCGGACGAACAGCCTGAGTAGATACCTTTAACAAATCCCAAGTTGAGCAATCCGCAAGGAAGACAGAGGGTACGTTTCAGAGCATCAAAGAGAAACGGACAGGCCGATGAGAAAAAGTCACGAGATCAATAGCGACAGCCTAGGTGGATCGCGAGACACACGCCCGACCATCGGCTATCTCGCTTTAGGCATAGAGGACGACGTGGGCAGCGCCATATGGCTTGGGGTAGCCAATGCTGCACGGCGGCGCGATGCCAACCTCGTCTGCTTCGTAGGAGAAAGACTGCGCGACCCCAATGGATTCATAGCCCAGGCCAACGTGCTCTACGACTTGGTCGACCCAAGTTGCATAGATGGTTTGGTGATTTGGACCTCCACTATCGGCCTCTACGTTGATCATCAAGAAATCCTAGACTTTATAGCAAGTTATCACCCACTGCCCCGAGTCAGTCTAGGGACCGTCGTAGAAGATATTCCCTCTATCCAGGTCGAAAGTTACCAGGGCATACGCGGGGTAATGACCCACCTCATCGAGGTACATGGCTGTCGTCGCCTGGCCTTCATTAGAGGGCCAGAACACCACCCCTACGCCCGCGAGAGATACCGCGCTTACACCGATGCCCTGGCCGAGTACGACCTACCTATCGACTCAGACCTGATCGCACCTCCCAGTGATTGGTACACGGGGCAAGAGATGACCCGCCTGCTGCTGGACGAGCGCGGTCTACAACCAGGCATTGATTTTGACGCTTTGGTAACGGCCAGCGATCTCTTTGCGCTGAGGGCATTGGAGGTATTTCAAGCACGCGGAATCCAAGTCCCCAAAGATGTTGCGGTCACTGGTTTCAACGACATGCTGGAAGGGCGGGCAGTGACCCCACCGCTGACCTCGGTAGCAGCGCCGTTTTACAGGCAAGGCGAACAGGCGCTCGACATGATGCTGGCTATGCTGGAGGGGGCACAGGTGCCCGATCACATCGTTCTGCCCGCCCGATTGGTGGTGCGCCAGTCCTGCGGATGTGCAGACTCGGCAGTCGTACAAGCTAAAGTCAGGCGGATTGAAGGACGCGGAGATCACTACCCCACAGAGACGATCCCTGAGATTATTTCCGCGGCACGCCGAGAGACGCTCATCTCCGAGATGGCGCAGGCGGCGCAAACCGGCGCCGTGAAGCTGAATCCTAACTGGGCCGCACAACTGGTAGACGCATTTGCCAACGAGATCGAGCACAAAGTCGCCGGTGGTTTTTTGGCCGCGTTGGAAAGGATTCTAGCCCAGGCGGCGACGGTAGACGGGGAAGCATTCGTGTGGCAGAACGCGATATCGGCGCTGCGCAGACACGTCATATCTTATCCCACAGAAAGCGAAACCTCGTATAGGATCGAGAATCTTTTGCAACAGGCTCGCGTGTTGATCAGCGAAGCGACACAGCGCAACCAACTATACCAAGAGGTCCAGGCCAGACATTACAATCAGGTGCTCCGCACAATCGGCCAGGCCCTGATCGCCACCTTCGATATGGCCAAGCTGCGCGACATATTGACCAAGCAACTGCCCGCTCTGGGCATTCCCAGTTGCTACCTATCCTTATACGAGAATCCACAAGCGCCAACCGAGAAAGCCAGATTGATACTGGCCTACGATCACAACGGCCAGATTGAGCTGGACGACAAACGCTTTCCCTCCGAGCAATTGGCGCCGCCCGGACTATTGGCGCGCGAGAAGCGCTACACAATGGTCGTCACGTCGCTTTATTTTGAGGAAAACCAACTGGGTTTTGCTCTCTTTGAAATGGGGCCATCGGATGGCGCGACCTACGGCACGCTGCGTGGACAGATCAGCAGCGCCCTACGCGGCGCGCTGCTCTTGCAGGAACGCCAGCGTGCAGAACAGGCATTGGCGCAAGCCTACGCCAGGGTAGAGGAGGAAGTCGAGGAACGCACCCGCGAACTGCAGCAGGAGATCGTCGAACGTACGCGCGCGGAGGAAGAGCTACAGCACTACCGCGAGCGCCTGGAGGAGTTGGTCGAGGAACGCACGCTGGAGCTGGAAAAGGCACAGGCAGAGCTTGTGCGCCAGGAGCGGCTCTCGGCCCTAGGACAATTGACCGCCACCGTGGCCCACGAGATCCGCAATCCCCTGGGCACGGTGCGCACCTCCGTGTTCTCCATCAGCGACGCCATCGCTCGGAACGAGATGGGACGCATCGAGCGCGCCCTGAAACTGGCAGAGCGCAACATCGTGCGCTGCGATGCCATCATAACCGAGCTGCTGGACTTTACCCGCGACCGGGTGCTGCAAAAAAGTCCCACGCAAATCGAAGCCTGGCTAGACAGGCTGCTGGACGAAGCACTGGATCAGCGCGCCATTCCGGAGAGCATCGCGCTCGTCAAGGAGCTCAATGCCAGCGTCGAGGTTCCGGTGGACAGCGAACACCTGCGTCGGGCGGTCATCAACGTCGTGGAAAACGCGGTCGACGCAATGCGAGAAAAGGGGCCTTTCGAGGGAAAAAACCGACTGACGGTTAGCACCCAAGTCACCGACAGCAGGCTAGAGATTGGAATCAGCGACACGGGATGCGGCATCCCCGAAGAGGTGATGAATCGAGTTTTCGAGCCATTGTTCAGCACCAAGAGCTTTGGCGTCGGGTTAGGCTTGTCGATTGTCAAGAGCATCATGGAACAGCACGGCGGGGGTATAGAAATCAGCAGCCAAGCTGGCAAAGGGACCACCGTCACGCTATGGCTGCCGATGTCCAATGGCCAAATGACTTGACTGCGTTTCAAATGAGTTGAGAGGACAAGGGGGGTGAGGGCGGCTTCGCCGCCCTCACCCCCCGCCCCCAACTGAGATGAAACAC
>JAFGED010000153.1 GCA_016931785.1 Anaerolineae bacterium
GACTGTCCCACCGACGGCATTTTCCTGGCCGGCGCGTGCCAGGGCGTCAAGGATATCCCCGCCAGCGTGGCGCAGGGATCGGCGGCGGCGGCGCGGGCCGGGCGCGTGCTCCACTCCGACGAGTGGCAGATTGAGCCGGTGGTGGCCGTGGTGTGGGAGGATCGCTGCATCAGCGCCGAGGGCAAAAAGTGCGGCCTGTGCGCCAAGGCCTGCCCCTACGGGGCCATCGAGGTTGAGCAGGGCAAGGCGGCTCACGTCATCACCGCCAAGTGCCACGGCTGCGGCGGCTGCGTGGCCGAGTGCCCGCACAACGCCATCACCCAGATGCACTTTACCGACGCGCAAATCCTGGCCCAGATCCACGCCCTGCTGGCCAAGGACCCCGAGGAAAAGATACTGGCCTTCCGCTGCAACTGGTGCTCCTATCCGGGCGCCGACCTGGCCGGGACCAGCCACTTTGATTACTCCTCTAACGAGCGCGGTATGCGCGTGATGTGTGTTGCGCGTATGGATGCCGACTTTTTCTACGAGGCATTTCGCCTGGGGGCGGGCGCAGTGCTCTTCTCGGGCTGCCACCCGCAGGACTGCCACTACATCACCGGGCAGCCCGTTGGCGCCAGGCGCGCCGAGCGGCTGATGAGCGCCTTCGAGAAGATGGGTATGACGCCGGGCCGCTTCCGCGTCGAGTGGATCAGCGCCGCCGAGGGCGACAAGTACGCCCGCGTCGTCAACGAGATGCAGGCGCTGTTGGACTCGATTCCCAGGGAAACGCTGCACGAAGAGATCGAGCGTCTGCGGCCCGAGATGGAGAAGCGCGCCCGCCGCATGCGAGAAGTGCCGCAGGTCGAGGAGGCGATCGAGTTCGCTGATCGCTTGGTGGAGGCGATGAAAGTGGAAGAGCCAGAGCCAGCATAAAGGCTTACACAGGGTACCTGGGTCCGATGTGGTATGAGGGGTGGACTATGAAGACCTTTATGGCAGTTATCGAAAAGTGTCCTGACACTAACCTGTACGTCGGGTACGTGCCGGGATTTCCTGGCGCACACACGCAGGCTGAGACGTTGGACGAATTGCACGCCAATCTGCGAGAGGTCATCGAAATGCTGCTTGAAGACAGTGATCTGGAGTTTGAAGCCGAGTTCGTCGGCACGCAAATGGCTGTGGTGGCCTGACAATGAGCCGATACCCGGTTCTAAAGCCACGTGAAGTGGCAAAGATGCTGGAGTGACTGGGATTTGTGGAAGTGCGCCAGCGGGGTCACACAAGCAATATCGGCACCCCGATGGTTGGTGCGCGACCGTACATTTCACAGTGGCCGCGACATCTCCCCGATCTTGCTGCGGCAGGTTGCCAAGGACATCGACCTCACCGTCAAAGACCTGTTGGAACAGAGGTAGAAATGGCTCATAGCGACAAACCCGAAACCTTCGCCGACCAGGTGCGCGCCATTCCCGGCGGCGAACACCTGGAACTGTGTTACTCGTGCGGCACGTGCGTCAGCAAGTGCCTGATCCAGCAGAGGATCGAGCCGGAGTACAACCCGCGCCGCCTGCTGCGTCTGGTGATGCTGGGGATGGAAGAGGAGGCCTTCTCCAGCCCCACCACCTGGCTCTGCTCCGAGTGCGACCTGTGTTACCCGGCCTGCCCACAGCAGATCCACATCTCCGGCGTCATCGGCGCGGTCAAGCAGTTGGCCGTCGAGGCCGGGCACACATCGCCGCTGACGCCTGCGCGCGTGGACACGGCGGCCTGCTTCGCGTGCGGCACCTGCATCGAGGTCTGCCCCTACAAGGCCATCAGCCGCGTCTCGGGCGCGGTCGAGATCGCCGACCCGATGGCGCGGGGCAGCACGCTGGTCGTGGAGAAGGAATACGCGCAGGTCGATCCCAACCTGTGCATGGGCTGCGGCCTGTGCGCGTCCTCCTGCCTGGCCTCGTGCATCACGCTCGACGGCTACACCGACGCGCAGATCGACGGCCAGGCCCGCGCCGTCGATTGGTCGCCGGGCTGGCCCGCGCCGGCCGACGCAGAATGGTCGCCGCGGGTGTTGGCCTTCGTCTGCAACTGGAGCGTGCGCGCCGAGGCCGACCTGGCCCACCTGGCTGCCCCTCCGCCCGAGGTGCGCGTGGTCAGCGTGCCATGCTCGAGCCGCGTCACGCCGACCTTCCTGGTCACGGCGCTGCAAAAAGGCATCGACGGCGTCCTGGTGGTCGGCTGCCAGCCGGGCGAATGTCACTATAAAGAGGGCAACCGGGTCGAACAGGCGCGCCTGGCAATGACGAGGAACTTGCTCGACCTGCTGGGGCTGGAGGAGCGGCGCGTCCAGTTCGCCTGGCTACCGACGGATAGCCGCGGCGCGCTGTCCCGGTTGTTCAAACAGGTAGTGAGCGATGTGTGCGCGCTGGGGCCCGTCGCCTGGAAACCGGAGTTGGGATAAGAGGGTGATGCCTATGCTGAAAGAACTACGCCAAATCGTCGCCGCAGAGCTCAAGACCCTGGACGGCGTGGTGGCCCTGCGCAAGGATGGGCTGAACGTCGCGCCATACCTGTACCGCAAGGGTGATAAGCTGTCGGCGTTGGTGCTCACGCCGCGCTTCCCGCTGGCTCAGACTGTGGATATGCTGCTGGACGCGCATCCGGAGGCGCACATCGGCGTCGTGGCGTTCGGCTGTGACGAGCGCGCGCTGAAAGAGCTGGCAAACTGGAACCAGGTTGACCTGGCGCACGTCAAGATTCTCGGCGTGCCCTGCACGAGCGAACAGGCGGCAGAGTGCCGCTGCGGCGAGCCGTACCCCTCGACCATCGTCGTCGGGGAAAAGGCCGTTGGCGTGGAGAATAAAGTACTGGCCGATTTCCTGGCCGCGCACACGCGCGAGGAACGGCTGGCCTTCTGGCAGGCGCAGTTCGCCAAGTGCATCAAGTGCTATGGCTGCCGCGATATCTGCCCGCTCTGCTTCTGCAACACGTGCGCGTTGGAGCAGGACCACTGGGTGGGGCGGGGGCGCGTCTCGCCGCCGTTCCCCACCTACCACCTGATCAAAGCCATGCACACGGCGGGGGCGGGGAAATGCACCCAGTGCGGCGAGTGCGAGCGGACGTGCCCGGCGCACATCCCGCTGACGCTGCTCTACGCACTCCTGCGGCGCGACGTGAAAGAGCTGTTCGGCTACGAGACCGGCGCGGAGGTGTCCGAGAAACCCCCCGTGTTCCGTTTCGAGGCGGTGGAGGCCTAGGATGGAATACAGAAACGTCCTGACGACGTGCGTGTACTGTGGCGCTGGCTGCGGCCTCAACCTCCAGGTGCTGGATGGCCGCATCGTCGGCGTGCTCCCGGCCAAGGGCCACCCGGTCAGCGATGGCCGGCTGTGCGTGAAGGGTTGGAACGCCGCCGGCTTTGTGTACAACCCGGGGCGGCTGAGAGTCCCCTTGATCCGCCGGGGAAAAAAGTTCGTGGAAGCGAGCTGGGACGAGGCGCTCTCGCTCGTGGCGGAACGGCTGGGCGCGGTCGTCGCCGAATCCGGCCCGGGGGCGGTCGGCGTGCTGGTATCCGCCAAGTGCACGAACGAAGAGAACTATGTCCTTCAAAAGTTCGCCCGCGCGGTGATCAAGACGAACAACGTCGACCACTGCGCCCGGCTCTGACACGCGCCCACGGTGGCCGGTCTGGCCGCCGCGTTCGGCAGCGGCGCGATGACGAACTCGATCCCCGAGTTCGAGACGGATACGAGCTGCTTCCTCATCATCGGGTCGAACACCACCGAGGCGCACCCGCTGGTCGCCAGCCGCGTCACGAAGGCGCAGGAGCGCGGGGCGAAGGTGATCGTGATCGACCCGCGCGAGACGCAGATTGCCCTCCTGGCCGACCTTTACCTGCGCCTGCTGCCCGGCGCCGACGTGGCCGTGATCAACGGGCTGATGCACGTCATCATCGCGGAAGGGCTGGCCGACGAGGCGTACATCGCCGAGCGCACCGAGGGATACGACGAGATGAAGGCGCTCGTGGCGGCCTACACACCAGAGAAGGTCGAGCAGATCAGCGGGATTCCTGCGCCCGACCTGCGCACCGCCGCGCGGATGTACGCCAGCGCGAAGCCGGCGGCCATCCTCTACACGATGGGCATCACGCAGCACACCACCGGTACCGACAACGTCAAGAGCTGCGCCAACCTGGCGATGCTGACGGGGAACGTCGGCGTGGCAGGCGGCGGCGTCAACCCGCTGCGCGGGCAGAACAACGTCCAGGGCGCGTGCGACGTGGGCGGCCTGCCCAACGTCTACACCGGCTACCAGGCCGTGACCATCCCGGCGGTCAGGGAAAAGTTCGAGCAGGCCTGGGGTGTGACCGGTCTGGACGACCGGGTGGGGCTGACTGTGACCGAGATGATCGACGCGGCCGGCGCCGGCCGCGTGCGCGCGCTCTACGTCATGGCCGAGAACCCGCTGGTATCGGACCCCGACTTGAACCACGTCCGGCAGTGCCTGAAGAAAGCCGAGTTCCTGGTTGTGCAGGATATCTTTATGACAGAGACGGCGGAGCTGGCCGACGTGGTGCTGCCGGGCGCTTCGTTCGCGGAAAAGGATGGCACATTCACGGGCACCGACCGGCGCGTCCAGCGCGTGCGCAAGGCGATCGAGCCGCTGGGCCAGTGCAAGGCAGATTGGGAAATCGTCTGCGAGCTGGCGCGCAAGATGGGGGCGGAAGGCTTCGCGTTCGCCTCGGCGGCGGAGATCATGGACGAGATCGCCGCGGTGACGCCGATCTACGGCGGCGTGAGCTACGACCGGCTGGAGGAATTGGGGTTCCTGCAGTGGCCCTGCCCAGACAAGGAACACCCGGGAACGCGCTTCTTGCACAAGGGCAAGTTCTCGCGCGGGCTGGGTCACTTTCACGCCATCGAATACCTGGAACCGGCGGAGCTGCCCGATCGCAAGTATCCGTTCATGCTGACCACGGGCCGTATGATGTTCCACTGGCACACCGGTTCGATGACGCGGCGCTCTTCCAAGCTGGACCAGGAGGTTCCCGCCGCCTACGTGGAAATGCACCCCGAAGACGCAAAGCGAATTGGGCTAAACGGAGATCGGCGCGTGCGCGTGCGCAGCCGGCGCGGCGAGATCGAATTGGACGTGCGGCTCACAGAACGCATCCGGCCGGGCGTCGTTTTCATCCCGTTCCACTTTGCCGAGGCGGCGGCCAACGCGCTGACGAACGCCGCACTCGATCCCATCGCCAAGATACCGGAGTACAAGGTCTGCGCGGTGCAGGTGGAGCGGATGGGCGGGTAAACGCAACGAATCTGAGAGGCGCCACGTAATGCGTAAAGTGAAACTGGACCAGGAAGAAACTGGACTGCTGGAGTCCTTTGAAGCGGGAGAATGGCATACTGTAGAAGATTCTGATGCGAAAGTCCTCCAGTACCGGGACTATGCACGTGTGACCTTCAAGAAGGATAGGCGGATCGTAACTACTCAGGCTATTCGCCCGAGCAGTGGCCCTCGCCCGAAAAAGGGAGAGATGGGGGTTTGGAGAGCGGCGAAGCCGCTCTCCAAACCCCCGC
>JAFGED010000154.1 GCA_016931785.1 Anaerolineae bacterium
CTCCGCCGCGACGGCCTCCGCATCCGCTTCAGCGGCCATCTCCGCCGACACATCGGTTTCAGCAGCCGCCTCTTCCTCCCGGGCAGCTTGCTGCTCCGCCATCCAGCGCTCCCACTCATCCTGCCTCACCTGCTTGGCGCTCAGATCGAGCCGTCTCCTCCGGCTGTCTATGCCGATGATCTTGACCGGAAGCTTGTCGCCAGATTTGACAACATCCGCCGGAGAAAGCTCCGGCGTGCCGATCATCTCATTCGCGTGCAGCAGCCCTTCAATTCCCAGATCGAGAGCGACGAAAGCACCAAAGTCTACCACGCGCGTGACGCGGCACTCGACCAGTTGTCCCACCTGACACTGATCGTCGACCACCGTCCAGGGATCGGGCTGAAGCTTCTTGAGGCTCAGCGCGATCCTCCGTCGCTCCCGGTCCACGCTGAGAACGTAGACATCCACTTTATCGCCGATATCGAGCACCTCGCGAGGATGCTCCACCCGCCTCCAGCTCAACTCTGAGACGTGAACCAAGCCATCAGCGCCACCCAGATCCACAAAAGCTCCAAAGTCAGTGATGCTGGTGACCTCTCCATGCCGCGTCTCTCCCTCGCGCAGCCCATCCATGACCCGTCCGCGCTGCAACTCCTGCCAGGCGCGAAGCGCTCGCCGTTGGGAGAAAATAAGGCGGCGACGCTGACGGTCGACCTCGATGACCCTGAGTCCCACCCGTTCCCCAATCATAGCTGCCAGACGCTGACGCCGCTGCTCTTCGCGCAGGCGCCTGGGCAACCCCACGATCTGCGAACAAGGGATGAATCCGCGAATCTTGCCAAACTTGACGATAAGGCCGCCACGGTTGTAATTGGAGATCTCGCCTTCGTAGAGCTCGCCGCTCTTCATCATCTCTTCGGCATCAAGCCAATCCTGATACATGTGAGCCTGATGGATAGAGAGAACAGGACGGCCCTCCTTATCCGCAGGGTGGAGTACGAAGGCTGGGATCGTGCTGCCAACCTGAACAGCCGCGCGTGTCTCTTCGTCAAGACGCGTCAGGTCTTCGGCAGGCACAAAACCCTCGCGCTTGGAGCCGATGTCCAGGATGGCGCCGGTTTCGTTGATATCCACCACGACGCCCTGGCGAATATCCCCATGCTTAGGCGCTTGATAGTCGTACGCACCTGCCAGATACTCGTCCAAGTCTTGCATCGTTTTGGGCTGCTCGTCCTCGATCTCACCAGGACGATCTTGACCGGTTGGGTCATAGGCGGTTAAAGTGTCTATAGTCATGAATGCAGATTGCTCCTCAACAGACACCGCATCCCACAAAAATTCGGCATCACCCACACCTCACAGCCGTGCGGACAATGCCGAGGTTAAGAATCGCGCCTGACATTGAACAGATAATTAACAGAATCGTCTTATTCTGTCTACCTCAACTCAAAAGGCCGATATGTCAGAAACGGTTCAACTTCACAGCACGCGCGGCAGGAGCGGTGTCTCAAATGTACGAACGCCTATATTCTATCATGTCGCGTAGGAATGTCAAATCGTCCACATCCCCAGTGTCTATCTGCCCAAGCTGAGGATGATCTCGGTGACCATCTCGATAGAAGCGCTTTGGAGGAATTCCGCGAACAGCGGCCAGTACTGCTGCTTTAACTTGGGCAAGGCCCCTTTGACTTGATCCCAGACACCGCGCTCGATACCCCCGCGTTCCTTGAGCCATTCCTGCACCGTCTGTTCGCCCGTCTCATCGCTCGCCCCGGCGCTCATTTCCGCCAGCAGCCAATCGGCAAAAAAAGGCGAAAAGATGCCGAATTGTCCGTCTCGCTCGATGGCCAACCCACGCTTGAGCAGGTCGGGCAGAATATAATCTGCCCGCGGGTAAGCCTTGACCAGTTGCTCATGCACAGACCGCTTCTTCTTTCTTTTTGCCAAAGCCAGCAAAGCGAGCAGCGTGATTCGTTCGCTCTCTTCGGAATGGCTCCATAAATAGGCAAAGTGCGGAGCGGCCTGCTCCCGAAAGTTCTCTTCGACGTGCCGATGGAGCGCTTCCCCTTCCAACCCCATCTGGCGCCCCTCGAAGCAGTAATAACCCGCCATCTGGGTGAAAAGGGGATGGCCACCGGCGGCCTCGCTCACACAAGCTCGCTCGTCGTCGGAGAAAGTGACCGACGTCCCCTCCAAAGCGCCGTCGATCAATGCCATCACCTCCTCCTGGCTAAAGGGACGTAGCACCACACTGGCAAAGATGTTGAAAAAAGGAGAACCCTTGATGGTGTCAGAGTGGCACAGGTCCACCAGTTCCTGGCGTGTGGCAGTGATTAACGCCAGCGGGCAATGGATCGCCAATGCCCGCAGGCCCGCAAAAAAATCCAGTCCGAAATTGGCGTTCTGCGTCACGTACTCAAACTCGTCCATCAGCAAAACCAGCCGCAACCCGCGTTCATCGATCTCCATAAACAGATCTTCCAGATCGTACTGATCGATCTCGGAGCGCTCCTTCATCTCCTGCGCCAGGGCCGCGAGTTCACCATCGGCGAGTTTGCGGGCCATTCTATCCAAGGCGCGACTCCAGAAACGCACAGGCGTAATATCGGTACACCCCTGAAAGTCCACGTAGACGGTAACGTACCGTTCTGGATCCAGGCCCAGGCTTGCAGCGACCTGGCGGTCAGCGAGATGGAGCAGAAGCGATGTTTTGCCAAGCCGGCGCTCGCCCACAACCGCCGTGCTCTCAAAAGCCGAGAGCAGCCGTCCGACGATCTGGCGAATCTCCCTCTCCCGCCCACGGAAGCGCCCGGGGTCGCGGACCGGGTTACCGAAAGTGAAGGGGTTTGTGATCATCGTGTCTCCAGTCTAGAAACAAGTATGGCCCGCTCGGTCTGGCCGAGAGGGAAACGGTCCAAACCGCGCGAGTGTTTCGCGGCTACGACGAGATCAAACTAACGTGTCATTTACGCCGCGAAACACCAGATTACAGTGGATCACTCCAATACCTCAAAACTGTCGATGATGCGCTCGAAAGTGTCCTCATACGCGCCAAAGTCCTCAACAGTCGTAGCAGCCGTGATGACAAAAGCCGTCTCCCTCGTAGGGATCATCACCTGCACAAACCGGATACGAACCACCCCCCCGACTCCATCGGACACCTCCATATCGTAGACGATGTACGCAGCCTGAATGCCGTTGATCTCGATTACGCTGGACTCAACTACAACCAGATCGGGTATGCTCCTCACCTGATTGATATACGCGTTGGGGTCCATGCCGGCAAACATGTCGGATTTGAAAACATACACAAACACAGGAGGTGAATCCCCAGCGACGCTAAAAGACCCTCCGTAGAGCAAAAACACGATCAGTTCGCTCTCCAGCATGGTCTCGATATTACTCCTTGCCACCGGGTCCAGGTCAGCGCTTCTCAGCATTAGCTCGACCATCTCGCCGTCGGTCATGTCGTACACCACCCAGGTCTCGGGCAACTCGATGCTGTACCCGCCTGCCGGCTGGGTATAGCGGGTCCAGCCATCCCCCAGGGGTTCTTCGATGAGCACGGGGACAGGCTCCGTTGGGGTCGGGGCCAGGGTCGCCTCCGAGGTTGGCGTGGGTTCATCGGTCGGCATCGGCGTGTCCGTCGGGGTCGGCGTGGGCGTGGCGGTCGGCGTAGACGTCGGTGTAGATGTGGGCGTAGGTGTGAGCGTGAGAGTCGGGGTCGGCGTTTGTATGAGCGGGGCCCACCCGTTCAGCAGCCCCCAGCCGACGACCACAGCCAGACAAGCGACGACCACCAGCCCAACGATTGCGCCCGTTACTCCCAAACCCGTAACGAGCTGGCGCAACCCGCGACGCTGCTTTCGCTTCCCCGCCACTGCCTCGGCCCGAGCCAGCAGTTGTTTGGCGTCACGATACTCGGGGTCTCGGTCGACGACCTTGTGGAGCAATCCGGCGGCCTTGCCATGGTCCCCTTCGCTCAGTGCGTAGCGCGCTTCGGCATACCAATCATCCAGCTCCTGGCGCTCCCGTGAACGGGCGAGCTGCCTCTGCACCGTCGCCACTCGATCGAGATCAGCCAGCCGCTCCTGCGCCTCGGTGTGTTCCGCATAGATATCCAGCACCTGCCGATAGCAAGCCATCGCCCCGACAATGTCCCCGGCTTCCTGCAACGTGTCGCCGAAGGTGATGCAGGCGTCGCACAGCCCGGTCTGCGCCTGGACGTTTTCAGCATCCAGCCTTAGCACGGCCTGGTAGGCTGCGATCACTTCTTCCCAGCGTCCGGCTTCACGATGAACCTCGGCGATACCCAGACGGACGGGAATATAGTCCGGGGCAGCGCTCAGCGCGCGCTGATAGTTCTCCAGCGCCGCGTCCAATTCTCCTTGCTCTCGATACTCCTCTGCAATCTGGCTATAGCGCACCGCGATGGGATGTTTCTCACCCAGCTCCTCCACCACCCGCTCTATCGGCCTGTTCCGTAACAGCCACAGACGCAATAGATCCACGGTGAAGGTGTTCTTATCAGTCAGCACGTCCTTGCTGCCCAGGCTCAACAGCGCCGCTCCCACTTCCTCGTCGCTAATGCGCACCTTGTACTTTCGCAGCGCAGCCAGCGCCTCGGCTTTCCTGACCGGCCCACTCAGCAAGGCTAAGGCGGCGAGCGTGTAACGCTCCGGATCGGTGGCATCGTCCCACACGAACTTGAGATTGACCGTGCCCCGTTCAATCACTTCCGGCAGCACTGCCTCCACATCATCTACGCCGATGTTCCAGTCACCGGTTCTCTCGCACTGGGCGAACAGCTCGTGGCAGGTCAGTTGTGTGAAGTAGGGATGCCCGGAAGCAACGGCCAGAACGCGAGCGACCGCAGGCGGCTCGTACGTCATCAACCCCTGCACCGGCTCCACGATCAACTGCCGGGCCTGTACAGGCTCCAGGAAACTGATCTTTTTGTAGAGCGCCGAGCGGAAAAAGTCGGTATAGTCAGCCTGCATGTGCTCTAGCTTGTGCCCACTGGAGCCAATGGAGAAGACAAAGTTAAGATGCTCGGTGCCGTGCAGCATGCGGCTGAAATAGGGGATCAAGTCGCCAGCCAGCATCTCTTTCGCTGTGGGCTCTTCTAGAGAATCAAACTCGTCGAAAACGAGAACCAGATTGCGCTCGCCCAAAGCCTGCCGCACCTCGGCCAGGAACACGCCGGGAAAGTACTCCAGGTCCTGGCTGAAGGGCCCAAGTTCCGGTTTGGAGAGCTCGACGCCATAACGGGTGCGCAGCGCACGCGCGATTTCGCGGGCCAAGCGCCAGAGGAAATGGTCAAGCGTGGTATGGGTGCGACCCTGCAGGTCAAAAAAAACCGGGACGTACCGACTGGATAGGCGGTGACCGAGCTGCTTGAGGACAGAGGTCTTGCCCACGCGCCGCTGGCCGTGGATGACGAGGGTGTTATCCGCGTACTGGCCGGCGATGTTTCGCTCTATCCAGGCAAAGACGTCCTCGCGGCCAAAGAACATCGCCGGGTCGGTCACCGGCGCGCCAGCAATATATGGATTGATCCGTTCAGCCATCGTCGCCTCCTCGTCGCAGTGGACTCCCGGCAGGTCGCGCCGAAAGCCAACACAGCCTGAAAATATCGACTCAGCGCAGATATTGTATCATACCGGCAGGCGAGATGTCAAACGTCCCAACGGGAGCGTATCAAGTTGGGGACAAAGCCAACCTCATCGTAGGGCAGGTTGGCGGCGGTGAGACGCCTGGAGCATTGTTCATCCCCCGCCATCCTGACGCAGGTCAGCTACCTCGACGAAGCCTGCCAGCCGCCTACCTGCCGCTCGGAGCCGCAAGACGGCAGGTCGCCGCTTTCGGGAAGATTTCCTTCACAATGAGAAAACGGCGCACCCCCTTTCGCCCACGGTCCACAGAAACCGGGCCGGGCTTTTACACCCGGCCCGCGAGATGATCCTAGCCGTCGTCCTCAAGCTTGTCGACAAAGCTTTCCAGGGTGTCGCTTCCACGGATGCGCAAACGATCCATCTCGAACATGTCCCCCAAGGTATGCTCCTGCCCCCAGTCTGTCGTCACCGCGCCCCAATAACCAGCAGATCTGAGTACGGCGATCACGTTGGCGTCGTACTGGCCCGAGGGATAGGCGAAGAAACGCGGCAGACGGCCTGTGTGGTAATGGATTGCCTCCTGAATACCCAAGATCTGATAGACCAGGTAATCGTTGGAGCGCCCGCGCAAATCCACATGGTCCCGCCCATGGCCCTCGATCGCCATCCCCGCATCCGACATCTCCTTGGCCTGCGCCCACGTCATATAGTCCACCGACTCCTGGTGCATCGGCGTCGCGAGCACGAAAAAGGTGCCGGGAAAGCCATACTCCAGGAGCAGGGGAAACACGACCTCGTAGGCATCCCTGTAACCATCGTCGAAGGTGAGCACCACGGGTTTCTCCGGCAACGGGTAGCCCTGCGTCAAATAGAGATACAAATCAGTTAGCGTGACAGGATGGTAGCCTGCGTCGGCCAGATACTGGAGCTGCGCCCTGAACGCCTCCGGCGTGACGGTCAAATCGCGGCGCAGACGGTCTGCACCGGGCGGAATCTCGGAGACGTAATGGTACATCAGGATAGGCACCCGAGCCCGCTCGGGTATGATGGGTGTGGGGGTAGGCTCAAGAACGAACGCCTCGCCATCAACCGAGGGGGCCCTTTCGACCGTCTCGACGGTTTGAAGAATTTCCCAGTGACCGCTTACCGGCATGGCAAAGGCCAAAACAAGCATCACGGCCAAGGAGAGCGCCCAAGGCATCAGGCGCGTGCCCCCTATCCGTAGCCGGCGAATGCCGGCGTGACGTTTGGTAGAATGCGATTCTTCATACATCGGCAAGCCCTTGCAGTTCTACGAACGAATGAAAGGATACCCCAGGCTGCACATTCTGTCAAGAAGGCGGGTGTGCTTGGGTGCATTTGCCCCCTGGGGCAGCGGGCGCTCGGTCTCCAGCGAAATAGGCATAACACGCGCTTTAGCGTTCATCAGACAGCAGCAAATGCACCCGGTGTGCTTCTGTTTTGGCAAGAAGGCCAATCGCTCCGTAGAAAACACGGAGGCAGGCGTCCGCCCTCCGTACTCCCCCACCAGATACGCGCTCCCAAAAATCCGGAGTTTCCACGCTTCACGCGCACTGCCAGATCGGGTACACTATATATGGCGAGCTTTTCATCCTCCTTTTGTTGTCCTACTCCCTCTCTTCGACTTGCGGCGAGGAGGAGGGAGGGAGGGAGTAGGAAAAAATCGAGGGCACACGCTATCATCGCCCTACTTGAACAGACTATCTGGGAAGCGAAATGCTAACGATGACCACCCAACAAATCATCTCACCATCGCAGGTACTTGAGTGCATCAGCAGCGGAAAGAGCACCCAAAGCGCGCGGGTCGCAGGCTCTCTCGGCGTCGATCCTCTCGTCGTGAGCCGCTGGCTGTGTGGCGAGGACATGCGCGGCGTGTACCAGCCCATCGTCCTGCGCGACTGCATCCTCGACGAGCTCGACCTGGAAGGATGCACGTTCTACGAGACGATGCAGTTGACCGGCTGCCGCATCGCGGCAGCCCGCTTTGCGGCGGCCTACTTCTATTCCTGGCTGTTGATCGAGAACTGCGTCTTTGAGGGACCTTTCGAGGGGCAGCGCGTGCAGAACGACGGCGGGGTCATCATACACAACACGGTTTTCGCCGGCTGGGCCGATTTTGACGGGGCGAGCCTGCGAGGCGAGCTCGACCTGGTGGGCGTCTCCTTTCCCAGCGGCACCAACCTGCTTTATCTATTGGCTGACAAGTCGGCGACGCTCGGGGGCAGGGTCAGGCTCAGCGGCTGCCAGTTCCGCGCCGCAGATATTCCCCCAGGACTAGGGGCGTTTCTCGCTACGCTCGAAACACCGCTCAGTTTTGCTTCGCAAACCTGAGGTTGGGCAAGATGAGGGCCCGCAAAATC
>JAFGED010000155.1 GCA_016931785.1 Anaerolineae bacterium
CAAAAATCGTGAGACACACTACCTCAGGCTAGCTCTGGCTGCAGCAGGCCGTAATTGCCGTCGTCTCGTTTGTACAAGACGTTGATCGCGTCTTCGTCGGCGTTCAAAAAGATATAAAAGAGGTGACCGAGCAGTTCCATCTGCTCGATAGCTTCCTCCGGCGACA
Source organism: Anaerolineae bacterium (assembly GCA_016931785.1). Classification (GTDB taxonomy): domain Bacteria; phylum Chloroflexota; class Anaerolineae; order B4-G1; family B4-G1; genus JAFGED01. The sequence goes on from JAFGED010000155.1 coordinate 167, forward strand.
TAGGCTGTATCGCAAAGCGCTTGACGCGGACGATCTCGCCCGCGGATTCCTCCAGGGACTCTTCAGTAGGGAGCTCCTCGGCGGCTGCATGCCAACGGTCCTCGCGCTTGCCCTTGTAGCGGGCGATCTGGCGGTACATTTTATCCAGCACTGTATCGATTGAGGCGAACATGTCGTTGGTGCGTTCTTCGGCCCGTAGGATCGTGCCCCGCACGCGCACCGTTAGCTGGGCCACCTGCCGGTGGTCGGCGCTGCGTGTGTCTTCCACCTTTAGTTCCATTCGGGCCTCCTCGACTGAAGGCAGGTAGCGATCCAGCTTGCTGATCTTTCTCTCTACATACTCCTTCAGCCTCGGTGTCATTTTCATGTTCCTGGCAAAGATAGATACTTCCGCCATTGAATTGCCTCCTTAATTTGGTTAAGAAATAACTTCTTGTGTCCTGATTCAGATTGTGTAACGGTGTGCCATTCTTGCCGCTGCGGAAAGTTGCTCTTTTACAGGCCCCTAGTGATAGATTTGAAAGCCCACGGCAAGTGCCGGAGCCCATTGTCGCTATTGCGCGCGGGCCAGCGTCAGCGCCTGCACGCTGAGCGCCCCGCTTTCTTCCAGGGCGACCGCGCAGGCTTCCAGTGTAGCGCCTGTGGTACAGACGTCATCGACCAACAACACCCGCTTGCCGGCCAGCGAGCCGCCGGAGCAGCAGAAGGCGTCGTGCACGTTTTCCTTTCGCTGCTTGGCGTCCAGCTTGATCTGTGAGGCCGTGGCGCGCTTTCGCACGAGCGTCTGTTCGTCGACGGCTAACCTCGTTTGCCTTGCCAGCTCGTGTGCCAAGAGCGCCGCCTGGTTGTATCCCCTCTCGCGCAAGCGGTCGGCGTGCAGTGGGACGGGCACTATAACGTCGGCGGCCATTGGGTGCTGCTGCCAGTATGTTGCCATCAGCCCCCCCAGGGGTTTGGCCAATGCAGTGCGCCCTCTGTACTTGAGGTGGTGTATCGCCTCCTGGAGTATGCCCCCAAAGTAGGCCGCTGACCGTATGCGTTCTATCCGCAGAGGAGCGTTGCGGCAGCGAGTGCAAAGGCCCTCGGTTGTGACTCTATCTCCGCAGCGGGCGCAAAAGGGAGGTTCGACACGGGGGATCTGGCTAAGGCACTCGGTGCAAATCCAGGCGCCTATTTGGCGACAGCCGACACAACGCGGGGGGAACAAAAGGTCAAGCAATTGACCGCGCAGGTCACGCAACTGCAGGCCGATTGTCTCGATGATGGCCGACACAGACAAGGGAATCTGTTCCGTTTTCTAAGGATCTCTTTGGCGAAAGGCTAACATGCCGGGCTTTGCCTCGGCTGCTCCTAAAAGCTAAAGACGCCTTGCATGTTCTTGAAGGTGATGACTGCCGGGCCAAGCAAGACGACGAGGATGGCCGGAAAGATCAAAAAGACGACGGGAGGCAATATCTTGAGCGTCGCGGCGCGTGCTTGTTCCTCGGCCCGCTGCCGCCGCCGCACGCGCATTTGATCCGACTGGATGCGCAGAACCCGGGCGATACTGACGCCCAATTGGTCGGCCTGGATGATGGCGGCCACAAAGGTCGACATATCGGGAACCTCCATACGATCCGCCATATCGCGCAGTGCCTCGCGGCGCAGCTTGCCCAGCTGGATTTCTTGGATGACTCGTGTGAACGCCATGCTCAGCTCGTCCTCCCACTTCTCGGCCACCTTGGCCATGGCGGCGTCAAAGCCCAGGCCGGCCTCGACGCAGATCGTCAGCAAGTCCAAGGCGTCGGGCAGCGACCTGACGATGGATTTCTGTCGCCGGCTGATCTTGCTTCGCAGAAACAGCGTTGGCAGAAGAAAGCCTCCTGCGACAGATGACCCGGCAACCAGGAATTTCTGTGTAGCCGGCAGTTTTCCGGCCACGAATACAAGGCCAGCCAATGCCACGAACAGGACGAACACAATCGCACGGACTCCCAGGAACTCCATCGGGCCCCAGTTGTAGGGATTGCCTGCCAGGTCGAGTTGGTGTTGGACGCTCTCCATGCTCTGGCGTGGAGTAAAGCGCGAGGTGAATTGTGCTACTGCCCTCAGGACAGGGAGCAGTATGCGCTCGCTGAAAGGCTGCGACATCTCGATCTCTTCCAGCGTGGGTGGGCGTTCCAGCGTCCCGAATTGCGCCAGGCGCTCTTCCAGCGTGTCGGGCTGTTGCAAGCGACTCCGGCCCAGGAAAATCAGGACTAGCGCAACTGCCAGGGTTATGAATATGATAATCTCCATCGCTCATCTCTCCTGGGAGCTCATACGTCGATGTTCACGATCTTTCTGATGATCAAGTAGCCCGCGATAATGCCCAGAATAGAAAGGCCGATCATGATCCACCCGCAGGGGTCGGAAAATAGTTGTGACATAAAGTCGGGCGAAATGAGGTAGATAATCACCGACAGAATGACCGGCAGGGCGGAAAGCAGGTTGCCTGCGCCGCGGCCGTAGGATGTCAACGCTTGAATTTCACCCTTGATTCGGACGCGTTCTCGAATGGTGTAGCTGATCGAATCCAGCACCTCGGCCAAGTTACCGCCTACCTCGCGCTGGACTTTGATCGCGGTGATCATCATGTCCAGGTCATCACTGGTGATGCGGCGCAGCATATTATCGAGCGCTTGCTCCAGGGTGATGCCGAGCTGCACTTCTCTGACCACGCGGCCGAATTCCACCGAGATCGGCGGCCCCATTTCCTCGGCCACTGCCTCCATCGCCTGCATGACGCTGTATCCGGCGCGGATGCCGTTTACCATCAGGTTGATCGTATCGCTGAGTTGGTCGTTGAATGCCTTCAAACGCCTGCCACGCATGAGCGAGACATACACCCAGGGGCCGAAAAATCCCACCAGGCAGGCGATGGCCGTGATGATAAGATCTCTTCTCAGAATGAACGCTGCCGCGCCGAATCCTATAACCAGGATGACGGTGAGAGCCATGAACTCGCCGACGGTGAACTTGAGGTTGGCCCGCGCTAACTGTGTCGCCAGGTTAGCCCCCACACCTCGACTGGCAAGCGCGCGGTTCAGGGTATCTGTAAGGGTGGTGGTACCGGTAGTCTTTGCTGCCTTTTCTGCGTCGGTGATGCCCAACCGCTCTTCGATGAGCGACTTGCTGGAGCGGCGGGAGTAGATTATCCCTCCCACGACAGCCCCTATGGCGATTAAGAGCCCTATAACGAAAACCCAGGTCATTGGTTTCTCTCCTGGTCTCGGGTTAGTAGCGTCCCTTCTGCCCCGTTATGCCAAAAATGCTGGGAGGTAGATGGATGCCAGCCCCTTCGATCTTGGTCATGGCCTTTGGCCGTAGCCCTGTCGGCCGCAGCACGCCGATGATTTTGCCACTTTCGTACCCAACTGCCTCGAACTTGAAGATGTCGGACATCGTGATGACATCTCCTTCCATTCCTTGCACCTCGGAGACAGAGACGACCTTACGGGTTCCATCTCGCATGCGTTCCAACTGGACGATGACGTTTAGGGCGGAGGAGATTTGCTCGCGGATGGCGCGGTGAGGCAGGTCCATCCCTGCCATCAGAACCATGTTCTCCAGGCGAGCCGTCGCATCACGGGTGGTGTTGGCGTGGACGGTGGTCATACTGCCTTCGTGCCCGGTATTCATTGCTTGGAGCATATCGAAGGCCTCTGGGCCACGACACTCGCCTACGACGATGCGGTCTGGGCGCATTCGCAGGGTGTTGATCACCAGGTCTTGGATGGTGATCTCCCCGCGGCCCTCGATGTTGGGCGGGCGCGCCTCCAGCGTCACGACGTGTTCCTGGCGCAATTGCAGCTCGGCGGCGTTTTCCACCGTGATGATGCGCTCGTCGTTAGGAATAAAGCCAGATAGGACGTTCAGGAAAGTCGTCTTTCCAGTGCCGGTACCCCCCGAGATGAGGATGTTCAGCTTTGCGACCACGCAGGCTTTCAGCAACTCCATCACTTCGGCCGTCACAGTGCCAAACTCGATCAGCCTCTCGACGGTGAGAGGTATCTTGAAGAATTTTCGGATCGTCAGCACCGGCCCGATGAGGGAGATGGGGGGGATCACGGCGTTTACGCGGGAGCCATCCGGCAGGCGCGCGTCCACGTAGGGAGAGCTCTCGTCGATGCGCCGTCCCAGGGGAGCGACGATCTTTTCGATGATGCGCATCAGGTGTTCGTCCGACTCGAAGATGGCATTGGTGCGCACGATCTTGCCGCTTCGCTCGACGTAGATATTTTTCGATCCATTCACCATGATCTCGGTGATCGTGGGGTCGGCAATCAGGGGTTCCAGTGGCCCCAGCCCGAGGATTTCCGAGACGATTTGTTCGAACAGGCGCTGCCGCTCTGCCCGGCTGAGGACGCGGGCTTCTTCGGCCAGGATGTTGTCGTACAGCTCCTCGATCGTCTTGCGCACATCGTCCGTCCTGGAGATGTCCATCGTGGGGTCCAATTCCGCGATCAGTTTGTTCTGGATGCGCGTCTTGAGATCCATGTAGGCGTCACGGCTGGGCGCCGCCCGGCGCCGCACCTGCATCTCGCTCATTTGTTGAGAGGTCTGCTGTTGTGCCCCCGACCGTTTCTCCTGCTCGATTCGCCTCAATAGAGACATCCTACTACCTCCTGGTAACGCTTTCCCCCACAGGGATTGCTGTCGGTTGGCGTTCTTAGGACTTGGCTATGTTACCGGAAAAGGCGTCCTAGGCGACGCCCTGCTTCGTCGTCTTCCTCTTCCTGCTCTGCATCTGTTTCTCGGAATCGGTTCAGTATGTATTCGCTCAGTTGAAGGATTCCCTGAGCGATGGGACGGCTCTGGTCGTGCATGACGAATGGCACACCACGGTTCGCAGCTGTCAGCACGGCCTGGTCGTCTGGCGGAATCTGCGCCGCCACCGGGATCAACGCCTGCGCGATCTGGTCCACGCGGATGCCTGTGCGCCGATCCGCACGATTGACCACCAGCGCGATGTTTTCCGTCGGGTAGCCAAGTTTCCCAGCTATCTCCAGGAACATGCGGGCGTTTTTGATTGCCGGGATGTTTGGCGTCACGACGAGGACGATCATCGTAGTCATGTCGAAGAGGGTCAGCGCTACGTCGTCTACCCGGCTCCACATATCTACGATGATGATATCGAACTCTTGGCGCATCATGCTCAAGATGGGTTTGAGGGCCGAGCTGCCTCCCATTCCTCCATCTGACGTCGAAATCATCAGGGAATCTGCCGCCTCTGGGTGAGGGGGAGCCAGCAGCACTTTGACTCCCGAGCCGTGGGCAGACAGGGCGCTGCTCAGCATATCGTTGTCCAGTGTGTCAAACTGTGAAACTAGGTCGGCGATGCTTCGGCCGGCCGACAGGTTGAGCATGACGCCGATATCTCCGAACTGGAAGTTGGCATCCACCAGCCCGATCTTTTTGGAGGTGCCGACCTGCTGTTGCAGCGCGATTGCCAGGTTGACCGCGACGGTCGTACATCCCACGCCGCCTTTGGGACTGTAGACGGCGATAATGTTCCCTGCGTGCTTCAGCCTCTCTGCGGTGGTCGGCGCTGCCGCCTGGGCGACCTGCTGCGTGGGCGCGACCACAGCCGCGCGCTTTTTCCCCGTCTCGTAGACTTGGCGGATGGTGCCCATGAGCTCGTCGCCACTGGGCGGCTTGGTGAGAAAGTCCCGCGCGCCGGCCAGCATGGCCCGGCGGAGGTAGTCGCTCTCGCCTTGGACGGAGAGGACCACCACCTGCGTCATCGGCACCTCTTGCAAGATCGCCTCGGTGGCGGCGATGCCATCCATGCCCGGCATGTTGATGTCCATCAGGATGATGTGGGGCTGGAACTGCTTGGCCAGTTCGATGCCCTCTTGGCCTGAAGCCGCCGCGCCGATGATTTCTATGTCGGGAGCAAAAGAGAGCAGCTTGCGCAGGTTTTCCCGCGTCTCGGCGACGTCGTCAACGATCAGTATTCGGATCTGTTCTTTTGTTGCCACTTTTGTCTAAACCTGGGCTTGGGTGTCGCTGTTCTTATTCTTCCGGTGCTGGTTCTTCTACCGTCTGGCTTACTTGATCTAATCGACCGTACTCGATATCCTCTACCTCGGTCTTTTCGCTAGCTACTTCGCCCCCTGCGCCCGGACGCACGCCCGAGACCGGGGGCGTGACGCCGTACGGCAGCTTGGCTGGTGCTTCGATGCCGTATTCCGCGACGATGTAATCAAGCGTGACCGCTGTGATGTTAAACCTGACACTTTCGGCGTGATCGTCGACGGAGCGCAGTACAAAATCGATGCTGGCCCCGACCTCCTCGGCGTACTTGAGCACCGCCGCCTCTTGGGGGCTGATGGCCAGTGTCACCCACTGCTTTAGTGCCTGTGGAGTATCGGATGCAGCTACCTCTCCCTCTTCTCCATCTTCCCCCTCCCCATCTACGGGAGGTGGTGGTGTCTCCTCCTCCTCTGCCCAGGTACCTACGCGTAGCACCTGGGCGTTCTGCACAGTCAACTGGGTGACGAGACGCGGGCGTTGGGACATCTCGCTCGGCATCACCATGACCAACGTGCCATCGGGCAGCACTTCCAACCGCCCCATCATCCCCGCCAGGCCGCCTTCTTCGGTCATCGCTACGCCGAGGTTGGGCGTCGCGGTCTGGAATTCCTCGTCGAGGTCTACGAACAACAGCGAGATGAGGACGTCCACGTGGTCTCCCGGCTGGATGGCCCAGGCCACGCTGGCATTGCCCGCTACTGCTATCGCATAGCCCACTTTCCCCGGCGGGATCATCAGGGCTGCTTCTGATCCGATTGCCGCCAGGTCGCCGGCATCTTCCGTGAGCATGTCTTTCGTGACAGGCATGTTTTTCGGAATGTCCACGCGGGCGATTTGGCCGTATGCACTCTCAAGTTCGAACAGGGCATCTTCGGGTATTGCCTCTTCAGGCCAAAGCGCTAACTGGACCGCTCCCTCCTCTTCGGTGATCCGGTGCCCCCGGGGAATCTTTTCCTGCGCCGCTACGACGATCTCACGCATGTCGCCTATCGCGGGAGGCCCTTCGCCATCGCCCTCAGTAGTGTCGGGGGGAGGGGTGGGAGGTGTCCGGCTTCTTATGAGCCATATCCCGCCCAGGATCAATGCCAACACGACTCCGACGATTCCAACGATTATGAGTATTCGACCGCCTCGCATGTTGCCTCCTTACGTCACTGATTTTCCCCTGGTGTAGGCACGCTTGCCGCCTGATGGGGGTGAGAAATAACAGGGTAGAGATGCCGCTTTGCCCTTAATGATACTATTTAAGACCAGAATGTCAAGCCTTATTGCTGTGGTGATTGCCCACATCTTCGATGTGGCATACTCCAACGCCACAGAAAGGAATTTCTGGGGGTGTGGGCGGGCGCTTTGCGCCCGCCCACACCCCCAATTTCCCCTTTACCCAGAAATATGGGTAATCACCAGTTATTGCCTTGTCACCTGGCCAAAAGTAGCGTGCAGCCTGCGGATGGGCGACAAAACGCAATCCGCCCTCCCACAGGTTCGGAAAATGCCCCCAGCCTGCGGGAGGGGGACTGTTGCGCGTCCTGTTTGCACCGGACACTTTGTTTTCTCGACAACCATAGTTCCATCGGCGCGGAGCGCCGATGGAACTGCCTCGGGTTTTCCGGGCGCGGCCCGGAAAACCACCTAGTCAGTCAAGCGCACGAAAATACGCTCGAACAGCTCGTCAAAGATGTCGTTCAGTTTATCGGGCGAGGGCGCCCAGCGGTGCTCGCCGCCCGTGATGTCGGCCACGGCCTGCATGATTTCCAGGTCGGCGGAATAGCCCAGGCTGATGGTGTAGATGACGATGCCGTTGTCGCGGGCCTCGTGGGCGTAATAGATCACGCAGTCCTGCGCGGCTGACCCTCCAGGCCATTCACGCCCGTCGATGTTGTAACAGACTGGATCGCCATAGTCGTGAGGATACTTGTTGGCCACGCCGTCGGTCATCAGCACCATGATGTGGGCCGCTCCCGGCCGCCCGTAGTGACCCGAGGCCGTGCTCAACACCTCGATGCCATTTCTCATCCCGCCGGCCATGTTCGTGGAGCCGGAGGAAAAGGTGCTGTTCAGCTCGTAGATGACCGAGTTATCGATGGTGCTGTCAAAGCAGCCGCAGTCCGGGTCGGTGGGCGGTTCTTCGCCGGGATCGGACCAAGATGGGTTGCACGTGGGGTCTGTGAGGGTCTCCGGCCCGCGGCGGCGCAGGCATTCCAGCTCGTCTCGCGTATGCGGGCTGCCGTCGTAATCCACGTAGCCGACCTGGTCGAGGCTGAAATCCATGCGGTCGACAAAGTTGATCGCGGACTTTAGCGCGTCGCGGATGGGCAGCTCGCCCTTGTAGATCGGGTCCAGCCGCTGGTCGGGGTTGGCGCCCACGCTGCAGTCGGGCAGATACCACCAGTCCTCGCCCGATCCCGGATCCATGTCCACGAGCTCACCGCCGGGATGCCCGGCAAAGCGCGGGTCGCAGCGCTCGCAGGCCCAGCCGGTGCGGGCGTTGTTGGCGACCGCGTTCTTTAGCGGCAGGTAGTTGCCATTGTCTGTACTATCGTTATCCTCGCCGTACTGGTAGCTATCGTTCGTGATGACGATGCGGTCGATGTCAAAGCCGGCCCCGCCGCCCCAGAAGCTGAGCACGTATTTCTGGCCTGCCGTGAGAGGGATGCCATCTCCCCCGCTCCCGCTTTGCCCCAGGCTGAGGCGCTCCCAATCCCAGCGGTCGGTTCTTGCCGCGTCATAGCTTGCCCCGGTTTGGAAACCGGTCTCTTGGCCCGTGGGATAGCGCAGGGCGGATCCCGCTTGCACGCCCCAGAAGATGTGTTCGTCCCGGTCCCCTCCCTGTCCCCGGATCCAGAAGTAGTAGGTGCTGCTGGAGGGGGCGGTGAACTCGTAATCCACGCGGGGGGCGGGGAAGGGCCCGCCATAGTCTATGACCCTCGAGTCGGTGCTGTTGCAGTAGGGGCCGTTGCCGTCGTGCCCGGCGCTGGTCACGTCGTCCCAGCGGCAGCTCATGCCGTAGCCGGTCCAGCTAGCTGGGTGGGGCCAGGGATGGTGTGAGACGTAGGCGCCGCGGCTGTCCCTTCCCAGCGCGCCTACGTAGCGGCTGGCGTCGAAATTGTAATAGTTGCGCTGCATGACCCAGAAGGACCTGTACGGTGAGTACTGCCACGAGTGGTAGTCGGCGCGCGTGTCGTAGTAGGAGTACTCCTCCGCCTCGATGACGATAAAGTAGCGGCCGTCCGAGTTCCTGCGGTAATACTCGTCCATCCACGTAAAATAGGCGCCGCTGACGGTATCGCGATAGTTCGAGTCGTAGAGGTTGCCGGTGCGGCAGTGGTTCGCCGTTGCCGTGGCGCTGGTCTTGGACCACTTCAGGGGGTAGAGGCAGCCGTCGGTGCTGTTGCAGTCGCCCACGCTGGTGGATGGCACGTCCGTTCCCCACGGATCCCAGCAGCCGTAGCACAGCGTGTCGAACTCCATCGAGCCGGATTTATCGTAGACGATGACCACGTCCAGGTTGTTGATGTTCTCCGCTTCGGCGGACCCCTCCACCGGGATACGGCGGAAGCCGATGAACTGCAGGAACGTCATGGGCACCCACTGCTTGACCCGCACCCGGATGCGGTTGGCCGCGCCTTCCGTCGACCGCGAAAAGGCGGTGTCGATCCACAGGATGGTGTTGGCGTCCTCCTCGGAGGGGCCTGAAACGTAGGCGCCGTCGACGAGCAGGCGCACGCCGGGGCCGTCGGGATTGTAGCCGTTTTCCATCAGATAGACCTTGGCGCGCTCGTGCGCTGCGGTCTCCGCCGGCAGTTCGACCACTGCCGCCAGCGCCGCCGCATCGGCGGCCCGGCCCACGCGGACGCGCTCGACGTACACCAGGCCCAGGTCGACGCTCAGGCCTACCAGGGCCAGGATGCCGATCATGGCCAGGATGACGATGACCAGGCTCTGTCCTCGTTGGGGCCGTTGCAGTTTTTCCCTCGTCCTCTGTAGCAAGCTTCCTAGCCACTGTTTCACGCTTGTACCCATTTCTCACCTCCGGTCAGGCTCGGTTCGTCGGCCTGACAGCGCTGACCGCTTTGCAGATTTACTTTGGTTTATGGTCCCGTTCAGTCTCCGCCACTGCGGCCGGTGGCGACCCGCATTTCTGTTTTGACGTACATGACCCAGGGATCGGGCAGCAGCCCTCTGCCCCAGGGACGGTGTATGAAGAACGTCTCCACGACGATGATTTGGTTGTCCAGGCGTGGAAGATCGTAATCATTTTCACGTTCGTCGTTGATTTGGTCCGTGACGTCGCTGTGGTTTGCCCAGATATCGGCCAGGTCGACCAGGCTGTAATTGGCGTATTCGGCAGGGGGGAGTATCCTCAGCCCCAGATCCGCATCGACCATGTATGCCGGGGGCACGCCGGCGCAACTGCCGCATGAGAACACACCCTCGGCGTATCGCGTGACATCCTCATCGTAATCAAAGTTGCCCTCGTCATCCATCACTATGGTGGTGATGATGATGCCGGTGTTGCGGGAGGCTGTTGCGGGTGTAATTTCCTCGGTGCGCAGGAATGGCACGTCCTGGCTCCCCGCCCGTTCGACCCCGCCGGAGCTGACCAGCCGGTCGGCGATCTGCTCGTTGTTGAAACGGCCCCGGGCTGCAAAACGGGCGGCCTCGCGGTTGGCATTGGAGACGAGTAGATAGTTTCTCAGCCCGAATCCCACCTCGACGACGCCGTAGAGGAGCATCACGAGCAAGAGCAGGACGATGGCCGTTTCCAGGAGGCTCTGACCTTGTTCTCTTTTTCGCCTGTTCACTTTACTTCTCCTAGTTTTGCATCCTTCGTATCCTCTCAATAATCCGGGGGGTCGGGGTGTGTGAGGGCAGTGCGTGCCCTTCGGGCACGAGGCCGCCCTCACACACCCGTTATTTTTCCCTACTTATTGAGAAGGTGCCACCCCTCTTCACCTTGGGTTGGCGACCAGGCTGCCGTCGCTGGCGTTCACAAAGATGGTGAGGGTCGTGTTCTTGTTGGCAGCGATGCCGGCAATTACCCATACCGGCTGGCTGCCCAGCTCCTCGGATATGCGCAGTTGCATCGCCGCGTCCACCTGGGTGTATTGTTTCACCATGCTGTAGCCGCCGCGCTCCCACCATGTCTGCAGGGCCTGGTCGCTATCGATGCGCCACTCGTCCGGTGAGAAAGTAGACAGTTTGTAAGGGCTCAGCATCGGCGGGCGCACCATGCGCGCCTCCCCGCCGCTCACGGCCACGAGCGCCAGCTCTTGGGTCGATGGCGAAAAGAACTGGAACCCCCATTTGACCTCGTTTCCCGATTTCTTGCCTATAGATAGCGCCTGGCCGGAGATGCTGGCCAGGCGGGCGTCCTGTTGCCATTCCAGGGCCAGCTCGACGGCCGGGGCATACGCCCGGCGGGCCGTGTCGCCGCTCAAGGCCAGGTCTGTTGTCCCCGTCGGTCGAGACGCGGAGTTTGTCAATTGGCCGTACGCCAGCAGTCCCAGTGCGACGATCAAAGCCAGGCCGATAACTGTCAACCATTTTCTTTGTGATCCAGTGCCGGTCGCCATTCTCAGGATGTCTCTGACCTCTATCTTTTCATAACCAGCGGCAGGTAGATCGTGGGCAGGTCTATGAAAGCTGCCTCGTTGCTGTCGTAGTAGATATCCCAAGAGTCCCCGGACGTGCCCATGTAGGCGACGTGCAACAGCGGGATGGTGTCGGTGACCCAGCCTCCAAAAGCGACTGACGGGGCGCCTGCCTGGCCCCCGAACAACAGTGTTTTGCTCTCCACCCAGTCCACGCTGGTATCGGTGCCTGAGATGGCATACGTGTAATACGTGCCCGTCACGCCGCCCGTGTGCCAAACCACGGCCGGCCACCCATCTTCGTTCAGTGCGATGGACGGCTGCAGATACTTGAGATAGGCCGTTTCTTCCGCCGCTCCCACGACGTGTTCTGTATACGGGTCGGGTATCCCGCCTGTATGGTCGGTTCCCACGTCCAGGGCGTAGGCGACCGGCGAGAAGTTGACGCCGCTGTCGTTCGAGCGCTTGTACAACAGGTAACGGGTCGCGGGGTTGTATGGCGTCGCCGGCTGGGCTAGAGAGTCCCACACGACAAAGACCCGTCCCCCCGCGGCCGCCACGTCGGGGCTGTGAGGCGGATAATCGGGGGTTGAGTTATACATCATAGACGGACTGGGGGCCCACGTCCCGGCGCAGCGCCGCCGGTAGAGGATGTCGCCTTGCGTCTCGTTTTCCCACACGACGTGCGCGCAATCGTCGCTCCAGGCGATGGCGGGCGTGTGGTTGTCGGTTCCGGTACCGGCGTACACCGTCTCATCGCTCCCCCATCCGCTGCCGGTGTGCCCCTTGTAAAGGATCTTGCCGTGGAGATCGGATTCTTCTTGTTGGTACCTGGCAAATACCAAATGGGGGTTTTCGTCCTCGTCCACTGCGATGTCTACCCAAAAGATCTTTTGAGTCGTCGTGGAGAGCACCAATTCGTTGGAGCCGCACGTGCCGCCGGTCAGGGAGCACGTGGTGTAGTATACCCGCGTGTTCTGCCTGTTGGTGCAGTCGGCCCACACGACGTAGGCGATGTGGGCCGTGGTCCCGCTGATGGCGACGGCGGCCCGGTCGTAAGCACAGGCGCTCGCGCTGCCGTGGTACACCTCGATCGGGGGACTCCAACCGCCCGATTCTGACGCGATGCGCAGGTAGACGTGTCCCTTGCTGCCGCTGTTTTCGTCGTACCCCTCCACCCATGTCGCGGCCAGGTAGTTGCGATCCGCGCTGATCGCCAGTTCGGGGTAAGCGGACGTATAGTCGGTGTAGGAGAGGTTTTGCCGTATGTGCAGGAAAGACGGGGCAGCGTGCAAGACGCCTGCCAGGACACCAGCCAGGCCGAGCGCTGTCACGACCGCCGCCGCGATTGCAGCGTATCTCTTATAGTCGTTCTCCCGTGGTCTCACAATCCCTTCCCAATCTCACAGGTATAGGTGAACGGTGTTGATGCGCTCGTCCGCTCCCACCGTCACAGTCACGATCGTCGAGTGCAGCGTGCCGCCCACGCCTCCTTCCCAGTATTCCGCATAGATCGTGTAGGTTCCCGGCGGGACGTTGTAAAAGTGATAGGTGCCATCGTGGATGGTCTGGGTGTGATAGACTGCGCCCGCCGGACTGTAGGCCCACACGTCGACGCCCTGGAACGATTGCGGGATGCCGCCGTGCGTGATGACCTGCACGTTCCCTCCAAAGGAGGCCGTGCCGGGGATCGGCTCGGGGATGTCCCAATAGGTGCAAGCCTCGCACTCGAGGCTGTCTAGGTAGAAGAACGTGCAGTCATAGTCCACGTCTTGGACGCCGTGGAAGTAGACCTGTACGTCCTGACCGGCGCGGGTGAAGGGCTGCACGGCGCTGGTCACGTCTATCTCAAACGCCTCCCAGGTCTTGGTTATAACGCCTCCGTTGGCTACGACCGTGCTGGCGCCCAGGTCGGTGCCGCTCCCGTCCCGCATTTTCAGGTACAGGACGTCGTCGGGGTCGGTCGTGTCGTAGCAACAGCTGGCTTCGCTATCCGCCACCAGGCGATACCCCTTTACGGTCAGCGTGGTCTGCGTGTATACCTCGGTGGGAATGGTGACCGTTTGGAGCAGGTGGGGGTCGGGGACCACTGCACAGGCGGGATAGTCGCCCACGGTGGTGTGCAGGCGCATGGAGAGCGTGCCATCGTGAAAGAAGTTAGAGCCCCGGAAGTAGGCGCCGGAAGGGCCTGCCTCCCAGACGTCATAGACCTTGGCCCCGCTGCCCTCAAAGTTCCCGTACTGCAGCAACTGCGTGCACTCCAGCAGGCCTGGCGGCTTGATCGGGCCTGGGGGCCAGGGGTTGGGGTCGGTGCCCGGAGGGCACTCGGCCGGCAGATAGTAGGTCACGCGTACCGGGACCCAGTCGATGCGAAAGTCTCGGTAGGAGCTGGACGTGTCCAGCTCCAGGCGCACGCGGAAGTTGCCGTTGGAGAAATCAGAGGGGCTCCACGCCTGCCCCCACGTGTCGCCTGTCCCACCCTCGACGTCGGTCGGGTTTCCGTCGCCCGTGCGCTCGGTGCCGGCGGTCCTGTAGCCGGTCCAGCTGCTGCCGCCATCTCCCGACAGGTAGACGAAGACGCGATTGGTACCATACGTGCTGTCCAGCCACCAGTCCAATCGCACCTGGATGCCCTGGATCACGGCGTTGCTGGGTATGTTGAGCCCATAGTCCCTGTAGACGTGGCTGACGCCGTCGGCGTTGTTGTTGCGATAGGCGTATCCTCCGCCGTCTCCGTGGGCGCTATCGGGGTTAGTAAAGCCCGTGCTGCCCACATAGTTGCCGGACGGACTGCGCCAGCCCGTGTCGTCGACTACGGGAACGTTAGAGCCGCAGGCTTTCACCAGCGTGTCGTTGTTGTTGCTTTCGTCATCCTCCACTACAAAGTCAGACGTATCCACCCTGGCCCAGAATTCGTGGTCGCCGGGGTCCTCTACCCACAACACCACGTTCACCACGACCGTCTCAAAGGGACCGATGCCGTTCACCCACTGTTTCCTATGCCCGATGGGGATGGATGGGGTGGTGACGGGATCTATGTAAAAGTCCACGTCAAAGTACTCGTCCGAGGTGCCGCTGGTGAGGTTCTGGATGGTGGCTGACATGGTGAAATAAGTCTCGGGGCAGATTGTCACCGGCTCGGTGATAGAGATGACCAGGTCCGGGAGCGCCACTACTGCCTTGATGGACGCCGAATAGGCGACCAGGTCGACGGCCCCGCAGCCGCCGCCGCCGACGGGGTGGGTTTCCAGTCGGTACGTGCCGTCGCTGTTTGTGGGAACCGTAAAGAGCTCGTTCTCGGCGTTTCCGGAGCCGTCTACGGTCACCGTCATCAGCAACTGGTTGTTGTTGACGGTCTCGGGCCCGGCCGAAGGATGGACGCACCAGTACACGTCGTAGGTGGTTGTGAGCGTGATGGGGTGGTTCATAATGTCGGCCGAGTTGTCGTCGAGGGCGACCACTTCGTGGTCGGCGACGAGGATGTACGGTCCCGATGGGACCTCCCACGTTTTGTGGGCCGTGTCGGACGTCTCGCCTTCCCACGTGTCGTTGCCGTTGATGTCTATCCAGGCGCGCAGGTCGGCGACCCCCGGCTCGTTTCCGCACAGCGTGACGATGGCCTGGCCCAGCGCGTTGGTCGGGGCCTCGGTATAATCCTGGCCGGTGCCGGATTGGTTAAAGGCGCCAAAGGTGGTGGAGAGACTGATCCACATGTTCTGAATCGGGTTGCCCTCGTAGGTCAGCGTAGCGGCAAAGTCGTGGCAGCGGTCGTCGGGCAACAGGTTGACCGGCTGCTCGATGCCCTCCGGGTATGCCGCCAGCGAGATGGTATAGTGGGGGGGCAGGGTGGGAGTGGGGGGGATCAGGGTGTTTGTCGGGAATGGTCCTACCGGCGTTTCCTCCCCTCCTGGAGGGCCTACGATGGGGTTGGGGTTGGAGCCGAACCCTGGGGGGACCTCGGCGCCGTATCCCACCTGGACCCCCTCGTTGATCATTTGGGCGTCTGCCTGCACCGTGACGAATTCGGCGATGACGCGGTAGAGCGGATCGATGATCTCGACGTTGTGCACGACCTGGACGCGCACCGCCAGGCCTTCCTGCCCGGGGTGGTCGAGGCAGCCGGGTTGGGAATCGGATGGATCCCACACTTTGTTCGTCAGGTCGGGGTCGTTGCAGTCTGTATCGAAGGATGGGTATCCCCACACGCGCACGCCAAAGAAGCCGGGCTGTACCAGGTTGGCGTCAAAGTCGGCGTTTGTCAACCCCAGGTACTCATTTCTGATGCGCAGACCAGCGGCTGTGTCCAGGGCCTTTTGCTTGATCAGCGCGACGCGCCGGTGAGCGTACTCTTCGTCGGTCTCGCCCTGATCTGCCCAGGGGTAGACGTCGAGTGGGCAGTTTGGATAAGGGGCGTAGTCGTCGATGTCGTCGCCGCCTCCGCCGTCTGCCAGGTGCCTGTCTTTGTCGCTATCTATGCATGCCCCTTGAAGCGGCTGGTACGTGACGGCCCAACGGGCAGTCTCGCGGGCAATGTGCTGTGCAGCCAGGTGACCCTGGATGACCAGGGAAGCCTCGACGAGGCCCAGGAGAATTCCCAGTAGGATGGGGAGGATCAATGCGAACTCGACGAGCCCTTGGCCTTTGATTTTTATGAGCTTTTTCATCGCTCCCTCCTTACTACTGACCCGAGCATATAAACTATGGCTTTTCACGCCTACACGCTTTTAGAACAGCAGAGTGGCTTAAGGCCAGGCGCGGGCCGGTAACGTGCCCACCGTTTTGTGGTTCGAGGTTTCTGTTGGAAAGATGCGGTGAGTTCATCGGCGCAGATGTCCGGTGGGAAAGGCAGTCTTGTTGTAGTTGAATTCATTATACCATGGCCACATGCTTTTGCAAAGATAAGGCCGCGTTCAAAACACGTTCGGTAACTACTCAGGCTATTCGCCCGAGCAGTCTCCCTCGCTCGAAAAAGGGAGAGATGGGGGTTTGGAGAGCGGCGCCTGTCCTGAGCGA
>JAFGED010000156.1 GCA_016931785.1 Anaerolineae bacterium
AACCCCGGCGGCAGCATCAAGGACCGCGTCGCCCTGGCGATGATCGAGGGGGCGGAGCGGGACGGCAAGCTCAACCCCGATTCGATCATCATGGAGCCGACGTCGGGCAACACCGGCATCGGCATCGCCCTGGTCGGGCGTTTGAAGGGCTACCAGGTGCGCATCGTCATGCCGGAGGACATGAGTGACGAGCGCAAAAAGTTGATCCAGGCGCTGGGGGCGGGACTGGTGCTCACACCGGCCAGAGAGAGCATCCGCGGGGCGGTGGAGCGCGTCCGCCAGATGGCGGCGCAGGACGCGCGCATCTACGTCCCGCAGCAGTTCGAGAACCCCGATAACCCCCGCATCCACTACGAGGAGACGGCACGCGAGTTGTGGCGGCAGATGACGGGCGAGATCGCCGCCTTCGTCGCCGGCGTTGGAAGCGGCGGCACGCTCCAGGGCGTGGGCAAGTTCCTGCGCGAACACAAGCCCGAGGTCAAGATCGTGGCCGTCGAGCCAAAGGGGGTCTCCGCCATCCTGGGCCACGAGCCCGGCCTGCACCAAATCCAGGGCATCGGCGACGGGTTCGTGCCGGACGTGCTGGACGTATCGCTGGTGGACGACGTGATCGAGGTGTCGGACGGGGACGCAATCGAGACGACACGACAACTGGGGCGGGACTATGGCCTGCTGGTGGGCATCAGCGCCGGCGCGAACGTGTGGGCCGCGCGGCAACTGGCCGCCAGGATCGAGGGGAACGTCGCCACCATCCTCCCCGATCGAGCGGAACGGTATTTCAGCACGGCATTGCTGTGAGATTTGGGAGGCGTGAGATGTTGCGAGTTTGAGCCCCTGAGAGTATAATAAGGTCAATCCCTTCGGGACTGTAGATAAGGTTCGCCTGCAATATAGACCAGGTACAGCGAGGCGGGCGTGAAAGCGCCCGCTTCTTGACTGAAAGTGTGGAGAAAAATGGATTGGATCAACATCGTTTTTTGGGTAGCCGGGACACTGGTCGCCGTGCTGGGCCCTCTCATCTTGCTGCACGAACTGGGCCACTTTATCACTGCCAAGTTGACGGGTGTGCGGGTCGAAGAGTTTGGGTTTGGATTTCCACCGCGCATGCTGGAACTCTGGCACGGCATGGGCTATTTCGATATCGGCAGCACGCGCATCGCTATTCCGCGCAGGTTCAAAGGACTGCCAGCCCAACTGCTCGCGGGCGCCCACGCTGAAGCCGCCGTCCAGCAGCAAGCGGATGGCACATACGTCCTCCAAAAGCTAGTGCTGCTCGACGAGGAACGAGATGACACAGCGCCCAAGATAGAGAAGGAGAATGGAGCAACGTGCATACGCGGCGAGGTGACCGAGGTAGAGCGGGGGACAATTTACAGCCTCAACTGGCTGCCCATGGGCGCGTTCGTGAGAATGACCGGGGAGGAATCTGATTTTTCCGATCCTCACAGCCTGGCCACCAAGTCCAAGCTGCAGCGCATCCTCGTGATCGGGGCAGGGGCAGCGCTCAACATCATCGCCGCTCTCGTCCTGATGGTCAGCGTATATCTCACCGGCATACCCGAAAGATGGGTCGTGCAAATCTACGGCATAGCGCCGGGAACCGCTGCCGAGGAAGCCGGGCTCCAACCGGGTGACGTGATCCTGGCCATCGACGCAGAGCGCCTCGAAGAAGGGCCCGAACACCTCCAGCGCATCATCCAGGCCGTTCCTGAGCAAACCGTCCAACTGACCATCCTGCGCGATGGCCAAGAAATGACGCTGGCGGCAACACCCACTCCAAGAGAGTGCGTGGAAGGTGACGAAATTTGCCCGGCGGGCACCGGTTTTCTGGGTATTACAATGAATCTATGGCCTGACCGCACATCAATGCGCCGCATGAGCTTTCCAGAAGCAGTGCAGGCTACCTTCGACGAAGTTGGCAGAATCGTGCAGGCGCTCGCATCCCTACCCTCCCAATTGGCCCAGGGCACAGTGACAGCCGAGGATGTCCGCCCGGTCAGCGTCGTCGGCGCAGGCCAACTGCTGACCTTTTTCCTGCAGCAGAGCATCGCCTGGGGAATGGCCTTCCCCGTGTTGCGCGGAGCAGCCCTGATCAGCCTGGCATTGGGAATGACCAACCTGCTGCCCATCCCAGCCCTGGATGGCGGGCGCATCCTCTTCATACTCATCGAGGCCGTGCGCGGTCGCCGCATCTCGCCTGAGCGCGAGGCGGTCATCCATTTTGTGGGCCTGGTGATCATGGTCTCCCTGATGCTCCTGGTGATTTTTTACGACATCTTTAATCCCATCATTTCCTGGTCGGTGCTAAATAGATGAACCAACCTCTTAACGCGCTACTTGAGGAGTTGGGCAAAGGCGCCCAAATACCCGCTCGGGAATCATTGTACCTCCTGTCGAACCTGGACGCCGACGACGCGGCGTGCGTGCGTACAGCATGGCCGGAACTGCTCGTCGAACTGCGGCAGCAGCTGATCGCTACCCTGGTGGAGGTAACCGAGGCGGATTTCGAGGTGAACTTTGGTGCGATCTTCCGGGTGGGGTTGGACGACCAGGATGCCGAGGTCCGCAAAACGGCGATCGAAGGGCTGTGGGAGGACCAAGACGTGCGCTTGGTGCCACCGCTGGCGATGCGTTTGAAGGACGAAGAGGCCAGCGTGCGCGCTGCCGCAGCCACGTCGCTGGGACGCTTTGTGTTGCTGGGCGAGATGGGCAAGATCCGCCCTGACCCGTTCACACAGGCCTACGAGGCCCTGTTGGCCGTTTGCCAAGACACGGCCGAGCACTTTGACGTGAGGCGAAGGGCATTGGAATCGCTTTCCTACGTCGACGCCGAGAACATCACGGCGTTAATCCGCGAGGCGTACACGGCGCCGGAGGAAAAAGTGCGCGTCAGCGCCGTGTTTGCCATGGGCCGCAGCGCCGATGCCCAGTGGGGCCCCCAGGTGAAGCAGGAGCTCTTCAGCCCCAACCCCGAAATGCGCTACGAAGCAGCATGGGCGTGCGGCGAACTGCAGCTTGCCGATACCGTGCCCGAGCTGGAGGAACTGGCCGAAGACGTCGATCCAGAAGTACAAGAAGCTGCCCTGTGGGCCCTTGGGCAGATCGGCGGGGACAAAGCGCGAGAGATCCTGCAGCGCTACTGCACGGCAGAAAGCGAGTCGATACAGATGGCGGCCGAGGCCGCTCTGGACGAACTAGAGTTCCTGCATGGAGACTTGGCGGATTTCTTTGACAGGTTAGCAAAGGAACCCGGACAAGAACCATAAACGGCGAGATAGGACAAATGACGAAAACCATATGGCAAACCACTGCCAGCCTCGTCCTGGCATTGAGCCTGTTGCTTACCCCGGCGGCCACCGATGACGCCATCGCAGATGACGCCATCGCAGATGACGCCATCGCAGATGACGCCATCGCCGTGATTGAAAACAACGCCAGCTACAACTTTGCCCAGCAGATCACCTTTACACTAGAGGCCACGAGCACCGCTCAAGTCACCAAGGTCTATCTCGTTTTTGCAGCCACCGGCAGCGATCAGACCGAGACTCGGGACGTCTTCTTTGAACAAGAGGGGGATACCATCCGCGCCTCCTACATGCACGATCTGCGCCTCTC
The DNA here is from genome assembly GCA_016931785.1 of Anaerolineae bacterium. GTDB lineage: Bacteria > Chloroflexota > Anaerolineae > B4-G1 > B4-G1 > JAFGED01. Next base: position 3,616 of record JAFGED010000156.1, read on the forward strand.
TCCCTTGAACCCCTTCGACACGATCATCTTCCGCTGGGAGATCGAGTACGATGGCGACAAGAGATATACTGTGGGCGAGCGACAGCTCGAGTATGTAGACAACCGCTTCGCCTGGGGCCAGGTCAGCGACGAGGAAACTCACATAACCATCCATTGGATCGAGGGGGAAGGCGATCTCAAATTCGGCCAAACGGCCCTCGACATCGCCCGCGCCAGCCTTCAGGACATCAACGCCGAGCTGCGCGCTCCGCTACCGGAAGCCATTAACATCTATATCTATGACACACAGGATAACCTCAACGCGGCGATGATCCTATCGGGACGCGACTGGGCCGGCGGCCAGGCGCACCCCGATCTAGGCGTGATCGTCGTCGCGATCCCGCCCAACAGCCTCGTCGCCACGTCTCGCATGGAACGCTTCATCCCCCACGAGATTACACATCTACTGGTCTACCAAATCGTCACGCCGGAGGGTTACCGCTACGTCCCCGAATGGCTGGATGAGGGATTGGCCACGGCCAACGAACGCCTGCCCAACGTTGATTACGGATTGATGATCGAGGAGTATCAGCAGCGCGGGCAACTCATCCCACTGCGGGAGCTGTGCGTTCCCTTCTCACCCGATTCGCAAACCGCGTACCTATCCTACGCCCAAAGCGGTAGCGTCGTGGATTACATCCGCGAGCGTTACGGCGCCCAGGGTATACGCGATCTGCTGGCCGCCTACAAGAACGGAGCCAGTTGCACGAGCGGTGTGGAGGAGGCCCTGGGCATCAGCATCGACGCCCTGGATGCCAATTGGCAGGCGAGCCTGGCGCCTCAATCGCAGCCGCCTCCGCAACCTCAGCCTTCCTCCTGGCCTGCCTGGGTGCAGCGAATTGGCCCCTGGGTGGGATTGTGGCTGCTGGGTCTGCTGCTGGCCCTGCCGATGATCGGCAGGACTCGCCGCCGCCGCTAGAGCCGCCGCCCTGCCCCAGTTAGTGAGGACTCGATGCGTCATATCATCACTTTCGATGTAGAAACCCAACACACGGCCAGCGAGGTGGGCGGCTGGAGCAACATCCGCGACATGCGCCTGGCCGTCGCCGTGACCTACGATGCCGCCGACAACGTCTACCGGGATTACACCGAACAGGACGTGGCCGCCCTGATCTCCACCCTGCGGGGGGCGGACTTGGTCGTCGGCTACAACGTGCTTCGCTTCGACTATGAAGTCCTGCGCGCCTACACGGATGATCCCCTGGCGGACATTCGGACGGTGGACATGCTGCAAGACCTGTATCAGGCGCTGGGCTGGCGGCCCAAGCTGGACGACGTCGCCGCCGCCACGCTGGGCGAGGCAAAGAGCGCTGACGGGCTGCAGGCCGTAAGTTGGTTCCGCCAGGGCAAACTGGACCAAGTCATCACCTATTGCCGCCACGACGTAGAAGTCACGTGGAAAGTTTACGAGTTCGGACGGGCCAACGGCTACGTCAAATACCGCGACAAGCGATGGCGCGAGCACAAGGTGCCGGTGAAGTGGTAAAGACCAGCGGCGAGCCCTCATACCTGGCCCTGCTTCACTCGGGAGAACTGAAACAGCGCGCAGAAGCCGCCTACGAACTTTTGCACGCCTGCAACCTCTGCGGTCACGAATGCCGCATCGACCGGTACGAGCGTGTGGGCGTGTGCAGGACCGGCGTGCGGGCCGCCGTCGCCAGCTATCACCCGCACCTGGGTGAAGAAGACCCGCTGCGCGGGTGGCGCGGCTCTGGCACGATCTTTTTCTCGTGGTGCAACCTGAGCTGCCAGTTCTGCCAGAACTATGACATCAGCCAACTAGGACAGGGGCACGAGGTCGAGCCGGAGGACCTGGCCGTGATGATGCTCGCCCTCCAGGATCAAGGGTGCCACAACATCAACCTCGTCTCGCCCACGCACGTCGTGGCGCCGATACTGGCCTCGCTCCTCATCGCCGCCCAGAGCGGGTTGCGATTGCCGCTGGTCTGGAACACGGGCGGCTATGATTCCCTCGCGGCGCTAAAGCTGCTCGACGGCGTGGTGGATATCTACATGCCCGACATGAAGTACGCCGATGCAGAGAACGCACGCAAGTACTCAAAGGTCGAGCGCTATCCGGAGGTCAACCAGGCCGCCGTCAAAGAGATGCATCGCCAGGTGGGCGATCTGGTCATGGACGAGAACGGCATCGCGCAGCGCGGGCTGCTCGTGCGGCACTTGGTGCTGCCCAAGGGATTGGCTGGTACGCCTGAAATCACCCGCTTTCTGGCAGAAAAGATCTCGCGCGATACGTACATCAACGTCATGGATCAATACCGGCCCTGCTACAAGGCCAGGGAACTGCCGCCGCTCAACCGGCGCACGTCGCGGGCCGAGTTCAACCAAGCCCTGGAGCAGGCCCGCGAGGCCGGATTGCACCGCTTCGATAAGCACGTGCCTGGTATGCTCCGCATCGTGGGGATTTAGAGATGGGGGAGAAACCGGCATCCAAACAAGCCCGCCTGCACGCCATCGTTCACGGACGCGTGCAGGGGGTCAACTTTCGATACGCCACCCTCCAGGCAGCGGACCGCCTCAGACTGACCGGTTGGGTCGCCAACCGGTGGAACGGCACAGTAGAGACCGTGGCCGAAGGGCCAAGTGGAGACCTGGAAACATTCCTGTCCTTCCTGCATCGGGGCCCACCATCTGCCTGGGTGGACCGCGTGGATGCCAATTGGCAAGCCGCCACCGGAGAATTCACGGACTTTAGGGTACAATTTATATGAGAAAAAACCCCGAACGACTTGCCTGGGTTGTTTTGCTGACGTCGTTCTTTGTTTGTATCGGATTGACCGCCGCTATACCGCTAGGCGTGCGCGCGTTCGCGCTCTTCTCCCAGGTAGAACAAAACGTCACGCTTGAGGTGCAGCGAGGGTCGCTGCGCGTCCTCCGGCCCAGCGACGTCATGCCGGTCGCCATCGCCGAGGATCACGACGACATCCCCGAGCGCACGGTCGTCACCACCGACCTCAACGAGGGGCGATTGGTGATGCACGATCCAAAAGACGCAGACGCCGTCGTAGCCAGCGTCCAGCTTTATAACAACACGAAAGTTGTACTGTCTACAGCGAGGTCTCCTCGCTTCGACATCAGCCAACTCCCCCACCAGGTCGCAATAGAAATGACGACCGGACGCGTACGCATCAACGTCTCCGACACCCAGGCCCGTCCCACCGTCGCGGAGGTGCAAACTCCCCACGGAACCGTCGCGCTCACGCAGGGGAGCTACGAGGTCAAGGTCAACACGGCGACAGAGATCGCCGTACGCTATGGAAAAGCCGATATACGCCGAGGCCAATCAATAGTGGCGCTCGAGCCCGCCCAACGGGCCGTCGTAAGCTTTGACGAAATCAACGGGCCGCTGCCCGCTACCCGCAACCTCGTCATCAACGGCGACTTTCAGCACCAGGTAGATGGATGGGCGACCGACTGGGACCGTTACGGCGATCAGACGGACCCACAGCAACCTCAAGGGAGCGTCGCCATCGTCGTGAACGAGGGACGTGAGGTGGTCGATTTTTATCGTGAGGGCACCAACCACGCCGAGATCGGCATCAAGCAGGAAATCAACTACGACGTACGTGACTTTACGTCCCTTGAGCTGCATCTGGCCGTGCGCATCATCTACGAGGACATTGGAGGATTCGGCGGCTGCGGCTACCTCGGCTCCGAGTGTCCCATCATCGCCCGCATCGAATACGAGGATATTTATGGCTCGGAGAGCACCTGGCAACACGGCTTTTACATCGGCGAGCCCAAATCCGACTGGCTGACCCATGGGTGGGCCGAGGATCTACAGGAGGGGACCTGGGAAACCTACGACTCGGAGAACCTGATGGAAGAGTTGGCCGACACGCCGCCCGCCATCATCAAGTCGCTGACCATCTATGCCTCCGGTCACAGCTTTCACGCTATGGTGACAGAGGTAGAGCTGCTGGCCCAGGAGTAAAAAACCAGACCTGCGAGGTTTAGAAAAAACTCGCAGGTCTCTCAACGCACTTTCACCGGACGCAACAAAAGTCGATCCGCGACCATCTCCCCATTCGCATAGATCGGCAAACGCTCCCCCGTCGGCTGATGGTAGACGCCGATCTCCAGCTGGTACTCGCCCGGCGGCGTCTCCGGCTTGATGCGCAACGGATAATACCCCAGCAACATCTCGCCGCCATCCTCCAGCCAAAACTTTGTTCCATACCAGTTGGCGTCGAACTCGCCCACGATCTGGCTTTCGGCATCCAGCAAGTGCACAAAGATAGAATAGTGGCGCTCGGGCCTCTGGAGTAACTGCCAGCACAGCACCACTTCCAACGTCTCCCCAGGACCGACCTCATCCGAGCTCCGGTCGTGACCGAGGAAGCGCATCACGTCGCCGAAATTCACCGGCAGGTCGATGGGCCGGCGCAGCCCGTAGGGATCGCCGGGCTCGAAGGTCCGCTCCCACGACACGATTCCCGGCGACTGATCGCCGGGTGACGGCAGCTCACCGCCCGCCCAGCGGTACACCTCGAACACCGGACGCCCGAACCGGTCGTAGCCGGTCTCTACCTCGCGAAGGCCTGGCGCGCGCGCCAGCAACGCGGACTGTGGCGGCGTCTCCAGCAAGAAAATATACGTCGCCGTCGCTCCTTCGGGCGGCAGGGGCAAGCTCTGTTGCGCGTTGAACCAGTGAATGTCGTCATATCGCTCCGGGGCCAGGAAAGCCAGCGTGGGATGCTCTGCATACTCGCTGGAGATATACAGCTCCTCCACCGCTTCCACCCGCTTGAGATAGTCCGCCACGTAGACCATCGCCACACGCCGGTCGTCGTCGTTGCGCGTAGCTGCGTGCCAGTCGGCAAAATACGCCTGGTAAGTCTGCACGGCCAGACCGGCGAAAAAGACCACGCAGAACAAGGCGCACAGAACACGCACGATGTACACGGCTCGGCCTGAATGACGCTCAGCCCAACGCGCCAGGGTATCCAACAACAGCGCCGGGAAAAAGTAGATCGCCGGTAGAACGCCGACGGCGCGCTGGTAATAAGGCAGGCTCTCCGCTGAAAGCGTCATCGGCGCGAGCATGACGAACAGCCATAAGGGCAACACAGCATACGCCAGGCGCTGCACTGCGCGGGCCGGATTGGCGGTCCACCGCGCGGGCCGCACGGCAAGCCACGTGCAAATGACGAGCCCCCCATAGAACAGCGCCCCCTCCAGTGGGCCAAACACCGGCTGCCCGGCCAGGTTGAAGCGATAGTTCGGATCGCCCCACACGGTAAACATACAGGCGGTCTCCACGATGCTGCGCCAGAGCCGCCCTCCCGGATCACCGCCAGAGAATTGAGGGGCAAAGATCGATATCTGCTCCGCGCGCCCGTAGAAATCGATCGGGTTCTGCCGGAAATAAATCCCCAGCGGCGCCACGACCACGACGGCGATCAAGAACATCAGGAGCAAGCGCAACCAGCAGCGAGTCACCAGCGGTTGCGCCAGGATCAAGGCAAGAAAGAGGACGCCCAGGACCAAGAGCGGAAAAATGCGGGCGGCAGTGTACGTGTATTGGGTCAATCCAAGAAATAGCCCCGCAAGCACAAAGAGCCGCCAACTCGACCTGGCAGGCGCGCTTTGGAAAGCGCGCTGCCAGCCACGAAACAGGAGCCACAGCACGGGCAACTGCACCAGCGGCTGAATCACCGCCCGGTAGCCGTTGCGGCTTGCCACCAGGTGCCACAGCGAGACAGCCATGAAACCAGATGCCAGCCACCCCACCCTGCGGTTGAACAGCGTTCCGCCCACCGCGCAGCTCAAGGCCACCGTGAGAACGCCGATAAAGGCCGAGAGCAGCCTCCCGGCCAGCATCCCCTCGCCGAACAATGCAAAGAACGCGGCCTCCAAATAAACGTACAGCGCATCGCGCCCTGTAAAGGCAGAAAAGAACACAGGGGTGGCTTTACCCTCAAGCACCTCGCGCGCCATGATGCCCTTCACCGCCTCGTCGGGATGCCAGCCAAAGGGCGCTTCAGGCAGCCGATAGACGCGCAGGAAAAAGGCCAGAGCCAGGATCAGCACAGGCGGAAGCAGATGCAGCAACCGGCGCCATTCCACGCGCCTTTCAGAATCAGGGACGGAGAGGCTGCCCTCCTCCGTCCCCGAACGATCAATCGAGGGTTTTTCGACCCCGCTCACAACCGCTCCAGTTCCTGCACCAGATCGTCCGGCGTATCCGCCCTGACGGGGACGTACTCGAGGCCAGGGTAGTGCTCCTCGAAGAACGCCTGCAGGTCGTCGGGCCACTCTTGCGGATTGACGGCGATCACCCGGCGCGCGTCGAGGTTGCCAATGCCGGCGTCGTCGGCGCTGCCGCCGATGGTATAGTGACGCTGATTCCACGTGGCTTCCACCGCCGCCAGCGCCCAGCTCGCGTCGGCATCGGGTGGAAGCAGCACGTACGTACGCTCATACTGCTCGCGCGGCTCCCCGCGCTCGCTCGGCACCGGCGCCTCCGCCTCCGCATAGTCGATCGTGATCGTCGCTCTTACACCGCGCGAGGCGGAGAAAGCAGCGGTGTGTACGCCCACCTCGTTGGCAGGAGAGAGGGCGTACGTCCACGTATGCCAATCGCCATCGCGCCCTACCTTCACATTTCCCACCGCCAACCCGGCCCCAGAAGGCCGGGTTACCTTCAGCGCGACGTCGATCAAGGCAGCCAGGGACCGCGCCTCAACCGTCACCTCGTCGTTCACTTTCGGTTCGCCCGGCCAATAGGCCAAACGCACCTCCGGCGCGCAGTCGAACGTAGCCGAGGCTCGCGCCCCGCCGGCTGCGGTGAACGTGAACGTGTGCACACCCGCCTCGGCCGTCGCGGAGGTGGCATACGTCCACGTGTGCCAATCGCCATCGCGCCCCGTCACGACGTTCCCCGTCGCCAAGGCCGCTCCCGAAGGCTGCTTGACCACCAGGCCGACGTCGGTCAGCGGTGTCAGCGAGCGGGCCTCGATCTTTAGCGTATCGCCCACCTTCAAATTGCGGGGTGTGTGAGACAGCCGCACCTCCGGCAGCGGCCCGCCGGGCGTGATGACCAGCTCCGCGTCGTCGATGTACGCGTCGTTGTGCTTGAACGCCCACAGCGTCTTGCTTCTGACAAACACGGTCGCGATGTTGGATTCGGCGACCGCCTCCACCTCCAATTGCTTGGCGTATCCATTGTAGATGTGGTATCCCTGTCCCCACACTACCGTACCGGCAAAAGGATTCGTGCCTCCCGTCGGATCGATGCCGACTTGGAACGTGAAATTCGGCTTGGCGTCGAGCAGCTTGTCGCCCGTATCGTGAGGCAGTGTCCCCGCTTTCCATGCGACTTGCTCGAATCCCGCACCGTCGCTCCAGCGGCCGTTGCTGGGTTTGCCCCCGTCCTCCTCGCTCAGCCCGTTGCTCCAGGCGTGCATCCACGCCGTGAAACGCAACTTCGACCCCGCCCCAACCTCGACCTGCTGGAACAGCCCGGCATCGTGAGAGCGGTTGAACGTGAACCACATATACGCCTTCTCACCGGACCGCACGCGCTCCGGTGCCTTTTCCTTCCACGAATCCCTGCCTTCCGGCTGATCGGCCTTGCCTGGGTCGTGATAGAACCAAAACACCCAGCCCCCAGATGGTACAAAAATGTTTCCCACGTTCTTCTCGTAGGGCACGCCATCTTTGGGAAAGATCACGCAGCGATGGCTCTTTTCGTCACCCCAATCAGCCTCAAAATCCGCATTCTGCAAAAATCTCTTTGGCATCTCACACCTCCTTTTCTGGCCCTACACCTCATCCCACCGCTGATAGGGCCTATACTTGAGCGCCATGATCTGCTGAAAATCCTGGATCACCGACCCCTTGCCCCGGATACACCAATCGTCGATGCGCGGATAACGATACAACAAAGCGCAGTGGATCTGCTGCCCGCCGCGACGGTTCCACTCGTCCACCCGCTGGTACATCGCCCACACCCACCCCTCGTTCTGATCTACCCACCCGTGGTCTCCCTCACCTGTCTTGAACATGTGGTTCGTCTCCGTGATATAGACCGGAAGGTGGCGCAGGCCCTCAGGGATGGCCTGCATGAACGTCTCGAACATGCGAAAGTGGTAATACTGCCAGGTCAGCGGCGGGCTCTGAAACTTGGCATCGCTGATAATGAGCCGGGGGTCAGGGCCATGGGTGTATGCGTGCAGCGCGATGCCGTCCGCCGCGTTCAGGTTGTCCAGCACGCCCAGGAAATACTGCCGGCAGTCCCCCATCGCCGCGTTGGTGGGATCGATCGCTCCCAGCGTGACGACCGCGTCCGGCTGGACATCCTTGATCGCCTCGTAGACGAGATCGAAGCACGCGGCGTACCGCTCCGGCGTGATCTGCCCGCCCGCCGGATGCTCGCGCGGGTTGTTCGGCTCGTTGCCGATCACCCAGATCTTGCAGCCTCGCGAGCGGGCCACCCAGTTAGCGCAGCGCTTGGCAAAGTCAGCATACTTGTCGCTGTGGGGGAGCGTCCCTGCGTTATCGTACCCGTGATTGAGGCGCACGATGGCCGTGTGACCGTAATCGGTGACCAGGCTGGCATAATCCCGCCCTCCCCCGGGGTCATTGGAGTCGGCCCCGATCCCCTCGGTCCACAGGATGTACCCTTGCACGCCTGCAGCGCGCATCGCGCGCGCCATCTCGTGATCGGCGTCCTCGTGTACGCCGTAAAGGTGCGGCAGTGCGTCATCAGGCGTCAGTCGACGCCCATCGGGCCAAGCCAGGTAAAGCTCGGGGTCCACCAAGTCGGGCCGGTAGCCGTCGAGTTGGGCCCCCTCTCTCAAAAAAGAGAGATGCAGGTGATGGCCCTCGTCGCCGACGACGTTCCCCGTTGCATCGGCCGTCCCAATCCGCTGCCCCCTGAGCACGCGGTCGCCCTTCTGTACGTCGACGCGCTCCAGGTGGGCGTAAATCGAACAATAGACCTGCTTGCCAAAAAGATGCTTGACGCGCACCTGATTGCCGTAGGGATAAGTCTCTGGCTGATTGGGGTGAGCGGTATCCACAAAGTAGACGTCGCCGTCGGCGCAGGCCAGTATAAAAGTGCCTCGCGGCGCATAGATGTCCGTCCCCTCGTGCGCCGGTGTCTGTGGCCACCTACGGTAGGCCCAGGGCATCGAGGCAAAGTACTGATTAATGCGCGCGTCGGCATCCGTGGGCCAGGAGAGCAACAGCGTCTGCCGCTCGCCGTAGCGATCCTCCGTCTGCACACGCTCATCCAGTATATCGGCCAGCGCCTGCGCGTCGCTCACCTGGATCACGTCGAGCGCTGCATCGGGATAGTTCTTGCCCAGCCAGTCCACGATGTTGCCCGGCCACGCGCCAGGGGTATCGATCACCGTGATGGTGTGGCTGGTGCCATGGAAGCTACCCGCATCGTCAGCGCTCTGGGTCACGGTCACGCGAAAGTGCAGCATATAGTTGCGGATCGCCTCGTACCACTCCCACTCAGCCCCTTGGGGTAGAAGAATGATGTGGCTGATGTAATCGGGCATGATCACCTCCTTGGACCTTGCAAATGGTTTCCCAACCTTTACAAGGATCGCTTACTCAAACCCCAGGCCGCGCTCGCGCAGGCTCACGAAACGCTGCTGTCCGATGATCAAGTGATCCAGCAACTCGATATCTAAAAGCTTGCCCGCCTCGACGAGCTGGCGCGTCACCGCCACGTCCTCGGGCGATGGGGTTGGGTCTCCCGAGGGATGATTGTGAACGGCGATGATCGCCGCACAGTTGCGCTTGACGGCGTCCCGAAAGATCTCACCCACCCGGATGTGCGAGGCGTTCAGGCTCCCCACGTACACCGTCTCCGAGCCAAGCAGCCGGTTGCGCGTATCCAGGTACAGCACGCGAAAGTGCTCCTGCTCCAGGTGGGCCATCTCGGCTATCAAGAGCTGCGCCACGTCGGCCGGTGAACGCACGGCAAAGCGGTCTTCCGGCGCGGCGAGCAGCATGCGACGGCCCAGTTCCAGGGCCGCCTTGACCTGCGCCGTCTTGGCCTTGCCCAGGCCCTTTTCCGCCTGCAGCTCGGCAAAGCTGGCGCGCGCCAGCCCGGGCAGGCCGTTGTACTTGGAGATGAGGCGCGTCGCCAGGGCCAGGACGTTCTCACCGCCCAGCCCTGTGCGCAGAATGATAGCCAGCAGCTCGGCCGTCGAAAGCGCCCCCTCGCCCGCCCGCGCCAGTCGCTCGCGCGGGCGCTCGTCGACCGGCAGGTCCTTGATCGTCGGCCTGTACTCGGTGGTCCCCTCTCCTTCCTCCACGCCACTAACTATACTACAGGTCGCACGAGGTTGTCAAATAAAATGGGGGGCGTTTCAAATGAGTTGGAAGGATGGGGGGAGCGGGCGGCTTCGCCGCTCTCCAAACCCCCATCTCTCCCTTTTTCGAGCGAGGGAGACTGCTCGGGCGAATAGCCTGAGTAGTTACATAAAATCACGAATGGCACGAATTTCACGAACGCTTCCCGAATGACTTGATGACATTCGTGTCATTCGCGATTTACGAGCGCCACACTTGCACACTGACTCCTTTTGGAGTAAACTTTGAGCGAACCCCAAAAACCGCATCAGGAGATCCTAACATGCCCGAGATCACGTACATTCCCGCGAGCGTCATCCAGTCATTCATCGCCGACGTCTTTACCGCCCTCGGCGTCCCGGAGGACGAAGCCGCCATCTGCGCCGACGTGCTCATCACCTCCGACCTGCGGGGGATCGAGTCGCACGGCGCAGGACGGCTCAAGTACTATTACGTGCGTATCAAGCGCGGCCAACACCGGGTCAAGACCGAGATCGAGGTCGTCAGGGAATCAGAGACGACCGCGCTGCTCGACGGCCACCACGGCATGGGGCACGTCATCGCCTACCGTGCCATGCAGATGGCGATAGACAAGGCCAGGCGGTACGGCACGGGCGCGGTGGCCGTGCGCAACTCGACCCACTTTGGCATCGCCGGCTACTACCCGCTGATGGCGGCCAAAGAAGGGATGATGGGCTTTACGGTGACCAACGCCCGCCCGTCCATCGCGCCCACCTTCGGCGTCGAGCCGATGCTGGGCACCAACCCCATCGCCTTCGCCGCCCCCTCCGACCTGCCCTATCCCTTCTGCTTCGACGCGGCCACGTCGATCTGCCAGCGCGGCAAGGTCGAGGTGGCCGCCCGCGCCGAAAAGCCCGTGCCAGCAGGCTGGGTCATCGACGCCGAGGGCCGGCCGATGACGGACGCGGAGGCGATTTTAGAGGGCCTGGACGAGGCCCAGGCCGCGCTGCTGCCCCTGGGCGGCGCGGGCGAAGAGCTGGCAGGATACAAGGGCTACGGCCTGGCGACCATGGTCGAGATCCTCGCCGCCTCGCTGGGCAGCGGGATGTTTATGAAGGACTTGCTGGGCTTTGACAAGGATGGCTCTCTGCGCCCGTACATGCTGGGCCACTTCTTTCTGGCCATCGACGTAAGCCGCTTCATGCCGCTGGAGGAATCAAGGCGCATCACGGGGAAAATCCTGCGCGCGCTGCAGGCCGCCCACAAGGCCCCCGGCCAGGGCGGATGCTCCGCATCCACGCGAATCTATGTGGCCGGGGAAAAGGAGTACGAAGCGGAGCAACGCATCCGCGCCCAGGGCATACCCGTCAACCCCAACCTGCGGCAAGAGCTGCAGTTCGTGCGGGACGAGTTGGGGATCGAGGGATATGAGGAATATCTCTGACAGAACCGCCCTCATCACCGGCGGGGCGGCGCGCGTGGGGCGGGCCATCACGCTGGCCCTGGCAGGAGCCGGTGCCCGCGTCGCCGTGCACTATAACCACTCCGCCAAGGCAGCCCAGGAGGCAGTCGCCCGGGCACAGGCGCTGGGCGCGGAGGCGCAGGCCTTCCAGGCCGACCTGGCCGATCCCCAGGCCACCCGCGCGCTGGCCGCTGCAGTGCAAGCGCGCTTTGGAGGGGTGGACGTGCTGGTGCACGCCGCCTCCCCCTTCGTCCGCGCCTCGCTGGTGGAGACGACGCTGGAGATGTGGCGGCAGGCGATGGGCGTGCTGGCCGAAAGCTTCCTGCTGCTGGCCCAGGCGCTGGCGCCGGGGATGATCGCGCGCGGCGAGGGGGCCATCGTCGCCATCCTCGACCGGGGCGTGTTCGATCCCTGGCCCAAGTATCTATCTCACAGCGTGGGCAAAAGCGCGCTGTGGGCGCTGGCGCGCAGCCTGGCGGTCGAGTTGGCCCCACAGGTGCGCGTCAACGGGGTGGTGCCGGGGCCGGTGCTCCCCCCGCCGGGGTTTCCACAGGCGCACGTGCAGCGCCTGGCCGAGGGAACACTGCTGGGCCGCTGGGGCAGCCCGCAGGACGTGGCCGACGCGGTGCTCTACCTGGTCCGCGCCGACTATGTCACAGGAGAGGTATTGTTCGTGGACGGCGGCGAGCGCTGGACCCATCGTCGCTAGGACAACAAACAGGAAGGAAAAAGGAGGCAGGAAATGAAAAGGGATGTCCTAAGGCAAATGCTCGTCGTTCTGGCACTCGTCGCCACCATCGCCGTCAACGGGCTGGCGAACGCGCTGCCGCTCAACAATCTTACCACCGGCGAAATATCGGACCAGTTCCAGGTCTATTTCGTGCCCGCCGGATACGTCTTTTCCATCTGGGGATTGATCTACCTCGCGCTGGCCGCCTATGCGATCTACCAGGCGCTGCCGGCACAAAGGGAGAACCCGCGCCTGAACAGCATCATCGAGCCGTTCGCCCTGAGCTGCTTGGCGAACGTCGTCTGGCTGTTCCTGTGGCACTATGAGATGTTCCCACTCACGCTGGTTGCTATGCTGGCGCTCCTCCTGCTCCTGATCGCCATCTACCTGCGCCTGGGCATCGGGCGCATCCAGGTCTCGCCCGGCGAAAAATGGCTGGCGCACATCCCCTTCAGCATCTACCTGGGCTGGATCACCGTGGCGACCATCGCCAACGTGACCTCGGTGCTGGACTATCTGGGATGGGACGGCTGGGGCGCGCCGCAGATATGGGCAGCCGTCATGCTGATCGCCGGGGCAGTCATCGCGTCAGCGGTTGGCTTTACCCGAGGGGATGCGGCCTACATGTTGGTCATCGTGTGGGCATTCGTGGGCATCGCCGTCAAGCACGCCGGCACCTCCTTGGTTTCGGTGACCGCGTGGGGGATGGCGGCGGTGGTCGCAGCCATGGCGGTAGTAGGCCCGCTCTTTTACAAAAACCGCGTCGCAGCCCGCAGATGACGGCGAGACAGGTCCTCCCAGGCAAAATCGCGCTCTTTGGCTCCGGAGAAACGGCGCCCGCCGGGCGACGGGTGCACGCGGCTCTCTTCCGGCAGCTAGAAAAGCCCATCCGCGTCGCCATTCTAGAGACCCCAGCAGGCTTTCAACCTAACTCTGACTGGGTAGCCGGGCGGCTGGCCGAGTTCGTCGAGCGCAGCCTGCAGGACTTTGACCCTCAGGTGACGGTCGTGCCTGCCCGCCGCAGGGATGGCTTCCACAGCACGGACGACCGCGAGATAGCGACTCCACTGCTGACGGCCAACTACATCTTTGCCGGGCCAGGCAGTCCCAGCTACGCCGCCCGCCACCTGGCCGGCTCGTGGGCCTGGCAGGTGGTCGTCACGCGCCAGCGCAGGGGGGCAGCCCTTGCCCTGGCCAGTGCCGCCGCCATCGCCGCCGGGAGATACGCGCTGCCCGTCTATGAGATCTACAAGGTCGGCGACGATCTGCACTGGCTGCCCGGCTTGGACCTACTTGGGCCCTACGGCCTGGAGCTGGCCATCGTCACCCATTGGGACAATCAGGACGGCGGCGAGACGCTTGACACGCGCTGCGCCTTCATGGGGATGGAGCGCATGGCCCGCCTGGAAGCCCTACTGCCCGCGACGACGACACTGCTGGGGATAGACGAACGGACGGCCGTCGTAGTCGACTTCGTCCAAGAGACCGCACAGGTGATGGGGCAAGGGAGCGCGACAGTTCGCCGGGACGGAAAGCAGCAGTCTTTCACCAGTGGACAGACGTTCGACCTGAACATGCTGGGAAAGGCGCGGGGGCCCGCGTTGAAGGAAGGTTTGCCCGCCGAAGTCGTCGAGGCCGTGCTGGCGGAAGAGCGCGTGGAGAAGACACCTCCATCCGCAGAAACGCCTCCACCCGAGGTGGCCAGCATCATTCGAAAGCGAGAAGCTGCCCGGCAGGCAGAGGATTGGACGCAGGCCGACGCCCTCCGCGAGGAACTGGCACGCATAGGCTACCTGATCGAAGACACATCGCAGGGCCCCCGCTGGCGGAGAGTCGACACGACCTCTCAATAACAGGCGTTACGCAGCTAGAAAAAATCCATCGCGCTCGTCACCCTGAGCCCTGAAAGGGCAAAGGGTCTCACCCTTTCATACACGAGATTCTTTGCGCCCGGAGCCAGCCCTGAGGTAATCGAAGGGCACGCTCAGAATGACACCCGCAAAAGTGTGACCTATTAAATGCTAATGTTCGGGCTTGCAAAAGAAACGAGGTATCTACTCAGGCTGTTCGCCCGAGCAGTGGCCCTCGCTCAAAAAAGGGAGAGCTGGGGGGTTCGAGGGCGACTTCGCCGCCCTCGAACCCCCCAGCCTTCCTCCTCTTTTTGTCGCGAAAGGCAACTGCGAAGCAGGGCTGAGTAGTTACGAAACGAGTTGCCATATCGTAGAAAATGGGCTATCATCATCATCCTGGCACACGGAGGAAAAAATGAGTGAAGACTCGAACCTGGCACACATAGCCGACAGCCTAGAAGACCGCAAAGAAGCCGTCGCCGACCAATGGTATGACGCGATCGCACCGTCCATCCCGGACCTGGTCGCATCAGATGTAAAACCAAAACTGAACGAGTGGACAGGGCTCGTCATCACCCTGCTGCGCTCCAAGCCGCTCAGGCGGGAGATTGCCCGCGCCGTCGGGGAATCCCTCGCCCGCGACATCTCTCCCAAGCCGTTGGTGCTGAGCAAGACACAAGAAATGCTCGCGCGACAGATCGTCCAAGGGCTGCCCGGCGAGCAAGTCGTCGCGATTCTCCCCCACGTGCTCGAGTTGTTGAGTGAAGTGACACTAGGATTTATCCAGGAAAAGGACCGGCTCGTCGAATCGCTGCGACGGAAATTCCTGTCCACCACATCCCACGACATGCGCTCACCATTGAACGCGATCATCGGCTTTTCGCGCATCATTATGAAGGGCGTGGATGGCCCCGTCACAGACCTCCAATCCCAGGATTTGGAGACCATCTACACCAGCGGGCAGAGCCTGCTCAAGATGATCGACAACGTGTTCAACATAGAGAAAATCGAGGCCGGCAGCATCGATATCGATGCCAAGACGTTCAAGCTAGAGGACCTGGTCGGCGGCCTCGCCTCCGATGTCCAACCGCTGATCGACGAATATGGCAACAAACTAGAGATAGCGTATACCAATGCGCCCGAAGAGATACACTCCGATCCGGGCAAAATCAAGCAAATCCTGGAGAACCTGATCGCGCGTGCGACCAAGTTCACCCGGCAGGGCACCATCACGCTGGACGTCGTCCTTGCAGACGTCCAAGGCGCTGACTGGATTCGGTTCCAGGTCTCCAGTACCGGCCTGGGCATGACACAGCAGCAGATCAAAAGGTTCACGCAGGTCAAAAGCTCAGGCGCGCTGCAATACGACGACATAGGCCTGATGGTCAGCCAGCGCCTGTGCCAGCTATTGGGCGGCGAGATCGCTATCAGAAGTGAAATTAGCAAAGGCACCACGTTCACCGTCGATTTGCCAACGAGACAGCCGGGCGCATAAGCAAACGCAATCTAGCAAAGGACAATGGGTGCATTTGTCCCATACAAATGCACCGAAGACGAAGGACGATGGTAGGCCCGTCCTTCGTCCGTTCTATTCCTCGGGTGAGGCCGGGGTGCTGGGCAAGGTGCCGTGGAAGGAGCGTCAAGAACTGGCCTACGAGATCGGCGCGGTCTTTGGCCAAAATCAGAAACTGCCCTTCACTGTGAGCAGGATGTTCATCCCCCTGGAGATATTCCCCGACTGGCTGCGCAGGATCGTCGCCTGGGGCTGCGCCGCTACGAGTCGGACAACCTGGTGACGATGCGCGGGTAAAGTTCGATTTGTAACCCGGGTGCCATTGGACTATAATTTGCAAGACCGCCAAATACACCACCAGAAGGGCTCGACATGGATTTGAAACTAGCCTATCTATCCCAAGGCAAGCTGTTCTTCAAGCACGGCGACCTCGCCGCACGCCAGATAGACAGCCAGTTCGGCCAGGAGATTATCAGCCGCACCATCAAAAGGCATCAGAGGGACGAATGGAAGTTCAGCGAACGGGAATCTCCCTTCAGCGGAAGCATGTTGTGGGGAGCCAAGCAGACAACCCCCGATGAGATGCGCGTCAACGTCGCCAGCGCCACTAGCAGCGACCAAGACGGCGAACTGGTATACTTTCTGGAGACTGGCTACGTCGGCGGCCTCTTCTCTTACAACTGGACGAACGACGAAGAAAAGCGCATCTTTCACAAAGAAGCCTTCCACATCCGGGATATGGACAGGCATCTGGGACTGGACCTGATTGCCTGCGCACAGTTATTCCCCAACGGCACGGCCAGCATCGGCATCATCAAGGGACTCGGCTTGCACCAGATCACCGAAGGCGATTCGTTGGACCTCTCACCGTCGTGGATACCCGGCAAGGGACAAGAGATCGTCTTTCAATCGGCCGGCATCGCCCGCAGTCCACAAGGTCGCGCCGTGGGCCTGGGGCCCTTCACCATCCAACGCCTGGACCCGGAAAAAGGCAGCCTCACGCCACTGCTCGACGATCCAGAGATCGATTTTTTGCTCCCTCACCTAGACGCCGACGGCGCGCTTTGCTTCATCCGCCGGCCATATGAAATGCCGGGCAGGTCAAAACCCTCCCTTTTGAGACTCGCCGCCGATGTCCTGCTGTTTCCTTTCCGCTTGCTGCGGGCCCTGTTCCACTATCTAAACTTTGTGTCCCTGGCTTTCTCGCGCAAGCCGCTAGCCACAGCCGCCGGCCCAAAGACAGACGTCCCAGACGAACACATGCTGCTGTTGTGGGGAAGAATGATCGACGCACAAAAGGCACTGCGCGAAAACGCCCAGGCCAAAGAGACGCCAGCCCTCGTGCCGTCTTCGTGGGAATTGGTCAAACGCCAGCCCTCGGGCGAAGAAACCGTCCTGGCCAAGAGCGTGGTCGCGTATGATATGGACCCTGCAAACAACATCGTCTATACCAACGGCAGCGCCATCTATCGAATCGACAGTCAGGGCAACTCACAGCTTATTGCAAAAGGGAACCTGATCCAAAGCGTGGTGATCATACGCTAAACCCGACAGGTCTAGACCACAAATAGGAGCAGCACAATGAAAAGGTATCGCATCAAACCGGGCAGCAAGGTCGATCTGAGCAAGTGGGACCCCAACGAAAAAGCCTTGTTCGAAGGTGACAAAGAAGAGGGCAAAAAAGCCCTCCTGGCCCTCAACGACCGACTCGAGACGCTGCAGGAATTGCTCTACGCGGAGCACAAGCACAAGGTGCTCGTCGTGCTGCAGGCGATGGACACCGGCGGCAAGGATGGCACCATCCGCCACGTCTTTGAGGGAGTCAACCCCCAGGGCGTGCGCGTGGTCAGCTTCAAGGTGCCCACGCAGGAGGAGCTGGCTCACGACTACCTGTGGCGCGTACACAAGCAAACGCCGGGCAGGGGCGAGATCGTCATCTTTAACCGCAGTCACTACGAGGACGTTTTGGTGGTGCGCGTGCACGAGTTGGTGCCGGAGGAAATCTGGGGCAAGCGGTACGACCAGATCAACGCCTTCGAGCGCACGCTGGCCGAGGAAGGGACGACGATTTTGAAATTTTTCCTGCACATCGACCTTGAGGAGCAAAAGGAGCGCCTGCAGGCCCGGTTGGACGAGCCGAACAAGCGCTGGAAGTTCAGCTTGGGCGATCTGAAGGAGCGCAAGCTGTGGCCCAAGTACATGCAGGCCTACGAAGACGTGCTGAGCAAGACCAGCACCAAGTGGGCGCCGTGGACCATCGTCCCGGCCAACCGCAAGTGGTACCGCAATCTGGTCGTCGCCACGACCCTGATCGACACGCTGGAGGGGTTGAACATGAGCTACCCCCAGCCGGAGGAAGGGCTGGACGACGTGGTGATCGAATAGGAGGATCGATCATGAAAGACAAAATTCGCTGGGGAATCCTGAGCACAGGCTGGATCGCCAAAAAGTTCGCCGAAGGGCTGAGCGCGCTGCCCGACGCCGAGATCGTAGCCGTGGGCTCGCGGGCGCAAGAGACCGCCGATGCATTTGGCGACGAGTTCGGCGTGCCGCACCGCCACGCCAGCTACGAGGCGCTGACCGCAGACCCGGATGTGGACGTGATATACATCGGCACGCCGCACCCGTTCCACAAGGACAACGCCATTCTCAGCCTGGAAGCAGGCAAGGCGGTGCTGCTTGAAAAGCCGTTCACCATCAACGCCGGCGAAGCGGCGGAGGTCATTGCCCTGGCCCGGGGAAAAGGGCTCTTCCTGATGGAGGCCATGTGGACGCGCTACATCCCCATCATCGTCAGGCTGCGCGCGCTGCTGGCCGAGGGTGCCATCGGCGAGGTGCGCATGCTCACCGCCGACCTGGGATTTCGCCGTGAGCCCGATCCCAGGAGTCGTCTGTTCGCTCCTGAACTGGGCGGCGGGGCGCTGCTCGATGTGGGTATCTACCCCATCTCGTTTGCATCGATGGTGCTGGGCACGCCATCGCGCACCGCCAGTGTGGCCACGCTGGGCCAGACGGGCGTGGACGAGCAGGCGGGCATCGTCTTTGGATACGAAGGGGGGCAACTGGCCGTCCTGCACACGGCCCTACGGACGAGCACCGCCATCGAGGCGACCGTGATGGGCACCGAGGGCAAGATTCGCGTCCACTCACCGTGGTTTTACGGGACGACGCTCACGCTCTCGATCGAAGGGCGCAAAGACGAGGTCATCAGCCTGCCCTACGAGGGAAACGGATACAACTTTGAGGCCGCCGAGGTGAACGAGTGCCTGCGCGAGGGCAAGCTGGAGAGCGACGTGATGCCGCTCGACGAGACATTGGCCATCATGCGAACGCTGGACGCCATCCGCGCCCAGTGGGGTCTCAAGTATCCGACAGAGTAAGAGAGAGAAATACTCGAAATTCGTAACTACTCAGCCTTGCTTCGCAGTCGCCTTTCGCGTGTGAAAAGAGAGGGGGCGGGGG
>JAFGED010000157.1 GCA_016931785.1 Anaerolineae bacterium
TCAGGCTATTCGCCCGAGCAGTCTCCCTCGCTCGAAAAAGGGAGAGATGGGGGTTTGGAGAGCGGCGAAGCCGCTCTCCAAACCCCCACCCCCTCTCTTTTCACACGCGAAAGGCAGTTGCGAAGCAAGGCTGAGTAGTTACGTTCTATGCGCTTAGGCAGATAGCGGAACTTTTAAGGATATACGCGCTTCAACATCCGCGGGAAGGGGATCGTCTCCCGCAGATGGTCGATGCCGCAGATCCAGGTCACGGTGCGTTCCACGCCCAGGCCAAAACCGGAGTGGGGCACCGATCCGTACTGCCGCAGGTCGATGTACCACTCGAACGCCTCGCGCGGCAGGTTCCACTCGGCGAGCCGCTGGAGCAGCAGGTCGGGGTCGGAGATGCGCTCCGAGCCGCCGGTGATTTCCCCGTACCCCTCGGCGGCCAGCAGGTCGACGCTCTTGGAGACCTCGGGCCTCCCCGGCCAGGGCTCCATGTAAAACGCTTTGGCGCGGGTGGGGTAGCCGTAGACAAAGACAGGCTTTTCGAACTGCTTGGTCAATTCTGTCTCGTGCGGCGAGCCAAAGTCGTCGCCCCACTCGATGGCCAGTTGAACCTTGAGTTCCTCGTCGTCCGTCTTTTCGCGGATACCGATCAGCATTTCCAGCGCCTCGTCGTAAGAGACGCGGGGGAAGGGGGGCGTCACTTTCTCCAGGTGGCCGGTGTCCCGCTCCAGCAGCGCCAGCTCCTGCGCCCGCTCGCGCAGGCAGGTCTGGACGATGTGGGAGACGAACTGCTCCTCGATCTCCATCAAGCCGTCCAGATCGCAGAAGGCGGCCTCCGGCTCCACCATCCAGAACTCGGTCAGGTGACGGCGCGTCTTGGATTTCTCCGCGCGGAAGGTGGGGCCAAAGCAGTAGACGCGCCCAAACGAGTAGATATCGGCCTCGTTGTAGAGCTGGCCGGACTGGGCCAGGAAGGCGGGCTCGCCGAAGTAGTCGGTCTCGAAGAGCGTGGTCGTGCCCTCGCAGGCGGCGGGGGTCAGGATGGGGGTATCCATGTTGGCGAAACCGTTGCCATCGAGCCACTCGCGGATGGCGCGGATGACGGTGGCGCGCACGCGCAGCACGGCCCATTGCTGCTGCGAGCGAATCCACAGGTGGCGGTTGTCCATCAGGAACTCGACGCCGTGCTCCTTGGGCTGGATGGGATAGTCGCGAGCCACCTGGTGCACGTGTAGCTCGCTCACGCCGATCTCGTAGCCGCCGGGGAGGCCCGGCGCGCGGGCGTCCTCGCGCACGCTGCCGGTGATGGTGACGGACGATTCCTGCGTCAGGCTCGTGGCTGCCTCGAACACCTCCGGGCTGACCTCCTTTTTGAACACGACGCACTGGACGAACCCGGTGCCGTCGCGCACCTGTAGGAACTGGAGCTTGCCCTTGTCGGTGCGGTTATAGAGCCAGCCCTGGATGGTGACCTCTTCGCCTGTGTGTTGAGCGATATCCTGGATGCGGATAGTTTTGGTCATAATGACTCTCCTATACCGGCGAAGCCGGAACCAAAAGGCCTAGCCCAAAGGCATCCCGGGCTTTGAACCAGACCTCATTACGAGAAATTCTTGTCATCGCTGCAAAAATCCTACGGGCTAGGCCCTCTTATTGCCTGCGCAAGGGATTGTACCGCAGAATGGGAGAGGAGGCAAGGCATACAAGCGGCCTCGTCAGTCAGACGAGGCTGCTTGCGTGCTTGTTCGAAAGTGTGTGTTCGCTGCTAGTCGTTTCGCAACACGAGCGGCAGGTATGCGTTCAGCGACGCTTCGTACGCACCGATGTCGATCCGTTCGTTTATCACGCGGGCGAAGCCAGGTCCACGCTGGTCGTACTCAGGCGGGGGGCTGAAAGCTGGATCGCCTGCGTCGATCGCCGGGCTGCCCGTAAGTAGAGCGTGCGTCCAGGTTGCGCCGCCGTTATCCTGCAGCGGGCCGAGGCCTGGGTCCTGACCAGTGATATCCCCTGTCGCGCCAAAGGTGCAGTTGCCGACGGTCTCCACCAGGTTGTAGCCCTGGGAGGTCACGCTGCCATTCGACAGCAAGCAGTCGTTGTAGGCTGCGCTGGTCAAGTCTGCGTTGTTGGCGACGATGGTGTGTCGGAAGTATAGCTGGGCTCCACTCTGGTAGGCGAACACGCCGCCGCCGTGGCCGTCGCTGTTGGCATCATAATCGGCGACGTTGCCGGTTATGGTGGAGTGCGTTACCGTCGTCGGGATGCGGCTGTTGAGCCCGCCGCCATACCGGTTGGTGCGGTTGGTGCTGATGGTGCTGTTTTCGATGGTGGCCCACGCGCCTACTGCGACAAAGACGCCGCCGCCTTCGCTGCCGGCAAAGTTATCGGCCACCAGGCTGCTGTTCAACGACAGCGTGGCTGCACTTCCACTCTGGTAGATGCCGCCACCGGAGCCGTCGGCCGAGTTGCTGACGACCGTGCTGTAGCTCAGAATCGACGCTCCGTCCCAGCTAAAGATGCCCGCACCGGACCCTTCTGAGGTGTTCAAGACGACCGAGCTGAGGGTCAGTGTCAACACACTCTCATGGTTATAGATGCCGCCTCCCTGGTAGGCCGTGTTGCTGATGACGTGCGTCCCACTCAGGGTCACGCTGCTCTGGCGGGCGTACAGCCCGCCTCCTCCGTCCTCGCCTATACTAGAGGTAATGATGGCGCTGACGAGCGTCAGGTTGGTGCCGTCGCAGCGGACGCCGCCGCCGTAATCGGTGACGTGACCGCCGACGATGGTCACGCCGGATATAGTGACCGGCGTGCTGCCGGGGCGCACGTCAAAGACGCGGTCTATGCCGCCGGCGTCGACGACCGTCTGGCCCGATCCCTGGCCGAGGATTGTCAGCGGCGCGGTGATGTCCAGGTCGCCGGTCGCGGCGGCATCTTCGTACGCGCCGGCAAGCCTCAGGATATACGTGCCGGCGGGCAGGATGATGGTATCGGCCTCGCTCGTGGCGTTAGCCGCGACGATGGCCTCCCGCAGCGAGCAGTCGGTGTCGCAGCTTCCGTCGTTGCTGTCGGCGAACGTGGTCACGGTGAAGCTGGCCGCGTGCGCTTTCGGCCCTTCTCCTTGCACCAGCCACAACAGAGCCAAGGTCAGGCCTAGGCCCAGGGCCAGGATGGCTACGAGGCGGTGGGTTCTCTTGGTTTGGATGTTCATTGTTTTCACCTGTTTTTAGTCTTGACTTGATGGAGCCCAACACGGCGCCGTGCTGGGCTCCACCGAACTGCACCGGTGCTATGTAGCGGGATTGCTGGCCTACTTACTCGGCCACGCCTACCAACTCGACGGCGTCGATCTCGTTCCAGCCGATCTCCAGCACCGACTGGTCGATGGTGATGCGGATGCCGGTGACTATGTAATCGAAATCTACCATAGGGATGGAGATCACGTAAGGGCACTCTTCGATCAGCTCGGGTTCCCGGGCATAGATCTCGTGGTACGTCGATTCGGTGTCGATCAGTTCGACCTTGACCACCTGGCTGGGATTGTAGGTCTGGAAGATGTTGACCTCGGTGGGCCTCACGGGTGTGTCGTAGGTCAGCTCGATCCATTCCACCGTGTTGGATTCGGCCGAGGCCCACGCCGTGACCTGGTCGCCGCACTCGGGTGTATCCGGCGCGCCGGTGGCCTGCATGGCCGACCAGTCCGATGCGCCGTACTCGGAGCTGGCGACGGCGGAGATGGCCCATTGGCTGATGCTGTCCCCTCGCGGGGGCTTGGCCGTGGCGGCGGGTTTGGCGGTGGCTTTGCTCTCTTCAGGGGCCTCGACCGTCGTGGCCTCCAACGTTTCCGAGACGTCTGTTATGACCTTGCTGGCCTGGCCGCAGGCCAAGGTGACCAGGGCCAGGACGAGTATTGTTGCTGCAACTTGGCGTTTCATTGTGTATTTCCTCCTGACTTTTTTTGACGACAGGCTGTGCAAACGTGCGTTTTTTTACGCTATTTATCGCCTCCTTTTCTGTCCCCCTATTCGACGTGCGAGAGGAGCCCGCTGGATAATCTCCCATGTGGCATGGGCTCGACGGGCTTTTGCTCGGTGGCCTTCGTGTGAAATTGGGGATCAGATTTTGCGACGCCGGTACCTCTTGGGGAGGTCGTCGCACTGGAAGAGTTTAGGTGGAGGCTATTGTAATCCTTGCTGCAAAATCGTCAAGTCAGCCGCGAGCGCAATGGCTCGGGCAGGAGTGGGACCAGTGCGGCGCGTTCCTGTGGCGTGATGGCGCGCAGGAGGAGTAGGGCAACGGGGTAGATGACCACACCGGCCAGGAATGCCAGCGGCAGGCTGACGGTCGAGATACCCCACACCGCGCCACCCATCAGGAGCGCGGCCAGTGTTACGCGCCACAGCAGTTTGCCCCAGCCCACCGGCCCCAGTTGGCGGCGCAGATCGACGTAGAACAGGATCACCAGCAGCAGCTCTCCACCGATAATGATCCCGGCGGACGCGATGTAACCGAACTGCCGCACGAGTAGAAGGTTCATCACCACGGCAAAGATCACGCGTGCGGCGGAGGCCAGCATCACCTGCCGCTGGCGATCGAGTGCCATGAGGGCATAGTTGGTCAGGCTGTTGATCCAACCAAAGACGGTAGACCAAACCAGAATCTGCAGGGCGATCGCGCCGTGGGGCAAGAATGCTGACCCGCTGAGAAATCCCACCAGGGGTTCGGCCAGCAGGGTGAACAGAGTCGCCATCGGTAGCGCCAGCATGACCAGCAACTTGATCGCGAGACGATACGAACGTTGCATGTCCTGTCGATCTTGAGCGGCCTGACGAGATAGCACCGGGAATACGGCGTAGGTGAACAGGGCGGGGATGACGTGGAGCATGTTCAGCCACTTGTACCCAGCATCGTACCAGCCGACGGCCGTGTCGCTCTGTAGGGGTTTGAGGAACAGCACGTTGACGATGGGGAAGAGGGTCTGCAGCAGGGTAGAAGCCATTACCGGCCAGCTCGCGACCACCATCGCGCGCTGGAGGGACCATTCTATGTTGCCGTGTGCACGGTGTAAGTCGGGCCAGACCTGGCGGTAGGCCAGTGCGGCCAGGATCAGCAGCGTCGCCGTGTTTGTCACGATCGTCGCCCCGGCCAGCCCCACGATGCCCAATCCGCTCACCAGCGCCAGCGCGCGCAGGATCACACTGATGATGGTGGTCGCCGTCTGCACCGCGGCGGGAAACTCGTGTTTCTCATAGGCGCGGAAGAGGGCGGTCAGGTTGTTCGATAGCGTGCCCGGAAGCAAACCCACGTAGAGCAGGATGACGGCCCAGGTGGTATCTGCTTCCAGGGGGCTGATGAGCGCTTGCCATCCGCCCAGGAATCCGCCCAGGACCGGTACCACGCCCACAAAGAGCAGCAGGCGCAGCACCGTCGAGTTGATTAGAATCGGCCACGCGCGGCTGCGGTCGCGGGCCGCCTCGCGGATCAGGTACATCTCCAGCCCAAAGTCGGCGAGGGTATAGAGCCACAGGTAGGCGTTGGCTGCCCAGGCGTAGCGGCCGTTGCCCGCCGGCCCCAGGATGCGGGCCATCAGCATGGCAAAACCCATCTCGATGGCACGGATGAACAAGTTGAGCACGATGGGCGCGATAGAGTTCTTGGCCACGCGCTTGACGGTGCTGGCGTCATCCTCCTCGCGGTAGAAAAAGCGCCACAGGTAGAGGCCGACTAGAAAGAGCACGGCCATCCCGGCGATAAAGCTGACGAATGCGCCCACCTTTACGCTATCCGGGCTGTACTTGAAGCGCACCGTCCAGGTACCCGGTTCCAGTTGCACGCCGCGGAAGGTGCCGTTCACGCGGTGGACTTGAATCTCGGTTTCACTCTCCTCGCCCGCCCCCTGTGGCCGCACGAAAGCCTTCCACCCGGGAAAGTAGCTATCGGCCAGGATGAGCCAGCTGGGTTCGCCGACAGAGGCGTCTACGAATACCTCGTTGTTGGCATAACCGGTCACTTGCTGCGGGACAGCAGTCGCGGGATTTGAGGTTTGCGATTTGCGATTTGCGATTTCAATAATGACATAGCTGCGCGGATCGTAGGATTGCACGGCGGCGCCGAAATCGTCGGTCTCTACCGTGGCCGAGGCAGGCAGGGTGAAAGCGCGCGCCATCGCTCCCAGGTTTTCATAGACGCGCACGGCGTCGTCCTCATAGACCAGCTCGTACTTGTAGCTTTCGATCTCGAACTCGGTGACGACGTACTTGACGTTGAGCAGGTCGGTGAGCGGACTGTAGAGGCTTGACTCCTTGTGAAAGGAGGCGATGCGATTGTAGGGCGTCTCGCCCTGCGGCTCGATCAGCGCCATATAGTCGCGGTACTGATCGGTGAACAGCGAGTCGTAGCCGTCGACGGATTGGAGGTCGTAGAGCATTCCCACGTTGGCGTTCATCGTCTTGGCGCCGTGTGGGGTGAAGGAGGCATAGCGCCAAATGGCGGTATCCTGCTGCAGGAACTTGATCACCGGGGGGACATGGTCCAGCAGGGCTGGATCGACGGCGGGCGCAAACCCCGCGCTCCAGGCGACCAAGTCCAGTACCAGTACGACCACGGCCAGGATTTCCCACGCCGGTCGCCGCTGGAGGAAGATGGGGCAGCGGCTCACTCGCAGGACGATGCCGGTCGCCGCCAGCAGCAGGCCAAAGAGCGCCGCCCACGGGAACTCGTAGCAGTAGAAGGCGAGATGATTTGGAAAGGCTGCCGAGAACGTCTCGCGCCGCGATGCAAAGAAGCGAAATATCCATTCGACGATCGGCTCGGCCTGGGGAAAGAAAAGCCGGCTGAGCGCCAGCAGCACGAGGGTCCCCGTTCCGCCCCAAAAAGCCAGCCCGGCGAGTAGGGTCTCGAGAGCGAAACGCGCGTCGAGCAAGCAGAAATTGGCGAATAGAGATCGTCTCTTGTCTTTTGCCTCTTGCAGCTCCCGGCTTTTGGTAACGGCGTCGATGCCGAATCCTGCCAGCGTGGCGACGCAGAGCGTGAGGGGAAATATCCATCGAAACGGCGAGTGGGACTGGTTGAAGGATGGCAGCGCGTAGATGATGGCATACAGCGGTGTGCCAAATATGCAGCCGAGCGAGAACAGGGCCAGCAGCGTGAAGAAGGGAATGTGGGGATGGCGGGACCAGTTTACAAGTCTACCAACTATCAATTTACCCGTATGCTGTTTGCCCGGTAAATCGGTAGATTGGTATTTGGTAAACTGGGAGATGACCGCGATGACCGCCAGAAACAGTGGCAGCAACCCCAGGTAAGCCCCACCTTCGACATAGTTCTTGATGCCCCAGTCGATGTACCGACCGTCCGGGAACGTCGGTGCGGGTTTCCAGCGCCAATCGAAGAGGTCGAAGTATCTGTGGTGAGCCGGGCTGCCGAAAAAGTGGGGGATGCCAAACGCGATGACGCGCAGCTTGGGATAGGCCCATCCCAGCACGTCTTGCAGGCTCGCCGCGGCATCTCCGCCGCGGAAGCTGGTGCCGACCACCTCGAAGTACGGCGCGAACTGCACCGCACCCAGCGCCAGGCCCAGGACGAGCATCGCCGTCAACCAAATCATTGCGCGGCGGGAATGAACAAACCAGCCAACCAACCGACTGACCAGTCCTCGTTTGTTACTTTGCCGGCTTGCTGGTTGGCTGACGAGCCGCCAGGCCGCATACGCTCCGGTCACCAGCAGGGCAATCCCGGTGTTTTCGGCGTGGCCGGCCAGCATCTGGCATCCCAGGGCCGCTGCGCCCAGGAGCGCCCACGGGAGCGTCGCCGGCTGCTTTCCCAGCGCCGGTCGCTGCTGGATGACGAGCTCGACCATGGCCAGGATGAGGGGCAGCCACGAGGCGGCTGCGACGATCATCGGATGCGGCACCGACGATATGGCCATAAAGCCGCTGAACTGGAAAGCGATCCCGGCGATCAGGCTGCCCAGCCGGCGCACGCCCAGAACACGGGCAAAGATGTACATAAAGCCGCCCGCCAGCCCCAGTTGCAGCCAGGCAAAGACGCCGTAAGCCCGCCACAGCGGGAGAAGGTAAAACACGATGCTGAGGGGATAGAGCGCCGAGTGTTGCCCGCTGGCCAGAAAAGGGTGTCCGGCAAAGATGTAGGGGTCCCAGAGCGGGAGTTCCTGCTCCTGGAGCGCTTCTACGAGGACCTGCTTCCAGACGTAATTCTCCAGGATGAGGTCGGCGACCAGATGGTTCTGGGGGAAATCCACGCCCAGGGCATCGGCGTCTGCCTGGTGTGGCTCGTATAGGAAAAGGACGTCGGCCGGCAGCAGTGTCCTGGGGCCCAGGACTGCCGGCGCGTATAACAGGAGGGGCAATAGGAGCAGCAGGGCGAGGATGCCCAGGTCGGGCAGGCGTTTGCTTTGCTTCAAGCGGATCATACGCTCAATCGATCGCTGGGGTGCATTGGCGATACTTTGATCGCAATTCAAATATCCGCAGCGCGGCCTCGATTTTGACGGACATCGACATTTTGGATCGCCCGATACGCCGGTCCTCGAAATAGATGGGGATTTCCAGGACGCGATAGCCCAATTTCTCCGTAGCGTAAGCCATCTCGACCTGGAAGATGTAGCCTCGCGAGCGGATGCAGTCGGTTATGCCGATGCCTTGCAGGGTCTCTCGCTTCCAGCACTTGAAGCCTGCGGTCGCGTCCTTGACCTTGCATCCCAGGATCAGCCGGGTGTAAACGCTGTTAGCCCACCAGGAAAGTAGCCAGCGTCCAAAACCCCAATCCTTGTCCGTTTTCCCCCCCTTGATGTAACGGGAGCCGACCACCACGTCATAGTCCGCGATGTGTTCGAGGAACTGGGGGATGTATTCGGGTGAGTGGGAGAAATCGCAGTCCATCTGCACGATGTAGTCTGCGCCGTGCTCCAGCGCCCAAGCGAACCCGTCGATGTAGGCCAATCCGAGGCCGCGTTCGCCTGTGCGGTGCATCACGTGGAATCGGCCCTGGTGCTTGGCTGCCAACTCGTCAGCAATAGCACCGGTGCCGTCAGGAGACTCGTCGTCGACGATCAGGATTTCCAGCTCCGGAATATCCAGGGCGAAGAGCGCCTCGGTCATGGGGCTGATGTTTTCGGCTTCGTTGTAAGTGGGGATGACGACGACCAAATTCATAGTGAATGCCTCAATTTGACAAAAGACCCCGGCCATTTGCAGAGCGTCGTTCTTATGGAGCGCACTCTGCCGGCCGGAGTTAGTTTGAAGGATCAAGTCCCGACACAATTCGCTCGTAGCGCGCAGCGCCGGTGAAACTGCTATGCCTTTCGCGCTCTGCGCGAAAGGCCCTAGGCTACTTGCTGTGCCTCGATGCTGGCGAGTTTCAGCTTCTCCACGCTAGAAAAGGGGCCTTTTGATGGATCGAGCACACCCATCGCGACTTCCAGACGGGGTAACTTGGCGGTGGAACTTTTTTGTTCGGCCTCCCAATCTGAACGAGGATAGAAGAAGGCCATTGCTTCCTTCAGCCGCACTGCGAGGGCTTGCTGTACTTGTTTGACTTTTCCTGGGGCGATGATGACAAAGAAATTCGTGTCGTCCAAGTGGCCTACAAATGCATTAGGGTCTTGGCTCTCACTTGCGACATGGCCCAGCATGAGGGCCACCGCGCGCATTACGTCGTCCCGTGCGACAAAGCCATAGACGTCGGAAAACTCGTCCAGCCCGTTCAGCCCTACAGAGAGCATCGTCCAGTCGGACGTGTCCAATAGCTCGCGCAACCGCTCGTCGGACAGGGACGGGCCCGGCAGGCCGGTGACAAAGTGGGACATCTGGTCCAGGTTAGAGCGACGCAGCACATTTCGCACGCGCAGGCGCAGTTCTTGGATGTCGAATGGCTTGGTGATGTAATCCACCGCGCCCATTTTCAGGCCCTGCAGCTTGTCTGAGCGCTCGCGTTTCTCGGTCAGA